>JBGSZV010000258.1:0-52275 GCA_041750235.1 Phycisphaerales bacterium
ATCGCGCCTAATGGCGCGACCGCGCCGGCAATGCCGTCGGCGGCGTCGTTGGCCGCGAACCAGAGGAAGCGGCGGTGTACGCGCTGGCCCAGATGCGCCGCGCCACCCTGCTCGTTCCGACGCCCTGAGGCCCGCAAGGCCCGTCACTCGCCCGATTTGACGTCCGGCCCCACGCCCGTAGACTTCGCCACTCGACCGGCCCCATCGTCTAGCCCGGTCTAGGACGCCAGGTTCTCATCCTGGAAACCGGGGTTCGAATCCCCGTGGGGTCATTGTCCCTTGAGATAGATACGTACATATCCCCCGCCACGCGGGGACGTCGTATCTGTGGAATCAGCAATCGGCCAAGTCGCCGCAAGCAGGCAGAGTTTGTCGTGCGAGAAACCCTGCCTGTTCTCGTTTTGGATCACGCCTTCACGGCGATCTGAACACTACACAAAGCTTGCGCATCTGATTTCGCGCCGCCCATCACGATCGGCACACGCCGGATGTGCAACTTCGCCCTTCCCGTGTCGCGGTCGTAGTTGATCGATTCGACGCAGCGCCGGATCGCCGCCTGCCGTTCGTTCACCGCGCCCTCCTTCAACAGACCATCCAAGCACGCCACGAACCGTGCGGTGTCGTCGATCAGCGCCTTGATCTCCTCGCGACCGAGCGATGCGTGCTCCAGTTCATCCCGTTCGTGCTCCAGCAACTCACGCTCGCGCTGGAGCTCCTTCAGCCGTGCGTCCACAGCCGCTCGGTTCCCCGCCGTGATGTTGTCGAGCAGGTTCCGAGTCGTGAGTTCGAGCTTGTTGATCGCGTGCTCGATCTCCGCGCCGCGCTCAATCGCCCGCTCGCGTTCCGAGCCGATCGACTCCCCCACCGCTCCCGCCAACGCCTTGCGGCCGTGATCGCCCGTGAACGGCTCGTAGGCCTTCAGGACGGCTCGGATTACCGCCTCCTCAATCGCCGCCTGCGGCACCGCACCCCGCTTGCAGACACTTCGACCCCGCCGGATGTAGCCGCCGCAGGCGTAGCAGTAGCACTTGGCGCGTGGCGATCCGTCCTTGGGCTTCGCGCCGCTGGGATCGATACAACCCTCATAGCGACTCTGGCAATGAGCGCACCGGATCAGACCCGACAGGAGGAACCGTGACCGAGGGCCGGTCCAACCGCCGGTCACCCGCTGATCCGACGTTGGATCCCCAGCGCTCGCGATCGCGGCCTGCTGCATGAGTGCCTTCGCCTCATGGAACACGCGACGCGGCACCAGCGCGGGGTGAGCGTCTTGGGTCACCAGCCAGTCGGCCTCGTCGTTGGGTTCCAGCCGACGACCGTTCTTGCCTCCGATTGCCTTGCGTTCGATGGCTCGACCGTCGCCCGCGATGCGGAAGAATCGAGCATCAGTTCTTCGGTTCCACGCAAGGTCCCCCGAGTACGCCGGGTTGAGGAGGATGGCCCGGACCGTCGTCATCGCCCATTGCCCGCTGTAGTGGCCCGACCATTCCGGGCCACGCGCCGTCGGCACGCCCTTGCGATTGAGGTGGTCCGCGATGGCTTTCAGACCCTTGCGCTCCTCGACATAGAGCCGGAAGATCAGCTTGACGGTCTTCACCCGTTCCTTATCGCTGGGCACCAGCGTGCAGCGGTCGCGCTTCGAGACCGCGATGGATTCACCCCGAGCGAGGATGCGGACCGGTTCTCCCTTCTCGTTGAGCATCTGCTTGGTGCCGTCGCGTTCGTACCGGAGGAAGAACAGGAACTGGCCGCTCTGGCTCTCATAGCAAAGGTCGAATCCGAACGGCGGTGCGCCGCCCATCCAGAAGCCGCCCGCTTTGTCGCCGTTGGCGTGCTTGGCGATGGTCGCCTTGGAGACCAGCCCTCGGATCGCCACCTTGGCGAGGTCCTTGGACTCCTGCCGTGCCTGCCATTGCTTGACGGGACGGAGCAGGTCGTCGGTGCCGTCGCCGGTGAAGCCCTCGCTGGCGTAGTGGACCTCGACGCCTGATTGCCGCAGGAGATGCCTGTAGTAGCCCGCCTCGTCATTGCCGACACGCCCGAAGCGCTTCACGTCGTAGACCACCACGACGCTGAAGTCACAGCCAGGTGCGGCGGCGTCGGCCATCATCTGCTGGAAAGCCTTACGGCCGATCGTGCTGGTGCCGCTGATGGCGTCGTCGACGTAGCACCGGAGGAGCCGCAGGCCGTTCTCCTCGGCGTAGCGTTCGACAGCGCGCTTCTGGTCCGGGATCGACTGCTCCTGGCGGTCGGTGGATCGGCGCAGGTAGCCGACGGCACGAGTCGCACGGTGTGGCGTTGGGCCACGGCTGCGTGGTCGCTTGGATTCGCTGGCGTCAAACGGTAGGTCGCCGGTCTCGCCGTCCGTGATCTGGATGCTGGAATGTTTGCCCATCGATACCTCCTCAACGGCCGTTCGAAAGACCGTTGAGGCGTATCAGGGCGTATCTCGGGCCGGATAGCGAGGCGATGAATACCTAATCCGATGAGGCACGCGCGTGTTGGCGTGGATTTGAACGGAAACGGTGGACCTGGTGCTGACCGATCCGCCGTATGGGATCGGGTACGAGAGGCGCCGGTCAAACAGCAGGTCCATCCCCGCCACCTCGGCCACCGAGTACCCCTCGGCGGTCAGATACTCCACGCACGCGCGGCGGTCTTCGATGGCCAGCGAACTGCCCGCCAGAGAGCCCGCACGCAGCTGCTGGATCAGTTCCATGACCGGCTTGGCGCTCGGCTGCGCCGTCGATGAACTGCTCATGCGGCCTCGCTCCGCGCCGGCTCATCGAGCTTGTAGCGCTTGACGAGATCGGCGGGGGCTCTGGCCTCCCCCACTGTTGCGATCCAACGTCGCACGATGACGTCGCAGTACACCGGGCTGATCTCGATGGCGGCGCAGCGCCGGCCGAGGCGCTCAGCGGCGATGAGCTGGCTGCCCGAGCCGCAGAAGGGCTCGTAGATGAGCGCATTGGGCAGCGTGTGCTGTCTGATCGGGATCTCGAAGAGCTGCAATGGCTTGCTGGTGGGATGCTCGGTGGGCGCACCGACGGGAATCGTCGGCACCTGCCAGACGCTCGGCAGCACATCGACGGCTCTTCGTGGGGGCTTGTTGGGCCGGATCCAGCCCATCAGGCACGGCTCGTGCTGCCACGAGTACCAGCTCCTGGTCAGGATCGGCCGGTCCTTGCACCAGATGATCTGCTGGTGCACGAATGCCCCGTGTTTGGTCCAGACTTCCTCGAGCATCGCCTGACGCCGGGAAGCGTGCCAGCAGTACCAGGCTGCGTCCTTGGTGATCGCTTCCGCGATCGCGACCGCGATGAACTTGTCGTAGAGGTCTGGGTTGGCATCGAAGTCGTCCCACGTGATGCCGTAGGTGCCGGACCAGTCCTTGTTGGCGTCCGCCTTGGGCGGCGGAGCCGTTGATCGCTTCGCAGCAACAGTGGTTGATCGCTTCTTCTCGATTCGCGATCGAAGATCCGCCGTGGCGGACTCGAGATTCGCTGCTCGGGGCTTCTTCTTGGAAGCAGGGTGGTTCATCCCGTCGTATCCGACCAGGTACGGCGGGTCCGTTGAGAACAGGATCGCGCGGGTGCCGAACTCCTTGATCAGCTTCCGCACCTGCTTGGCGTCGGTGCAGTCGCCGCAGAGCAGGCGGTGCTGACCGAGCGCCAGCATCTCGCCGGGTTTGGTGACCGGCTTGCGCTGGTGCGCGGCGGCCATCTCGGCCTCGACGTCGAAGTTCTCCGGCTGGTCGTCGCCGAGGATCTCCGCGATCAGGTCTCGTGCCTCCGGCATATCGAAGCCCGTCAACGTGAGGTCGAAGTCCGGCAGGTGGATCAGCTCATCGAGCAGCTCCGCCAGCTTGGTCTCGTCCCATGCGCCCGCGATCTTGTTGAGGGCGAGGTTGAGGGCTTTTTCGCGCTCGATGGGGAGGTCGACGACGCTGACTTGGGCGTCTTTGGCCCCTTGGGCGAGCAGGACCTTGAACCGCTGGTGGCCGCCGACAAGGTGGCCGGTGCGCTTGTTCCAGACCAAGGGCTCCACGCAGCCGAACTCGTCGAGGCTCTTCTTGAGCTTCTCGTACTCGGGGTCGCCGGGCTGGAGGTCCTTGCGGGGGTTGTACGGCGCGCAGTTGATGCGCGAACACGCGATCGATTGGATGCGCATGAACAATGGTCCTGATGAGGATGGGGGTGGTTCAGCTTGTCGTCGATCGGCCGCGATGAACCGATCGGGCAGGCGCCACGCTGGCGACGTTGTGCAGACGTCGCACTCTGACTTCCTCTATCGCGTCAAGGAATTAAATCCGTCATCGGCAATGTGATCGTGCACTCCTGAACAATTTCTCTATGAGAAACCCCAGCTTCGAGATTTGTGCCGCCGAGCGTGTCCTGTTGGCTACTCACTTCAACGCGGCCAAGGTGGCGATCTAGGCATCCGCAGTGCTCGTCGCCGGCGTCTTATAGCTTGGGTTTCGCGTAACGACACCGGCCATCCGGATAGGATCAAGAACTCCAGCGACGACTGCAGCAAACTGACAGATCTCGAGCGCACACCCGTGAGGGTCATATAGCAGTTGGTCGAACGGCACCCGCAACACGTCCACACTGATCCTGGGATTGCGGAGAGTGTTCTCCATCTCGTCACGCTGGGTCCGGTAGCGAGCGCGGATCTTGGCGTGGCTGACGCGGATTCCGATGATTGCGTGCTGGGTAGCAACCACATCTTCAATGGAACGCTGCATCAGGATGACGCGGTAGGACCTCTGGCGTCCCATCCAATGCAGCAGCCCATGGGGGACTTCGAGCACTTGATCCGGGCGATGTTCATCGCCCAAATGGTGACCCCGCAACGCTCCTACTCCGATGAGGCCGTCGGGATCGACATGCTGGACATCGGATCCGCCCGCCTTAAGCATGCTGACCATGAGCGATACACCGGTGCGCGGAAGTCCAGTCACGAGCACTACGGGGCTCTTTGTCGAAGGTGCCAATTCTGATCGCGTGGCATTCATGGAATTGACTTTCAGAGAGCATATGCGTCGGGAACTAGATGTGCGCTGCAGTTCACAAAGCTGATTTTACGCCGTGAGAATCACGGTTTATCCGCAAATGGAACGACCAAAAGGCACCTGAGAACTTGCGACTTGCCCACATTCAGAGCCCTTCCGAGCGCGCCATTGTGGGCAACCGCCCACATGCGCCGATTCACGAAATAGCCCTTGATGTTCAGGCCACCTGACGCCCTAGTGGTGGTCATGGAACGCCACAGCAAGCCAACGGAGCAAGACGCCATGCACACCTGCACGCCGCACGAACTCGACCCGGGCGAGATCCTGGACACCCTTGCCATGAAGCGCACCGAACCCCGCCGCATGGGCGTCGGGGGTGTCTGGGTCAGCGGCACCATCGCCGGTCACCGCTTCGAGGCGCTGGTCTTCCCCGAACACGCCGCTGACCCGGGCTTCGAGCTTGAAGGCAGCCGGATCTCCAAGCTCTGGCTCGCCATTGCCCCACGGGGCGACACCGTCGCCTGCTTCGATCGCGGGTGGGACCTCCAGCCGACCACCCCCGCCGCGGCCGTGATCGTCGACCTGTTCATCGCCGGGCTTGCCGAGCACGTCTTCGGTCGCTGATCGGCGAACGCCTCGAACCACCCCCCACTGCCAGCCGGGAGACCGGGTGCACGGTGATTGCGCGCCGCAGCGTGCGGCGCGAGTCTCGAAGCATGGAGAAGTGTCATGAGCAGCAAGAAGTCCAAGTCGGCCCCCCAGTCCAAGCCCGCCAAGAGCGCCAAGCCTGCCAAGGCGGAGGCGACCGTCAAGAAGCCCGATGTCGCGATCGCCGCCACTGAGAAGTCACGCAAGGCCGTGATCGACTCGATCCAGGCACGGTTGGACGGCAAGACGTCGCCGCCCAAGGCAACCCCCGTGGCCAAGGTGGCCGGGGGGGCGAAGCGAGGGAATAAGGCTCCCAAGAACGAGATCGCGCCCAAGGGTGGCCCCAAAGCCAAGCGGTCGCGGCTGAGCGCGCTCGACGCGGCGGCGCAGGTCATCGCCAAGGCGGGCAAGCCGATGCGCGTCCAGGACCTGGTGGACGCGATGGCAACCAGCGGTCTCTGGAAGAGCCCGGGCGGCAAGACCCCTGCTGCCACCCTGTCAGCGGCGATCGGGCGCGAGATCAAGACGCTGGGGTCCAAGGCGCGGTTTAAAAAAGCAGAACGCGGGCTGTTCACGACTGTGAAGCAAAGTTGAATCCAAGCAAATGCAAAGGCCCCTGAACGAACGCCCGGATCTAGCCCGGGCGTTTCTTACTCGGGGTGCAGTGCCGATCGTTGTTCGGTGACCACCGAAATGCCGGAACGGCAAGATGAACAACTTCGCCGCGTTCTCCGCAAAGTCCGGCTGCGTTAGAGTGGTGGTTCGCCGCGTAAACTGCCGCTTGTCGGCGGAACTCAGGCCGCGATTCGCACCGTATCACATCCGTTTAGAGCGTTGACGGCTGCAATGAATCGAGAAACGGGGGTCGGAGTGCTGAGCACCTGCCATTTCCGAGCGCCGATTGCGCCATCGTCCAAGACAACTTGGCCCGCCGGCGACAGCATCAAAGTCGGTAGCTCTCTGACTCCAGCCTGCTGCTCCGCACTGACAAGTAGTTCAGCCAACACGCCGCGTTCCTTGGCAGCAGCGATATGAACTACAGCAAGATTCGGTGGCTCTTCGCTCGTTGGTTCGGACAGTTCTCTACAGAAGATCCGATACGCATCAATCTCTGGAGCAGCGCTGACGTACAGAGGCCTGAACGGTACGGTCAACGTCGCTCGGAGTTGCTCAGATCGACGGGGCCAAGGCTCTCCGGTCGCATGCGACATCAGCGCGAACTTGGTGTCATCTGTCTGCTCTCGCGCCGACTCCTCAATCGCCCGGATCGTCGCGGGCGAAATGTTCAGAGCGCGGCAATGTTCCTCTGTCGGATACGTCGTCTCATTGCCGCTAGTTCCAAGGAGCATCGCGTGAGCAAGTCGATTGGCCAGACCCAGCCGCAGAATCTCCGACACCCGCGATGGCGCGACGCCTCGTACGTTCCCCGCAGAGAGGTGGTGGTACATGATCGGTTCCACCAAGTGCTTCGGGAACTTCCAGGCGTTCAACAACCGGTCCATCACGTCGGCGTGATTGAGGAGCAGCATGCGGGACTCGACCAACTCCAGCGGGGATTGGAGGCGTCGAGCAGTTTCAATGACCCGGATGTACTGGTCTCCCAACGCCTCGGCGAAGATGACTCGACCGAGGTCATGGAGCAGACCGCTCGTAAATGCGGAGTCCGCCTCAGTCGCGTTCGTAGCGTGAGCGATCTCCGCCGCGATAATGCCGCACGCAATCGAGTGCTCCCAGAACTGCGTCGTGCTCACATGCTCCTTAAACGCCGGCGAGTTGAAACGCTCGACGACGCCGATGTTCAGCACCGTCTGGCGGATGCTCTCCATGCCGATTCGAAGGATGGCCTTCTGAACGTTGTCCACGCGATCCCCGCGTGAGTACACAGACGAGTTGGCGATCTTCAGGATCTTGAGAGCCATCGCCTGGTCTTGCCTCACGGCTTTCGACACAGCCTCCAATGAACCTTTCGGGCTCGCGGTGAGCTTGAGGACTTGGGCAACCGTGGGCGAGAAACCCTTCAATTCCTCGCACGCCTTCAATCGTTCCATGAGGTCCGAGCGGGTCAGGATCGGCTTCAAAGACTTGATGTCAATGGCGGCCGCGTTCTCACGCTCGCTCTCGGACAGACACCGCGCGACGCACTGCTGCGCAGGCGGAACCATCGATGCCGCAGGCAACTCGTCGTTGCCAACGGGGGGAGCGACCTGCCGGGAGCCGGTCGATGGCGACATGGAGACTTTCGGAGTCTTCACCGGTGCTGCCGCAGCGGCGGTCGGCGCGGGAGCCGCATTCTCCGGCACAGCCGTGGCCGGGGCGAGCGTGGCCCGCACCTTTTCCAGCATTGCCCTGAGTGAGAAGCCGGACTTGAGCATGTAGCCAGAGATGCCGAGCTTCACTGCCTCGGTGATCTGAGCGCGGTCAGATTCGGCTGAGAGGACGATCACCGGAGTCAGCCTGAGCAACGGGTTTGTGCGCAGCGTTCGCAGAAAAGTGAGGCCATCCATCACCGGCATCCCTAGGTCAAGAAGCACAAGCGAAGGCCTCGCCACCGAGATCGCGGCCAGCGCTTCTTGGCCGTTACACGCGCTTGTCGTCTCAAATCCCTCGGCGCGCAACACCGCCTCAATAGGTTCCCGGAATATGGGCATGTCGTCCACGATGAGGATCGCCGCCATGAAGAAAGCATCGGCTCGCGGGGTTCCTTATTGAAGTTCCTGATCCCTGGCCGCAGGAGTTGCGTGTGGACACGCAACCGATTCCGGACGCAGTTCCCGACCGCCGAGTCTCATTTACCGTGTTCTGCTTGCGTAGACCGCCTGATGGCGGTTCATGTTTCATAATCTGCGGGCGCTGAGGATCTTCGGAGCAGAACGTCCAGCGCGTGATAGCTCACAGCCCTATCATCATTGAGACTATTCAGCACCCCCGATGAAGGTTCAACGCTCTGGAAGGTACGCGATGGCAGTCGGAAAGGAGTCGAGCAACAACACGGTTCCTTCAAGCCCCGGTGAGGTCGCTCGTCCGCATGTCGCAGGGCCCGGCGTGGTTTCGGTGCGCTTCAGCATCGAGGAGTTCGCCACACCGCCGGTCCGTGATGCGCTGGTGCTGGGGAGGCGGTCACCGGTCGGGTGTATGGCGCTGCGGAAGGCGCTGGCGTTTCTCCACACCGCTCCCTTTGTACACATAGAAGTCGATGATGACACGGTCGCCGATATCGTGGTCCGTGAGTCGATCGTGCGGATCGTCGGGCGCGAGAAGCTCATCGCGCTGGTCCTCCACCGCGTCAAGCCGCTGATGACCGATCTGGACATCCTGCATCTGGACATCGAGGCCAAGCTGCACCTGGAGGCGGAAGTCTAGGCCACGGCTATGCATACCCTGTGCGCCATCGACGCCCTCATTGATCGCGTACCCGTCTTCGAGTCCGACCGCTACCCCGCCGACCTTGCGGCCCGCGAGAGGAGCAGCCAAACGACGCACGTGGCGGTGGTGGATGCGGCGGAGTCTGGCCGGTTCCTTGGACTGTTAGGACTCAAGGAACTGATGGAACGCCGCCGTGGCGCGGAGCTGACCTTCGGCGATCTGGTGGCCCGCACGACGACGCTCCGGGTCGGTCCACAAACGCCTTTACTGGAAGTGGTTGACCGACTCATCGAGCACAAGCAGGATGCGGCGGCCGTGCTCGATACAGATGGCCAGTATCTGGGGACGGTGACCGTTGCCGAAGCCCGGCAGCGGCTGGTGGAGCGCCGAGCCAAGGTCCTTGCAGAAGGCGAGCGGCACTTTCGGTCCATCTTCGAGCAGGTCGCGGTGGGCGTCGCCCAGGTCGCCCCCGACGGACGCTGGATGGAGGTCAACCCACGGCTGTGCACCATCGTTGGCTACACCAGGGAAGAACTCCTGGCCACGACGCTCTCAGCCATCATACACCCCGATGACCAGGGCATCGACCATGACCACATGCTCCGCCTTCTCGCCGGCGAAATGGAGACGTACTCGACGGAGAAGCGATATCGTCGAAAGGACGGCGAGTTCATCTGGGTCAATGCCACTGTATCGCTGGTACGGGATGTGAAAAGGGGGAGAAGACCTTTGCATTTCGTATCGGTGGTCGAGGACATCAACGCGCGCAAGCTCGCCGAGGTGGTTGCCGCTGAAGCCGCGGCGAGTCTTGAACTGGCCGTGAAGGCCTCCAATATCGGTCTGTGGGATTGGGACCTGCGCACCAATAGGGCGTGCTTTTCACGGGTATGGAAGAGCCAGCTCGGTTACGCCGAGCACGAGATTGCCGACGAGTACTTCGAGTGGGAGCGGCGCGTTCACCCTGACGATCTGGGGTGGGCGAAGTCTCGTATCGAGCGATGCCTCACAGCGCCGTACGGGCCGTACGAGGTCGAGTTTCGCATGCGCCACAAGGATGGCTCATGGCGCTGGATGTACACCCGGGGCGAGATCACCCGGGATGCAGTCGGCACGCCGATCCGCATGCTCGGCTGCCACGTCGATGTGACCGAATCAAAGCGGTTGACCAAGGATGCCCGGGCATCGGCGGCGCTTCTTCGGGCCACGATCGACGCTCTTGCGTTCAGCACCGCCGTCATCGACCGCACGGGACGGGTCGTCATTGTCAATCGATGGTGGCGCGCGTTCGCAGCGGAGAACGGCGGCGGCTACTCCACCGGGCTTGAAGGGGTCAACTACCTTGACGTCTGCGACCAGGTGTCGGGCGAATTGGCCGATGATTCCAGCACCTTCTCCGCTTCGCTGCGATCGGTGCTCGCGGGCGGTTCGGATCCCATGCCCATGGAGTATGCCTGCCATTCTCCGACACAGAAACGGTGGTTCCAGGCCTGGATTCACGGGTTCTCCCAGGGTGCGGATCGTTTCGCGGTGATCACGCACCAGGATGTCACAGCGGTCCGTCTGGCTGCCGGGCGTGAAGCGGCCAACCAGCAACGCAAAACGGTCGCCATCATCGCCGCGGGCGTGGCCCACGAGTTCAACAGCTTGCTCTTCGCGGCGGCACTTCAGTTGCACCGACACCTCCACGGGCCGACGGGTGCTGGCGAGCCGAGCAAGTCGCTGGCGGTCGAGCTGATCCAGCAGGCCCAGTCGCTCGCTTCGGCGCTGCTCGACCTTTACTCCGGACCGGCGACCGGGCGGACCCAGTTGCTGTCGCTCTACCCGTGGCTGCGCGAGACGGTGGCGCGGCTCGCAACGGTCCTTCCTCCGGGCATCCACGTCACCACAGAGGTCGAGTTTGATCTACCCGAGGCCATCGGGCACGCTTTGGGACTGGAGCAGGTGCTCCGGAACCTGCTCTTCAACGCCGCCAATGTGCTGGGCGATCGCGGCGAGATCCGGGTGCGCGCGGCGCTGGCGTCCATCGATGGCCGACCGATGATTGAGATACGCGTCAGCGACAACGGCCCGGGCATCCCCGAATCGCTGCGATCTCAAGTCTTTGAGCCGGGATTCACCACCAAGACGCAGGCGTACCGCTCGGGGCTGGGGCTCGCCATTGCGACCCAGCTGCTTGAGCAGTTCCGCGGCTCGCTTTCCTATGAGCCAGTCACGCCCACGGGTTCGACGTTCATCGTCCGGCTTGACGCCCGACTTGGAGATGCCTGATGAGCAGCTTCTTTACGATTGTGTTCGCCGATGACCACCCGATCCTGCGGCAGGGACTTGAGGGGCAGTTCGCCGCCATGGAGGGGTTCACGGTCGTCGGCAGCGTCGGCGATGCCCAGTCGGCGGTAAACCTCTGCCGCGAGCGACGCCCGGATCTGCTGCTGCTGGATGTCGAGATGCCGGGGCGCGATGCGCTGGGGGCCATGACCGACATCAAGGCGGTCAGCCCCGACACGCGGATCGTGATCTTTACCGCATTCTGCCGCGATCGGCTGATCGATCTGGCTATTGAAGGCGGGGCCGCTGGTTACCTGCTCAAGTCCGACTCTCCGCAGCACATCCTCGACGCACTGTCCAGAGTGATGAAGGGCGAGCGGGTGTACTCCAAGGATGTGCTGGCACGCCTCTCGCGATCGGGCCGTGAGGCGGACCATGGTGATGCTGGTGTGACGCTTCTCTCAACACTCAGCCCACGCGAGCTTGAGGTGCTCCGCTACATCGGCAAAGGCCAGGACAACGCCACGATGGCGGAGGCCATGCACCTCTCCATCCGGACCGTCGAGCGCCACGTATTGCGGCTGATGCGGCACATGCAGATCGACGACCGAACGCGCCTCACAGCGCTGGCGCACGAGTGCGGGCTGGTCTCCTGAATACCGTCCTCCGGACACGATTGCGCAAGGACACGCAACAAGCCGCCTCAACCGAAGGGCGATACAAAGGGTGGCTCAGAAGCCGCGCGATTGTTGCTCCGTAGTCGCGTCAAATCCTCCGTGCCGCTGGTGGGGTTGTTCGTCCCACCATCGGTTTGTCTCTGTCCGCGCTGGAATCACCGCCCCTTCGCCCTCCGTCGCCCTCTGCGCGGCCGGAGGGTGGACGATCGATCAAGGAGACCGGAGTCGTGCCGCCATTGCTCCGACAGTCCGAAACCCACTCCGCTCCGGCCGGGCCTCACGCTCATCGATGTACGCAGCATGGCGTGCTGCGGGCGGCGCCGCATCTCGAAGCGCAGCACGAGTGGCTCGTGGGGCGCTCTTGCAAAGGCGAGGTTCGCCGCATCGATCATCCGAAGCATCATCAACAATGCGACGCGCGATGCAGGAAGAGCGGCGCCTGAGATGACACCACGCAAGGCCGCAATGGCCCTGATCATCGGCGCATCAGCCGTGACCGTGCTCGTCGGCGCGATGACCGTCCCGCTGGCCCGGAGCGTGGCCCCGACCGTATCAGTGTCCGTTGCCCTTGTCCTTGGTGCGGCAGCGATCCCAGCGATCGCCGTGCCGCTGATCGTCAGGCGACTCCGGCGGCACTCTCGCAGCGCGCGCGGAAGCCCGCAGTTGAGCGCTGTGCATGGACTGATCGCGCTTGCGTGCGTCGGCGGTGTCATGCTGGTCAGCATCGCGGCGTGGCGGGCCTGCCAGATCGTCCGCAACCCACATGCCGTGGGACACCCCACGGCGGTCCGGGAGTCGCTGGTGGACACCGGGCGACTGCTCGCTCAGGGCATCGAGCGGATCACCACGCCGGCCATGCAGCGCGGGCGGAAGATCGCCGCCGATCCGTGGACCATCGCCGCACTGACGACGGGGAACATCCAGGAGCTCACCAGCGTGTGCGACGCGGCGATCGCGAACAGCACCGAGATCGACGCGGTGGCCCTGTTCGACGCGCAGGGCCGGATCGTAGCGGTCAACACCCGGTACACCGATGGGCGGGAGATCCCGCGCGATCGCGTCGACCGGATCATGGGCACGAGCTTCTCGGATCGAGAGATCATCAACAGTTGCGTGAACAACGCGGCCCGGTCTGACTCGCTAGAGTTTCAGACGACATGCGACATCACTCCGGCGTTCTTCGATTCCAGTGGGCTCTCTGTTGCGCACTCGATGCCCGTGTACGGCCCGTCGGGAGCACAGCTGGGCGTGGTCAGCACGCGGCTCCGCTTCGAGCGCATCACCGAACTTGCGGAAGTCCGAAGCTTTGCAGGCGGCCAGGGCACGGTGCGGTTTGTCACCGACAAGGGCGGGTTCTTCGATGAGGCGTACAACCGAGACGCGGAGCCCCCGATTCCGCCAGAGGAACTCGTGTCGCTCACCGCACCCCTGGCCGATGGCGGAGCTGACATGTCGACGGTCAGCCGGCGTGGCACCTTCCATGCCTTGTTCCGGATGATCGGGCTGAGAACGACCGACGGCGGGGGCATCCAGGTGCTGCTCAGCGTCCCTGAAGACTGGGTACGGCGCGAGGCGAACGCCGCGGCAGCGCTCGAGATCGGAACTCCCGCAGCGGCTGGGCTGCTACTTCTCCTCGTCGCGGCCACGCTGCGCTCTGGTCACCTTGTCAAGCAGCGTGCCCGGGTCGCCGCCATGGCCCTGCGCGAATCCCAAGCCCTGCGCAGCACCCTAGACGCGCACGCGCTGGTCTCGGTGGCGGACACGAAGGGCCGGATCATCGAGGTCAACGAGCGGTTCTGTCTGGTCAGCGGGTATTCGCGGGAGGAACTGCTGGGGCACGACCACCGGGTGCTCAACTCGGGAACCCATCCCAAGGCTTTCTGGGTTGACGTGTGGCGCACGCTCGCGGCCGGACGGCCCTGGCGAGGCGAGGTGTGCAACAAGGCCAAGGACGGCTCGCTCTACTGGGTAGACACCATCATCGCGCCATTCACCGATGCCGACGGTACGACGACAAAGTACGTTTCGATCCGAACGGACATCACCGAGCGCAGGCGGACCGAAGACGCCCTCAAGCGCGGTGAAGAACGCTGGCGTGGTGTCATGGACTCGGGCATGTTGGGCCTGTTTATGTGGGACACCGACGGACGCATCTATGAGGGCAATCAAGCCTTCCTTGAAACCGTGGGGTACTCGACCGAGGACCTGCGCGAAGGCCGCATCCGATGGCGCGACATGACCCCGCCGGAACTCGCTCCGCGGGATGAAGAAGCGCTGCGAGAGATCGCCGCGAGCGGGCGATGCCTGCCCTATGAGAAGGAGTACCTACGGAAGGACGGCTCGCGGGTACCGATCCTCCTCGGAGCCGCGAGATTGTCGGACGGAAAAGCCGACCAGGGCATCGCGTTCGCCATGGACATCACAGACCGCAAGCGGGCGGATGCGAAGGCCCGCGAAGCGCAGGAGTTTCTTCGCAACGTCATCGACTCGCTCTCAGCTCATACCGTCGTGATCAACAGCGAAGGGACCATTCTCTCGTTCAATCGCGCCTGGGAGGAGTTTGCGGTTCGCAACGGCGGCGCGGGGGCCGCCGTGCTGGAAGGGGCCAACTATCTGGCCGCCTGCGATCGTGCCGCGCCCAGGTGCGAGGAAGCCGCCCAGGTTGCGGCGGCGATCCGGGCGGTGCTCGCGGGCGAGTCAAGCCCGCCGATGATCGAGTACGCGTGCCATGCTCCGCAAGAAAAACGTTGGTTCTTCTGCTCCATCCGAGGCTTCTCGCTCAAGGAGCAGCGCTTCGCGGTCGTCTCACACCTCAACACCACAGCGCTCAAGCTGGCCGAGCGGGAGCTGACCCGATCCAACGAAGCACTGGCCAAAGCCCACGCCGAAGTGGAAGAACGCGTCAAACAACGAACGGCCCAGCTCGCCGACGCCACGGTGGCCGCGCAGGCCGCCAGCAAGGCCAAGAGCGAGTTTCTGGCGACGATGAGCCACGAGATCCGCACACCGCTTAACGGTCTGGTGGGCACTCTTGAGCTTCTTCAGGGCTCATCCCTCAGCGAGCAGCAGAAGCGTTACATCCAGATCGGCAAGACCTCGGCACTGTCGCTCACAAGCGTCATCAACGATATCCTCGACTTCTCCAAGGTTGAGGCAGGCAAGCTCGAACTCAGCCCCTTGGAGTTCAACCTCCACAGCGCCGTCGGTGACGTGATGGAGATGATGGCAGTACGGGCCTCGGAGAAGGGCCTCGAGTTGGCGTGCAGCATCGATCCGGCGCTGCCTGTGATGGTGTGCGGGGACGCCGAACGACTGCGACAGATCATCATCAATATGGTCAACAACGCCATAAAGTTCACGGAACACGGGGCCATCACCCTGCGCGTGGCCGGCGTCGGCAGCGGCGCCGATCAGCGCATGCGAATCCGTTTCAGTGTCAGGGACACGGGGATCGGGATCCCCAAGGATCGGCTCGACCGACTCTTCAAGGCGTTCTCGCAAACCGATGCCTCGTTCTCACGCAAGTACGGCGGCACGGGGCTTGGACTGGCCATCTGTAAGCAGCTGGCCGAGCTCATGGGCGGCTGCGTCGGAGTCGAGAGCGAACCCGGCGTCGGCTCGACCTTCTGGTTCGAGGTCGAACTCCCGGCCGTGGCCGACCAGTCGGTGGCCCTGCCGGCCAGGCTGACGGTGGACTGTCGCAGCCTACGCCTGCTGGTCGTCGAGGACCACGATGCGCAGCGCGAGTTCATCGCCGAGTGCCTCGCATCCTTGCAATTCACAGTCGAGACGGCTGCGGACGGCGATGCGGCGCTCGCGATGCTGCTCGAGGCCGAAGCCGCCGGTCGCCCATTCGCGACGGTGCTGACCGACCAGGAGATGCCGGGGATGGACGGGATCGAAGTGGCGGCTGCGATGCAGTCGAAGGCCGAGCTCGCGAGCATCCCGGTGATTCTCCTGTCGTCAGCGCTCGAGATTGACCCCGAACGGGTACTGGCAGCCGGTTTTGCCTCTCACCTCACCAAGCCGATCCGACAGTCGTCGCTCCTGGATGCTGTGATGGCGGCGGTGGCTCCGAGGACAGGGACGATCACCCGCACGAACAACATGGATACCGGTGCGCCGGCGGATCGGTCACAAGCACTCGAGCAGACCAGTCGCAAACCACGCTTGCGGGTGCTCCTCGCCGAGGACAACGAGATCAATCAGTTGATTGCGTGCGAACTGCTGGCCAGGAACGGCTTCGACTGCACGGTGGCGTCCAACGGCATCGCCGCGGTGGCAGTCGTGTCGAAGGACCAGTTCGACCTTGTCCTGATGGACTGCCAGATGCCTGAGATGGATGGGTTCGAAGCCACACGCGAGATCCGCAAGCAAGAGCAGGCCGGAGCGCTCGCTGTACAGAAAGGTCGGCGTCTGCCGATCATCGCGCTCACAGCCAACGCCCTCAAGGGGGATCGTGAACGCTGCATCGAAGCCGGGATGGATGCGTACTCCACCAAGCCCATCGATCTCAAGCAACTGACAGCGACGATCGAATCACTCATATCCGCACAGACGCCAGCCCGCTCGGCGGCGTAGGAGATTCCCATGATTGATCAACCAGGAGCTGATGCACGAGCATTTGCCGGCAGGCCGGACACCCGCGGACCTCCTTTGGATACGTCTGCCCTGTTGCAGCAGTGCATGGGCAACGCCGAGCTAGTGGTCATGCTGGTCGACAAGTTCGAGAAGCAGGCCTGTGAGGACATCGCACGGATCGAGCAAGCCATTGCTACGAGAGATGTCGGACAGACGACCCGAGTATCGCACGCGCTCAAGGGCGCGGCCGGGGCGCTGTCTGCGATCGATGTACAGAGAACCGCAGCGGATATCGAGCTCTCCGCCCGCGAGAACCGGCTGGAGTCCGCCGCGGAGTGCTTCAACGAACTGAAGGCGGAGGTCGATCGTTGCTTGGCCTACTTACCCACCGTTCGCGCTGTTGCAAATGGCGCGGCACGGACCTCGACCCCTGAACCCGAAAGGATCCCATGAGAATTCTGGTCGCCGACGACTCCGACATCATTCGTACGCTCATGCAGACGACGCTTGCGAGCGCCGGTTTCGATGTCATCACAGCGACCGATGGAACCGAAGCATTCGAGATGCTGTGCGCAGGCGAGGCGAGGATGGTGATCTCCGATTGGGAGATGCCCGGGATGACCGGCCCTGAGCTCTGCCAGAAGCTGCGGGCCGCCGACCTGCCCAACTATATCTACGTCATGCTCGTAACTTCACACACAGCCGCCGAGGAACGCGTCGCGGGGCTCGCCGCAGGAGCGGACGATTTTGTCGCCAAGCCATTCAATCCCGCTGAACTGATCGAACGAGCCCGCGCGGGTGAACGAGTGCTCTCGCTTGAGACCCGTGATGTAGCCATCTTTGCCATGGCGAAACTAGCGGAGTCGAGGGACCCCGAGACTGGAGCGCATCTCGAGCGCGTGCAGGGCTACACCCGCGTCCTCGCACAGCAACTCGCTGCCCTGGAAAAATACAAAGACATCGTGGACGCCGAGTACATCCGGCTGATGCACCTCACCAGTCCGCTGCACGATATTGGGAAGGTCGGTGTTCCAGACTCGGTCCTGCTCAAGCCCGATCGCCTGACGGACTTTGAGTTCACAATCATGAAGACACACGCTGCAATAGGTGCGGAAACTTTGGACGCAGCTCTCGCCAAGTTCCCGAACACCAAGTTCCTCCAAATGGCTCGCGACATCGCCGCAACACACCACGAACGCTGGGACGGTTCGGGGTACCCAAACGGTCTCGTCGGACCCGCCATCCCACTCAGCGGCCGCATCATGGCTCTCGCCGATGTCTATGACGCTCTGACATCCAAGCGTGTGTACAAGAACGCGTTCACGCACGAGATCGCACGATCGATGATCCTCAAAGATGCTGGCACGCACTTCGACCCGGACATCGTCGCGGCATTCGTGCGTTCCGAGCAACAGTTTATCGACATCCGTGCGCAGTACGCGGAGTCTCAAGCGATCGCGGCGTAGGCAGCGATCAACGGTTCTGCGGGAACGGAACCGATACGGTTGTCTTCTCGATCGGCTATGGCCCCGATCAAGCGGGAGAACCATCCATGAACTTCGGTGCCATCAACAAAGACGGCGGTGAACCGAGACTCAACGTCGCCATTACCCGGGCACGCATGCGGCTACAGGTGTTCTCATCGCACGGTTGCGTTGCGCCGACCTTTAGCCCCCGTCCCAGAACACGCGTTATGCCTTGTCGAAACAACTGTGAAGTACTGGGCAACTCGGGGGCACTTTGTCTCAAGAACCAGCGTCCCACCTTCCACTAGAAGGCCTCGTCACGATGGCAGCGGCGCTGTGAGCACGGAAGTCTAGGGACCGTATGGTCGCGGCTTCCCTGTACAGTTGCTTGCGCAACCTGACCCCACTCTTAACCCCAACTTCGCGCGGCCACGGAAATGTGTGGGGCGCTGGTGCCACTGCAACTGCTAGCCGCTTACATTGTTACTTGTGGACGCTGCGCAACCGGCTAGAATGCTGGTTCCGTCGCACTCGTGAGCGAGGGTATCGAGTTCCGCAAGTAACCATCGGCTGGAGGTGTTCATGCGCGCTATCTCGGCTTGTCGACAACTGTTCGTACTTTCACTCTGCGCGATCGCCACTTCTAGCGTCACGGGCTGTTGCGCACGCAAAGTCAGCTTCGCACTGGGTGCGGACGTGACCACCGGCCAGTTGGAAGGCAAGGTAGACATTGAACTGCGAAGTGATGCAGAGTGTCGCGCGTACAAGATCATGGCGCAGGCAATGGATGCCTTCGCGATCGAAGTCAACAAATGTTTGACGGTGCCCGACCCGCTTAAGTGTCGTGAGATCGCGACCACGAACTATAAGGCCACCGCCGACATCATGTACCAAGAGCTTCAACGACTTCAAGGCCTACGCGGATTCGATGTTCAAGCGAAAGATGTGCTTGCCGAGCTGACCCGGCTGCGGGATCGGTATCTGGCTTCGATCGGCCGGTAAACACACCACAGCGCAATCGTGTCTGGTGGATCCACATGACTGGGAGGCGGAATGCTGCGCGCACGATCGAGACATCGATACATCGTTGTCCTCATAGCTCTTTGCGCTGCGGGGTGCGCGACTTCTCCGTCCCCCACCCGACCGATGTCACAGTCTGATCCGCTGCCTTCGTCAGACCCCGATGACTTTCTGATTGAACTGGGCCATTTGCTAGCAGCCCATGCAAGCGACGAGACCGCAACTATCGATTCACTGGCGGAGGGATGCCCTGCGAGCGCGGAGCCGGCAAGCGAACTCACGGGCACTTCTGCCGCCACCCAGACCGCAGAACTCACGCTCGAGCAGTTGGCTATCGCTGAAGGCTTCGTCGATCGCCTCGTTCAGATCTCTGGCCAACGCAAACTTGGGCGTGTCTCAGCCAACGGCCTCCCGCCTTCAGAGCTTTACGATGCCGGAGTTGATGCTGGCTTGCCGACGCTTGCAGCACTCTGGTGCACAGCACGAACGGTTCATTCGGTTGCGCTTGTCTCTAGTCCAGCGTACTGGAAGGCGATCGCGCTGACGTGCGAGTCAGCCAGACTGCCAGAACACGCTGCGGAAGCGCTTCGTATCATGGCCGACTGCGATAACGCCGGTTCAATGACAAGCATATATGCACTCCGCAGTGCGGCATTTCAGTATGTTGACGCTGGCCTGATCCACTTTGGAGAGTCTGCGCTTGCAGCAGCAGTTGAGGCATTCGACCGATTGCCGTCGTCGATGCAGTCGGGCGTTCAGAGAGCTTCCCTGATGCTTGATGAAGCTAAGATGGACTTTCGCCAAGCCCGCTACGACACGACGATCGAGAAGGCGTCCCGTGCTTTGTCTCACTTGACCGCAACGAGCGGTTCTGCGGCAGACTTGCCAATCGAGAAACTGATGTTCTCAGCGAAGTCCCTGGCGATGCGCGCTCGGATTCAAATGGCACTCGCTAAATCCGACACTTCGGAGCTATTGAGCCTTCGCAGCGCCGCACTGCTTGTGGCTAGCGAAGCATCACAGAGTCCGGCTGTACCAGAAGTTGAGCGTCCCGTTCGCGTGCTGGAACTCTTGAACTCGATTCAACTCATTGACCTCGTCGCTGGCGCATCGGTTGAGCAAGAAGCGGCAGACTTCGCGATGTCGGATCAGACACGCGCTGCCGTTGAAATCGTCTTGCCCAATCTCGGAGCAGCCGAGCTTGATGCCAAGGCATGCCTGGAGCTGTTCAAGCTGCACGCTCGATCGTTTGATTGGCCCGACGAGTTGTGGAAGCGGCACACCACTGACCGTCTCCTCGCGTTCGCGTTGCCTCGAAGCACTGACCCAACCTGGAGAAAGATCGGGTACTTGTTCCTAGCGAACCAGATCGGCGCGGAGGCGACTTCGGGCTTGGGGCTCGTGCGGGATCGAGATCGTCGATTGTACCGCACGACCAACGGCCACGTGCTCGCAGAACTCTTCGTGGAAGCGAGTGTCGGCACGATCGAGCTCTACCCCAATCAGCGCGATTCGCTCATGGAACTGTCGCTCATGGCAGTGGAGAGAATGCGATCCGCGGGGATCACGGAACAGCAGTCCGCCCGGCTGATAGAGAGCGATGCGGAGATCCGTCGCTCGCTCGTGCTGCTGGAGAGATACCACGCATTCTTGGACAACGCTGACTTCTTGGACTTGCTTAAGGGGACTTCGGACCGCCAACTCGTGCCAAAGAACGTTCTTGAGTATGCGGACCGTCTCAAGCAGCTTGTTGCTGCACGACATGATCGCGCTTTGACAGAGCTCCAGTCTACGCTCGGTCCATTGTCCGGATACTTCGCTCGGGAGTTGGACCATCAAACGATTGGTCTCCCAATGAGTGAGCATGATGCGTGCCTTGTGCTGTTTGTCGGCGAGCAAATGTTTGTGTCTTGGGTGGTTCAGCCCGGACGACCGGTAAAGTACTCCGTGAATCGAGAGTGGACTGCAACGGGGGTGCGCAAATGGCGCGACCAAGCTCTGTCGGATCTCCAAGCAGCGCGAAGCTGGTCGGAGCTAGAGCATTCTGTGAATCTCCAGCTGAACCCATTTGCTCGCTGGATTCTGTCATCTGTTCCGACTGACGTCGAACGGCTGTATGTGGTGTGCCCGAGCGAGTTATCTGATATTCCGATCGAAGCACTTCCGCTGGCTTCAGGTCGAAGAGCTGCAGATGTACTGCAGTTGAGCTATGTTCCCAGCCTGCTGTGGCTGTCGAGCATGACCGACGAAGCCACTCGCCGAGAATTGGCGTGGCGTTCGGGTGAAACGGGCGCGCTGGTCGTCGCTTCGGCTGAAGGCGTCGACGCACCCGGACGCCACCTCGCGCCGCTGATCGGCATGAGCACAGAAGCGTCAGCCGTTGCTACCTCGGTTCGTCGCATCCGTCAGAGTGAACGTACGCGACAGCTCCGCGCGCTGGTAAGCCTCTTGAGCCATTTCAAGGAACATATGGCTCCGAACGAGATGTCTGCGTTCGAAATGAGCAAGTTCCGGGAGTTGGCCAGCGCAGCTGGTTTTGTGTACTTGGGAGCTCACGGCGTGAAGACTCCGGGCGACGATTTGTTGTCGTTTTTCGGTGTGGCAGACCCGGCTACTCACGAGTATGTGACAGCGGAGTCCATGCTCGACCTTGAGTTGCGATCCACGGACCTAGTCCTACTCGCAGCATGTTCGAGCCTCCACGCGGGGTTTGATCAGGCCGAAGAGCCACTCGGGTTGTTCAGGCCGTTCTTGCTCTCCGGTGTGAGCTCAGTGGTCGGACCGTGCCAGGACGTAATGGAGGCATACGCAGGGCCATTCGTCAGGTCATTCTGCGGTCGGCTGGTTGAACAAGGTAAGACCCGGGCGTTTCACAGTGTGCGGAATGAAATGTTGCTGAGCGACCGAGTGCCCCCAAAGGAGATTCTGAAATGGCGATTCACCGGCGTGATGGATACCGTCCGTCAATGAGCAGCCTTCAAGGATCAACCCCGCTGGCCAAGTGTCACGACAAACTGCTCTCACAGTCGGCTAGCACCTCGCGCTGCACGGCGTTCCGCGGAGATTTGCCGGATAGTGAGTACAGGGGAGCGGCGACCCTCGCAGTTCGTGCGCCGACCGGATCTCTCCCTCGTTGCCGCAGAGCTTTCGATAGATGGGAATGCGGTGTTCGCCCGCCCACTCAGTGAAGTAGTCGGTGAGGAGGTCCAACGCGGCATACGCCAGCTGCGCGTTCGCCGCGATGACTTGCTGCTGCGGCCCCGCGTCGCCGTACCGGCTCGCCTCCTTGTCCAACAACTCATCCCGCAAGAAGCCCAGGCACCGCATGCAGGGACCGCCGGGTTCAGACAACAGCACTTGCCCGCCCACCCGATGATGCCCTGAGGCCAGCCGCTTCACGCTCATCCCGATATCAATGAGAGGGATCATGTACCGACGCGCAGCGGCCTCCAGTTGATCCCTCCCCGCAAATGAGTCGACACAGCTGAAGACCACGTCGCACGATCGCAGCGCCGGGGCTTGGTCACGCCAGTCTGCTTGGTGGACCTCGATCTCCGCGCTGGGCTGAAGGCCACGAATCAAGCGCGTCATGATCTCTGTCTTGGGCCGTGAGGCTCGAATGTCCTCATCCGTGATGCCGACCAAGCGATGACGATGCACTTCCGAAACCGGTTTGGGATCGAAGAGCACATAGTGCTGAAATCCATAGTGGGCGAGACCCTGCACGATGTGGGACCCCCCTCCGCTCAGCCCGACGACACCGATTCGCGCCGACCGCATCGCGGCGCCGAGGCGAGGCTCCAGGAAGCCCTGCCGATTATCCGACTGCGAGATCGCGACCATTGGGAAACACCTCCATCGGGCGACCGACGACCACAACGCGACCGTGCGAGGACGGTCGGCTGTGACCGGGTAGCCATACTTGAGCGGTCAAGGAGTCGTCACTGAGGACGATCGCGCCGTGCACACCATCGGGTTGCGCCGCCTTCCACGCGTTGACGAGCTTTGGGTAGGACGCCAGATCGACTCGGCTGAATCCGGGCGCTCCCTTTCCATGATGAGCATGCACGTGAAGCACCCCCACGCCATCGCTGAGAGCACGCTGAATGGTGGAGGTGATCGGAGCCGCCCCGATTCGCGCCCCCACGGTCTTGTCTTCGATGTAGCCGGATTCAGTGACGGGCTCATAGTCCACGACCAGAATGATCGTTTCGTCGCGCGCCCCCACTCCGCTTCGCGTGTAGAGAAACCCGACTCGTTCATATGCGACCGGGTGCGGGCGGCTCAGGTCCGCCCGCACCCGGTCCAGAAGCAGCTTCTCGATTCGGAGCACCCAGTTCACCGCGTCACCCCCAAATGCTCGGCGAAGAGTTCCGCCAGTCGCAGACCTGGCTTCTTGATGCTCCACGAGTACTTTGTCCAGTTGCGGTCCAGACGGTGTTCGCTGGACGGATTCTGGTTCCGAGATGATCGAGTGGTGAGTGGATGCGCAAAGAACATCTTGCTGGTGCCGTGGTCTTCTTGACGCCCCGGCTCAAACATGACGTCGCACGCCCCCGGCTGGCATCCGTCGCGGAGGGGAAGGGCAGGAAACAGCCAGAACGTCCTGCCGCTCTCCTCGTGCACTTGGAACTTGCCGAACAGGCGGACGACTTCGTCGATTTGGTCTTGGGGAAAGTTGGTCATGGTGCACCTCAGGAAGCGCACGCGCTGTCGGGCTGGCTGAGAAACAACTCACGTCCGACGATGTCGACGAACGCGGCGTTGTCGAGCGGCACCACGCGCCCGTCGATCACCTGGAGCAGCACATCGCACTCGGGCACGCCGAAGATGACCTTGAGCTTTGCCACCAGAGACGGCCCCGACGGGATGTCGAAGGGCTTGTTGTTGCAGCTGACGGTGACGGTCGGGCCGGCCGAAACGGGATTCGATGTCGTTGTCATTGAGACCTCCGGAAGGATTGCGAAACGCGGAACGCCGGACCACATGGACTGACGTCCCAGAACTGGGGCAGTTTTGCCGTGAGAACCCGTACTGTCAATAGCGCTGACATGGAATTCTGTGGTTTTTGCTGACCACGGATGCCAGCCTCATTGACCTTCCGCATCCGCCGGTTTACCGTTCAAGCATGGCCAAACCCCTAGCAGTAGACGTCCACGAACGAGACCTCTACACCCAAATAGGGGCCCGAATCCGAAAGCTGCGTGAGGAAGCCAAGCTCTCTCAAGAGCAGCTCGCCCAGGGTGTGGGCCTGACGCGGACGTCGATCACCAACGTTGAGCAGGGCAAGCAGAAGATGCTGCTCCACACTTTCGTGGAGATCGCTCACCAGCTATCCGTGGACCCAGCAGAAATGCTTCGCCCCGCAGTCGGTCCTCCATCCACGGCTGCCGTGCCGCGGGACGCGATCCCGTCCGGCCTGCCAGCCAAGGAGCGCGAGTTCATCGAACGCGGACTCGCCGTGGCGTCCAAGCGCACTCGGACCCCAGCCCGAAGCTAAGCCATGCCCGCCAGTCGCCAGCAAATTCAGGACTTGGCGACCAACTTGCTCGCCGAGTGCGGAGTGGATCGCCTCCCGGTCCCGGTAGAAGCCATCGCGCGGCGGTGTGGAGCCGTCGTGGTGCAGGTCGACGCCGATGACGAACTATCCGGCTTCTTGATGAGACGCCCTGCTGCAGAGGGAAATCTGATCGGTGTCAACCGGGCGCACCACCCCCTTCGCCGGCGCTTCACTGTCGCCCACGAACTTGGGCACATGCTGCTGCACACCCAGGAACCCCTGCACGTTGACCGCCAGACCGGGGTCTTCCTTCGGAACCACGTGTCATCCGCAGGCGTGGAGCGGAACGAGACCGAGGCGAACCTCTTCGCAGCAGAACTCCTCATGCCGAAGGAATGGGTGCTCCAACACTTCGCCCAGCGAAGAGACCCTCAGGTGGTCGAAGATGCCGAACTTCGAGAGTTGGCCAAGCGGTTCGGCGTGAGCCAGCAGGCGATGACCATTCGCCTCGCCAACCTCGGGGCGATTAGCCTCGGCTGAGGCAATTGGGCCTGTCACCATTCGCTCGACCGCCAAGCCGCAAGTATTTGACGTTTCTATACTTACGGCGATTGGCAGACACCAAAAGGGTGACACAACCGCCACCGAAATATCCTCGTCCGCCTATGATCGTGGGGTCACTTTCCCTCACAAGATACGCACCACATCCCGCCACCGCGGGATGTCGTATCTGCGCGCCAATCGTGCTTGCCGCTCGAGATTAGCCACAGCTTGATCCGAACACGCTGAGCATGACCGACAGGTCCGCGCCGTTCACGAATCCGTCGCCGTTGATATCGGCGCCCGAGCCCGGATCAACGGATGAACCGAACTGCGACAGCAGCACCGAAAGGTCTGCCCCGTTGATCAACTGATCGCCGTTGACATCGCCGGCGCAGTAGGGAGGAACCACGAGTTCTGCCGTCGCCATCAGGATCGGCGCTCCACGCCCGGTCCGCGACCACAGATCGTGCAGGACCTCGCCCCAGTTGTCGCTGACGTTGTTGTTCCGCAGCTCCTCGATGTAGTGCTTCGGCGTGTTCTGGTAGTACACGTTCGCCACCGCGCGCACGGCACCCGCGGGGACCGAGTAATTCACGTCCGCCCAGTACTGCCCGTCGGCATAGGTCGCCCCCACCACCGGCGCGCCGCCCGCGATGTACCGCGCGTTGTTGAAACCCCTCGGCGGGATGCGGTTGTCCTTGACGATGGTGTCGGCGAGCGACATGTGGCCCGTCGGACCCGCGGGAAGTCCGGTCACGCCCGCCGCATAATCGCTCAATCCCACGTGCATCTCAAACACCGTCGTCGATGCTTCATCGAGTTCCGCGGTCGTATCGTCGTACGCTCCTCGCTCGGCGATCAGCGCATCGGACGCATCAAAGTACTTCACGTTCACCCACACACGCCGCCCTTCGATGTGACCGGTCGGCAGTTTGTGACCACTCTCGTTCACGACCCGCACCCGCAGGTTCAGTCCCAGTCGCGCCAGCGACAGCGACGCCGCCCGCTGCAGCATGCTCACCGCCTTGGCACGCCCGGCGGCAATATCCGCCTGATTCACATTCGGATCGTCCTGCGTGTACTCCGCGATCAAGTCCAGCACCTGCGCGGCAGCGCCCGAGAAATCGTGCCGCTTGATGTCCGGGCGCGTCGGCCCGAAGAAGCAGCCCTTGCCCTCCACCGTCGGCATGTGGCAGTCCTGACACGTGCTCACCGTCGTCAGAGAGCCGCCGAACCGCCCATCCATGTTGACCCCGCCGTTCGCAAATGCGCTGAGCTTCCACTCTGTGTACGTACGCTCCAGTGGGAACTGCGCCCAAGGGTCGGGATTCGGGTTGCTCTCGTCGATCGTGTTGTAGCGGTACGTCCCGTCTGGCTGCTTGGTCGTCGCGACATTTCCCACATCGTGGCACGTGCCGCACATGTCGCCGCTTCGCATGAACGCTGAGGCAATCGTGGTGTGACCCGACGACGCATCCGTGTACGGCCCGCGCCGCGTCCCGGACGGGTCAAGCACGAACATCGCGTTCCCGAAGAACCCCGGGATATCCGCCAATTGGCTCAGAATGGTTTGATCCACCGCGGGGCTGATGCCCGGCTTGTACACGGGATCGACCATGCTGTGACAGAAGTGGCAGTTCACGCCGTCGCGATCGACCGCGTCCAGTGTGCTGCCGTCGGCCTGGTTCGCATGCCCGGTCACGATGGCCATCGGAACGTGGCACCGCAGGCAGTAATACCCGACGTTGTCCACGTCCTGATTGGCGGTGCTCATCTGCGCAAAGAACAGCGGATCGCGCCCCGCCTGGCCCATCAGGCTGCCGTTCCAGCTGCTGAAGGGTTCGGAGTTCGCGTCGAAGTTGCCGTGGCACATGCTGCAGTTGTTGGACGTGGTGATCGCGCTGGGCGACACGTCCCCTACCTGCGTGCCGGGAACGTGGAAGTCCTCAAGTGTCATCGGGATGGGCGAGGCAGTTGCGCCCGCGAAAGCCAAGAGCACGGTTCCGGTGCCGCACAGTCGGACGAGGGACGCGGATCGCATCGGATGACTCCTTCTTGAACTGGACTGTATTTCTGGACCTTTATATCCATTGTTAGCCTACCCAGTATCGGCATGCGGTCAAGTAAGGTCTTTATTCTTGCCGACCGTTTTAGTGGATATTGACATCCAGTTTTTAAGCCGTAGTCTCAACCCGGAGGCGTGGCCCCCGCCATTATGAACCCTCTCCCACCCGATGTGCACCTGCCCGTCCTGAAGACTCGCCCCGCCAAAGGCCGGATCCCGCGTTGGCGCATCGCGTGCCTTGTCGCGGTCAATCTGCTGATTCTCGCCCACATCCTGCACTGGCAGTTCGCGGGCAGGACCATGGCGTCGTGTCAGTTGTCGGACGCGATGCATACCCTCGAGCTCGGCGAGATCAATCCGGGCTTTGTGCTCCTTGGTCTGGCACTCCTCATCACACTCGTCTTCGGCCGCTTCTTCTGCGGATGGGCATGCCACATGGGAGCGCTGCAGGACGCCTGCGGCTGGCTGCTGCGCCGGTGCGGCATTCGCCCCGCGCCGCTGCGCTCCCGGCTGCTGGGGTACATCCCCATCCTGCTCGGGGTGTACATGTTCATCTGGCCATCGCTGAAGCGCGCCGCGCTCCTGCCGCTTCTTGAATCGGTCGCACCCTCCGCTGCTGCCTGGTTCAAGCCTGTCGCGCACGCCGACAACTTCTCGATCGCGCTCACGACCAGCGACCTCTGGGAGCGTCTGCCGGGTGCGATCATCGCCGTCCCGTTCCTGCTCATCTGCGGCTGCGCGACTGTCTACTTCCTTGGAGCACGCGGTCTCTGCCGGTTCGGCTGCCCATACGCCGGACTCTTCAAGCCCGCCGCCGCACTCAGTCCCGGAGGCGTGGTTGTCGATCCGGCGCGATGCGACGGCTGCGGCCTGTGCACCGCCGCCTGCAGCCAGAACGTCCGCGTGCTGGATGAGACTCGCTTGTACGGCGCCGTCATCGATCCGGCCTGCATCCGTTCTCTCGATTGCCTGGCGGCCTGCCCGCAGAACGCCCTCTCGCTCCGCTCCGGCCCGCCGGTGATCGTGCGTCGCATCCGCAGCACAGGCCATGCTTCTGACACCTCATGCATTCCATGGAAGCACGATGCTCTGCTTCTCGCAGCATTTGCCCTGTCGTTCTTCATCCTCCGCGGGCTCTACTCCACCATCCCGATGCTCATGGCCGTCGGAATGGCACTGTGCGTGTCCGGCGTTTGCTGGCAGGCCATCCGGCTTATTCAAGAGCCCAACGTTGCCTTCCGGCGTTTGCAGTTCAAGCGCGCGGGACGCCTGCGACTCCCAGGACGTGTGCTGGTCGGCGCGCTCCTTGTCACCGTCCTGCTGTTGTCACACTCCGCCGCGATCCGCCTGCTGCTCTGGCGCGCACGGATCCTGGACGATCAGATCACCGCCACCCGCGATGAAGCGACGCAAGGGTTGGCCTCCGAGCTGGACCGCCAGCGCGCGAGCCGTGCGGAGAGCCTGTATCGTGCGGCCTCCTCGTGGACTTCGGGTGGCTTCGCGATGTTCGATTCTCCCGAGATCAACTTCCGATGCGCCTGGCTGCAGATGGTGCAGGGTCACCTCGATCAAGCCCAGGAGACGTTGATGCGCGCGCTCACCGTTCCCGCACAGACCGATGCCGCCGCCGCCGAACTCGCGAGCGTTCGATTTTCACAAGGCGACATGGACGGCACACTCCGCTTTCTCTTCGACGCTCACGCGAGTGCGGCGCGACCGGCCCCGAGAACATCACGCCTCCTCGCCGGCATGCTGTCCTCGCTGGGCGACACTGCCGGCGCCGAGCGCGTGCTCTGCTCTTCCGCCGAACGTTGGCCCGAGGACGCTGCCAGTCGTGCTGCGCTCGGCGAGTTCTTCCTCGCGACCGGTCGAACGGAGCTCGCCCTGCCGGAACTCAAGACCGCTGCCACGCTTCAGCCAAAGAACCCCGCAACCGCGCGACTCTTCGCTTTCGCCCTGCAACAGCAAGGCCAGCTCGACGCCGCGCTGGCACAGCTTCGGCGTGCGTCACGGCTGGACACACACAACGCAGAGCACGACGCCGCCCTGGGCGCCCAATGGCTGGCCGCATCCGGTCGCGCCGAGGAATCAATCGCGTGGAAGAGCTCGGTGCATCGCGCTACCGAGACGTCAGAGCCCTGAGCGGCCCTGCCCACCGGCTGGACCCTGAAAGTCCGATCACGGGCATCTCAGGCAGTTATCCACCGCCGCGAAACCTCAGGAATCGCTGTTGACTCCGACCCTTTGGGTCGATATAACTATATACAACTCCAGTTATCTCTCATGCGACAGCGAAGGCTGGGCACTGACGGAGACCAAACAATGCAGCTCGCACCAACCCCACGCCAGGCCGCGACCCTCCAAGCCGCCGTGCAGTGCGGTTCTACGCCAGCGTCCCGGGGTAGCGGACTCAGGGAATGCGGCATCGCCGCGCTCTGGGCCGTTCTGACAGCGGCCGTCATCGCCGCTCCCGGCGGGATTTCAATCTTCACTGATCTGCGCAACAAGGAGCGTGCCCGCCTCGCCGCCATCGAAGCCGCGCAGGCCTACGAACGCATCGTCGCCGCTCCTGCGGCCGCGAGCCTTCCCCTCGAGCAGGCCGCCCATGGCCGCGATCTGTTCGCGACCACGTGCGTTGCCTGTCACGGCCCGACGGGCACCGGTGTCACCGGGCTCGGCAAAAACCTCTGCGAGAGCGACTTCGTCGCCGCCACGAGCGATGCCGATCTCGTGCAGTTCATCATCACGGGCCGCGCCACCGCCAACCCGCCCATGCCGCCGCGAGCCGGTCGTCCGGAACTCACCGATGCAGACATCGCAGACCTCGTCATCTACCTTCGCGGCCTGCAGGATGCACGGCGCATGCCCGAACTGCCGGAAATGGTGGTCGCCAAGGTGGAAGTCACCGCGGACGACAAAGCCAAGGCCCTCGAAGCCGCCGGCGGAGACGAGGAACTCGCGGGCTGGATCGCCAGCGGCAAGAAGATCTACGCCACGACCTGCATCGCCTGCCATGGACCCGACGGCACCGGTGTCAAGGGCAATGGCAAGCCGCTGACGACCAGCGAGTTCGTCGCCTCGCTCAACGACGACGAACTCCTCGCCTTCATCTTGAAGGGTCGTGATCCGAGCGATCCAAAGAACACCACCGGCGTCGGCATGCCGCCCCGTGGCGGCAACCCAGCGCTCTCTGAGGACGATCTGCTCGACGTCATCTCTTACCTGCGTTCACTTCAGCTGGCCCAGACAGCCAAGCAGTCATCCGCATCAGCCAACTGACCGTTCATGGCGCCGCGCTGCCGTGTGGAAGCGCCCCGCCCGAACCAAGGAGACCTCACCATGACACGCGCCCCCCGGAACAGGGCCGTACTCTCGATGCTCACACTCTCGCTCGCCGCGGGGGCTGTCTTGCAAGCAACGGCGCCCGATGCCATCGCGCAAACGGAAGGCCGACGTCGTCGAAGCTCGTCTCAGGAAGCAAAGCCCGTCGAGCTCACCGCCGAGCAAGTCGGCATGCTCACCAAGCTCGCCAACGAGCGCAAGCTCAACGTCGATGACCTCATGGCCGCCGCCAAGACGTACCTCCCCAGCGGACGCCACGACGAATACGTCCTCTTCTCCTCGGGCGGCCAGAGCGGCCAGATCTTCGCGATCGGCGTCCCCAGCATGCGCCTCCTGCGCTCGATCGCCGTCTTCACCCCTGAATCCTGGCAGGGCTACGGATTCGCCGGCATGGATGACCCTGTCCTCGAGCAGCTCAAGATCAATGACAAGCTCGTCGCCTGGGGCGATACCCACCATCCGGCGCTCTCGGAAACCAACGGCGAGTACGACGGCCAGTTCCTCTTCATCGGCGACAAGGCCAACGCACGCCTGGGCATCATCGATCTGCGCGACTGGGAAACCAAGCAGATCGTCAAGAACCCGCTCACCATCAGCGACCACGGCGCTGCGTTTGTGACGCCCAACACTGACTACATCGTCGAGGGCGGCCAGTACGCGACCGTCCTGGGCTACGGCTACGCGCCGCCCGAGGAGTACCAAAAGTCCTACCGCGGCATGGTCACCCTCTGGAAGTTCGATCGCGCCAAGGGCCGCGTAGACACCGCCAAGTCCTTCGCGATCGAACTCCCGCCCTACTGGCAGGACCTTGCCGACGCGGGCAAAAACGCCAGCGACGGCTTCATCTTCATCAACTCCTTCAACACCGAGATGGCTGTTGGCGGCATCGAGAAGGGCAACCCGCCCTTCGAGGCCGGGGCCAGCAAGCGCGACATGGACTATCTCCACATCATCGACTGGAAGAAGGCCGAGCAGGCCTTCGCCGCCGGCAAAGCCAAGATGATCAACGGCTTCCCCGTGCTCCCGCTCGAAATCACATCCGCCGAGGGCATTCTCCACTTCACACCCGAGCCCAAGAGCCCGCACGGCGTCGATGTCACCCCCGACGGCAAGTTCATGGTCGTCGCCGGCAAGCTCGACCCCCACGTCACCGTTTACTCCATCGACAAGATCAAGTCAGCCATCGCCGAGAAGAAGTTCAGTGGTACGGACGCCTACGGCGTTCATATCCTGGATTTCGACTCGGTCCGCGAAGCACAGGTCGAACTCGGCCTTGGCCCGCTGCACACCCAGTTCGATGACAAGGGCTACGCATACACATCGCTCTTCCTTGACTCTGCCGTTGCACGCTGGAGCTTGGGCGGTGACTACGCCAAACTCCACAGCGAGCAGCCGTGGAAGCTCGTGCACAAGACGCCCGTTCAGTACAACATCGGCCACCTCTGCGCCGCCGAAGGCGATACCACCACCCCAGACGGTCGCTTCCTGATCTCGATGTCCAAGTGGTCGGTCGACCGTTTCCTCAACACCGGCCCCCTGCTCCCGCAGAACTTCCAGCTCCTCGACATCGCCGCGCCGGGAACCACCATGCCGGTGATCTACGACCTCCCCATCGGCGTCGGCGAGCCCCACTACTGCCAGATGATCAAGGCCGACAAACTCAAGACCTGGAACGTCTACCCCGAGGTCGGCTGGAACCCGCACACGCAGATGCTCGATCCACGCTCGCCCAAGAAGGGACAAGAAGGCGTGGTGCGCGACGGCAACAAGGTCACCGTCAACATGACCGCCATCCGCAGCCACTTCAATCCTGAGCACGTCGAGGTCAACCAGGGCGATGAGGTCACATGGCGCATCGTGGCCATGGAGACCACACCCGACGCCACCCACGGCTTCTGCATCGGCGCGTACAACATCAACCTCTCCCTGGAGCCCGGCGAGTTCACCGAGTTCAAGTTCATCGCAGACGAGCCCGGAACCTATCCCTTCTACTGCACCGAATTCTGCTCCGCGCTGCACCTTGAAATGATGGGCTATCTGCACATCAAGCCGACGGCCGCGCAGTCGTCCGCTTCCAATCCCTCAGACAACTGACACCGCAGCGTCCGCGCCGAGCGAAAGCCCCGCGCGGGCATTGATCCGCACATTCAGGTCGCAACAACGGTGCAAGGAAACCACCCATGTCCCGCATCGCAAACTATCTCATCGGCCCGCGAATTCCTCTGGAAGAACTCCAGGCTCATCGCTGGCGATACCTCACACCCACGTTCATCCTCATGCTCGCGCGTGTCCTCCTGCTCCTTTCAATTTTCCTTCCCTACTGGCACATGGAGCTCGAAGCTCCGCAGTACCCCAACGGCCTGTTTCTCACCGCGTACGTCAATCACCTGCAGGGCGATGTCAAGGAGATCGACGGCCTCAACCACTACATCGGCATGCGTCCGCTCGAACAGGCCGCCGCGTTCGAGCGGGCCGCTTCGGTGTGGCTGATCGTCGCCATGTTCCTTCTCGTTGAAGGCGCGGCATTCATTCACAGCAAGTGGGCCGTGCTCCTCGCACTTCCCGCCGTCGGCTTCCCCGCCGGCTTCCTCGTGGACCTCCACTTCTGGATGAAGACCTTTGGCCAGAACCTCGACCCCTCGGCGCCGCTGTCGGCGTCCGTCAAGCCGTTTATCCCAACCGTACTCGGCGAGGGAGGCATCGGACAGTTCAAGACCTACGCGGACCTCGGATGGGGCTACTGGCTTGCCGTGGGCTGTGCCGTCCTGACCATCATCGGCTTTGTCTTCCACCGTCGCGCGTATCGCCCGCTCTACCTCAGGACTCTCCGCGAATCGGCCGCCGGTGTCGCATGAACACGCGAAACTTCCCCATTCACTGCTTTTCGCTTCTGCTCGCGCTGGCAGGTTCCAACCCTGTGCTCGCCCAGGAGCACGCCGCGCCCACCTCCATCGCGCCGCGTCCAGCATCACTGCCACTCGGCCAGATCGGGCGCCGCATCGAAGCCGCGCCGGAGGGATCCATCATCACCGTCGAACCCGGCATCTACCGTGAGCACCTTCGAATCACAAAGCCAATCACCCTTCGCGCACGTCCCGGCGCGGTGATCGACGGCGACGGAAGCGGCGACATCATCGAAATCACCGCGCCGGATGTCATCATCGACGGCTTCACCATCCGCAATACCGGCATTGACCTCGACCAGGAGAACGCCGCCATCCGCGCGCTCGCCCCGCGGGTCACCATCGAGAACAACACCCTCGAAGACATCCTCTTTGGCATCGACCTCCGCGAAGCACCCGGCAGTGTCATCCGCGGAAATCGCATCGGAGGCAAGAACCTCGATTCAGCACGCCGCGGTGACGGCCTCCGCCTCTGGCGCTCCGACGACACCATCGTCGAGTCCAACACCATCCACGACGGACGCGACGCCATCCTCTGGTACTCCAAGGGTGTGACTGTCCGCAACAATACCGTCCATGACAGCCGCTACGGCCTGCACCTCATGTACAGCGACGATGTGCGGATCGAGGGCAACCGGCTGACCGCCAACTCCGTAGGCGTGTACCTCATGTACAGCGCGGGCGTGGAACTCCGCCACAACATCCTCATCCGCAACCGCGGGCCCAGCGGCTACGGGATCGGCCTCAAGGAAACGGACCGATTCACTGTCTCGGACAACCTCATCTCCGGCAACCGCGTCGGCATCTACATCGATGGCTCGCCCTTCACTGACAAGCAGCCCGGACTCTTCAGGGGCAACACCCTCGCCTTCAACGACATCGGCATCACCTTCCTCCCGTCGGCCAAAGGCAACCTCCTCGCAGGCAACAACTTTGTAGACAACATCGATCAGATCAGCGTCGCGGGACGCGGCAATCTCGATGCGAATCAGTTCTGGGATGGCGAGCGCGGGAACTTCTGGAGCGACTACACCGGGTACGACCTCAACGGTGATGGCGTCGGCGACTTCGTTCACGAATCCCAGACGCTCTTCGAGAACCTGCTCGACCGCGAACCCCGCCTTCGTCTGTTCCTCTTCAGCCCCGCGCAGCAAGCGATCGAGTTCGTCGGACGCGCCGTTCCCGCGATCCGCCCAGAGCCCAAGTTCACGGACGAGGTCCCTCTCATGCACCCCGTCCCGATCGACATACCGGGCGTCGCTCAAGGCCGTCGATCCTGGTCCATGCTCGGCGCGAGTGCGGCGCTCCTTGTTCTCGGAGCCTTGATCACATGCATCGGACGCGGCCCAGCCTTCTGCAAGTCACGCAACGGAGCCACTCCATGATCCAGATCCACCAGGTCACGCGGAAGTTCGGTCGGGCCCGTGCCGTGGACAACCTCTCGCTCGACATCCCCGCCGGCGCCAGCGTCGCGCTCTGGGGCGCCAATGGCGCCGGAAAGACCACGCTCATTCGCTGCGTCCTTGGCCTGCTCCGATTCAAGGGACGCATCACTGTTGGCGGGCACGACGTGACGCGTCACGGCAAGGCCGCGCGCATGCTCATCGGCTATGTGCCCCAGGAACTCGGCTTCTACGACGACCTCCGCGCCGCCGAGTCGCTCCGATTCTTTGGACGACTCAAGGGACTGAACACACATTCGTCCAGTGAGTCGCTCGCCCGGGTCGGCTTGGAGGGGCAGGACCACAAGCGGATCCGCGAACTCTCGGGCGGCATGAAGCAGCGCCTCGCGCTCGCCATCGCCATGCAGGGGGATCCGCCCGTGCTCGTGCTCGACGAAGTCACCGCCAGCCTCGACGCCTGCGGCCGCGCGGAGTTCATCCGGCTCCTCTCCAGGCTCTCGAACGACGGCCGCACGATGCTCTTTGCGTCCCATCGCATCGAAGAAGTCAGCACGCTCGCGTCACGCGTCATCCTCTTTGAGAAAGGACGCATCCAAGACCAGTGCGCCTCCCACGAACTTGCCGATCGCATCGGCTCCTCCTCGATTCTGCACCTGGTCCTCCAGCCGCCGGTGCGCGAACTTGCCATGACCGCACTCCGCACCGGCGGCTTCTCCCCGCGGATGAACGGCGTGGGGATCGTCGTCCCCGTACCCGCCGAGCAGAAGGCCGCACCCTTCCGGCTCCTCGCCGAAGCACGGATCACCATCGACGACTTCGAGCTCATGGCCGCCGGGGCTGAACACACCAGCCACCCTCGCATGGAGGCCGCCCAATGACCGCGCTCTCAACGACGCTTGTGACTCATGCACGCCCGCCCTCGGCGATCCGCAACATTCGAACCATCGCCGGCCGCGAGCTTCGCGAGAGCCTCCGCAGCCGCTGGTTCATCCTCTACACAATCGCATTCGCGGTGCTAGGTCTGGGCATTTCATTCGTCTCCGCAGCCGGCGCGGGCGGGCTCGGGCTCTCAGGCTACGGCCGCACAACCGCCGGTCTCATCAATCTGGTGCTCCTGGTCGTGCCGCTCATGGCGCTCACCGCCGGCGCAGGCTCCATCGCCTCCGATCGCGAGCGGGGCATGCTCCCCTATCTCCTCGCCCAGCCGCTCGCCCGCTTCGAACTCCTGCTCGGCAAGTATCTGGGACTCGCCGCGGCGCTGGCCGCCTGTCTGTCCCTCGGCCTTGGCGCGTGCGCCGGCATCCTCGCATGGAAGGGCGGCGGCTCGCAGCCCGCCGCGATGCTCTGGCTCGCCGGTCTTTCACTCTTGCTCGCGCTGGGCATGCTCAGTGTGGGAATGCTCATCTCAACGCTCGCTCGCCGAGCGTCCATGGCCATCGGAGTCGCCATCTTCCTCTGGCTCGCGCTGGTCTTCGTGAGTGATCTTGCCCTCATGGCCGGCGCGATCGCAATGCGGTTCCGCATCGAAGAACTCTTCGCCCTCAGCCTCGTCAATCCGCTTCAGGTCTTCAAGATGTGGTCGCTCCACGCGGTGGACGCGACCCTCGACGTCCTCGGACCCGCCGGTCTGTACGCCATGGACGAGTACGCCGACCGGCTCCACCTCATCTTCGGCGCCTGCCTCGCGGTGTGGATCTTCCTCCCGCTCGCGCTCGCCGTCGTCGTCTTCTCTCGGAGGTCGCCGTTATGAACCGCCGATCCCTACTCCGGCTGTCCGCCGTCGCTCTTTGCTTGCTTCCAACACTGCTCCTGGCCGGCGGCTGCGACCGCGCCGAACTCAACGGCCCGCCCGATCTTCGCGTCGGGCGCGACGAGTGCGGTGAATGCGGCATGATCATCAACGAGGACCGCTGCTCCTGTGCCTTTCTCATCGAGCGCGAGGGCGTTCGCGAACACGTCATGTTCGACGACATTGGTTGCCTGCTCGACTTCGAGCACCAGTCCAACGAGGGAGTGCGAATCATCGACGGCTTCGTCCGTGATCACGCCTCCCGCGCCTGGGTTCCGGTCGATACCGCCGCCTTCCTGATGGCCGACCGCGAGATCCTCAAGACGCCGATGGGCTCGGGGATCGTCGCCTTCGGCACGCGCGCGGACGCCCAATCGCTGCGAGCGAGCGTCGGCGGCGAGATCCTCGACTACCAGCAACTCCGACCGGCACGCCGCGCTTGGATGGAAGCCCGCTTCGGCAAGGAACGTCCAGCATCGTGATGCGATGATGCAGCACCGGAGGTGAAACATGCTCTCCCAGACAGTCGAGTACGCACTGCGGGCCATGATCTACCTCGCTTCTTTCGGCGATTCGGCCGTCAACTGCGAAACCCTCTCCGGTCAGACACGCGTCCCCGCCGGCTATCTCTCCAAGGTCATGCGCGATCTGGTCTGCGCCAACCTCGTTCGCTCCTACCGCGGGCCGCACGGCGGATTCACAATCGCTCGCCATCCGGACACCATCTCTCTTCTTGACGTGGTGAACGCCGTGGACCCAATCCACCGTATCGGGAGCTGCCCCCTCGACAACCCCCTCCATTCAACGCTCTGTCCCTTGCACAAGCGCCTCGACGACGCCATCGAGCACGTCGAACGCACGTTCCGTGAAACCTCTCTCGGCTCCGTGCTCTCCGGCCCCGGCGGCACGGGCGCCTGCAAAGCCCTCTTTCCCTCCCGCCCAACCGCACGACCGAACGCAGGAGAGCCCAGCAATGACAACCACCATTGATCCAACCGTCACACTGGCCGACCTGACCGCTTGCCATCCCGAGCTCATTCCGCTCTTGCAGCGCCTTCGTCTTGATTACTGTTGCGGCGGCGCTCAGCCGCTTGAATCAGCCTGCCTCCGACGTGGGCTGGTATTCAGCGACGTATGCAACCAGCTCCATCTCGCGATGAACCCGCGCGAACAGCCGGCCCTCCGCAACTGGCAGGACGCCTCAATGACCGCACTGGCCGATCACATCGAGGCCACGCATCACGCCTTCGTACGAACGAGCATGGAGTCTCTCAAGGCGCTGGCTGAGAAGGTCGCTGCGGCCCACGCCGAGAATCATCCGGAACTGAAGGAACTCCGCGGGCTCATCGCCCTGCTTGATGCCGACATGCACGATCACATGATCCGCGAGGAGCGCGTGCTCTTCCCCTGGCTCCGTCGGCTTGAGCGTCCAACCGAGATCACCAGCGGCCCGCCGTGGAGCGTCAAACGACCCATCGACTGCATGGTCCACGACCACGACGATGTCGCCGACCTGCTCCGTCAGATCCGCGGCCTGACCCATGACTTCACGCCGCCCCCTGACGCCTGCGGCGCCTTCCGCGCCCTCCTGTCACTCCTTGCCAACTTCGAAGCCGACACCCACACTCACATCCACCTCGAGAACAACATCCTCTTCCCCGCCGGCTTGCGTGCCGAGCAGGACCAACAGCAAGGGAAGGGCAACGCGCAATAACCACCGTCCCCTGGTTTGCCGGACATCCGGATACACTTCTCCCGTTCTACCACCGCCTCCCCCGGAAACCGGACATGCTCTCACAGACCGTCGAATACGCGCTGCGCGCCATGGTCCATCTCGCCACCCTGGAGCCCGGCGGCACCGCCAACAGTGAAACCATCTCCCAGCGAACCCAAGTCCCTCAGGGCTACCTCTCCAAGGTTCTGCGCGATCTCGTCGTCGCCGGGCTGATCAGGTCGCAACGCGGGCCCAACGGCGGCTTCGCACTTGACATCGAACCCTCTCGCATCTCGATGCTCGACGTCGTCAATGCCGTGGATCCCTTCAAACGCATTCACTCCTGCCCCCTCGGCAACCCGGCACACGTGAAGCTCTGTCCACTGCACCAGCGAATCGACGATGCCCTCGACCTCATCGAGAAGCAGTTCGGACGCACGATGCTCTCAGAAGTGATCGAAACAAAGGCCCGCACTGGCGGTCAGTGCAGTTCACTCCTCAGCCCGACCATCCGAGGCCGGAAGCACTGAACCACAGAATGCGCCATTGGCTCGGGACCTTTGCGATGCGTTTGGGAGCTGCCAGTCACTCCACAGCCATGTGACTCAGGCTGGTTGACACACCCCGGGGCCCCTGGAAGTAGCCGACACGCCGGCGCCCAAGTCTCGGCGTCCGACGACGAGCCCGGGCTCATCGTGCCTTGAACAAAGTACGCCCTTATCCCCCGGCACGAGGGGGACGTCGTACTTATGGGCTCAGCAACCGGACAACACCGCACACCCACCTGACGCCATTGCGGCGCAGATGAACCCAACTTCAGCGTCAGATCACTCAGTATCCACATCGCTCCGACACACTGCACAGGACTTCATCGCGTGCTTTACAAACTGCACGGCACAGCCTTTGAGACAGGAGTCCATGCACATGATCTCAATCGACCGCCTCTTCACCGCCGCCGATGCACTCCTCGACGCGGTGCACTCCGAAGGGAACAGCGCGACCATGGATATGCTTGTCGAGGAACCGCCCGAAGGAGAGCAGATCCCCGATGGAGTCTTCACCGCAATTGAGCTTACCGAGGCGCTCAATATGCTCTACCGACTCGGACTCGTCGATGACCGGACCTTGGGCGTCACCGAGACAGACCAGGACGAACTCACCGACTGGGCGTGATGCAGCGCCCTATCCCCGCCACTTCTCGCGGACCACTCCGCCCTCGAGCCGAACCATCGTCGTCATGTTCGACGGCTTCCGCTCATCATCACCGCCCAGATCCATCACATTCACGAACGAGCCCTCGACCGCCGCCAGCCGGTACGCCCACACAAGGAGCGCCCCGCCATCGCGTAGCTCAAGCTTCCGATCCGGCTCTCCCAAGGCAGCCAGCAGCCATTCCTCGCTCGTCTTGTCCACTTCGATCGCCTTGTACAGGTCCTCGCTGACAAACGTGCCGTCATACCTCACGCTCGGACCCTGCATCTGCATCTGAATGGTCACCGGTCCATCGAGTCGAAGCGCGGCCTCCATCTTGAGCGGCTGCGACGTGTCAACGCACCCGCTTCCGGCGACACAGATCACTCCGATCAAGAGGATGGCGGTGCGTGACGCACGACGCCATCCTCTTGTATCGCCACCTGCACGACTTCGCATCGATCGTTCCTTCCAATCACAGATTGACGGAGGGTCCGCCGCGACCCATCAATCCAACAACCAGAGACACCAGGAACAACACCACAAAGACAAAGAACAGGATCTTCGCGATCGAAGCAGCACCGGCCGCGATACCGCCGAAGCCGAAAACCGCTGCAATGATCGCCACGATAAAGAACGCGATGGCCCAGCGAAGCATGTTCAGCTCCTTTCCGATGGATATTGGGATATGAGTACCGACACGCAAGCAGACGGCAGGATCCGCGTCGCCGCTCTCCCTCCCGCATACCTGCAGCATCGCTCCTCCGTACACCCGCCCAATGAACTGTGCGTGAGTTTGAACTCACTCCCGCAAACCGTTTGCCCACGAAACTCTGCCGTGAGGAGCGATTCACGCCAGTCTCACACCACGCGCGCGATCGCGTCGAATGCTCAACGGTCGCGACCGACCTGTCGCCTCTGCACACATCACAAATCTCCAGAGGAGCACGCCATGAAGATTGAAACACTGCACGATCTGTTCGTTCACGAACTTCGGGACATCTACTACGCCGAAAAGCAGCTTGTGAAAGCCCTGCCAAAGATGGAAAAGATGGCGACCAACGCCAAGTTGAAGAAGGCCATCGGCGATCACCACAAGGAAACCATCGGCCATGTGGATCGTCTCGAACAGATCTTCCAGCTGGTCGAGGTCGCCGCACGTGGCATCAAGTGCGAAGCCATGGATGGCCTCCTCGCGGAAGCCAACGAGACCCTTGCAGAGATCGAGGATACCGACGTCCGCGACGCCGCCATCATCGCGTCCGCCCAGCGGGTCGAACACTACGAAATTGCGGCCTACGGCACAGCCCGTGCCTTTGCCCGACGCCTGGGACTCAATGATGCAGCCGACCTGCTCACCGCGACCATCGATGAAGAGGGCGCCGCCGACAAAGCCCTGACCAAGATCGCCGAAAGCTCTGTCAACAGCGCGGCCATCGCCTGACACCAGCATACTTCAAGACCACTTCCCAGGAGAAAAGACCGATGACAACTGCATCAAACACGACCCGTACTCCGTTCGGAGCCGACTCGAACTCCGCCACACTCACGGACGTCAAACGCGATGCGATGGCGCTCAAGGATGACGCGGCGTCCTACCTTGCCGGCACCGCCAATGCTGGCGTGGATGCGCTCAAACGCGGCGCGGAGTCGGTGGCCGAGAAGGGCAAGACCGTCGTCGCAAAGGGTGACAAGGCAATGCAGTCCGCGTGCGATTACATCGGCGAACGTCCACTCACGTCCATTCTCATCGCAGTCGGCGTCGGTGCGATCATCGGACGACTGTTCCACAAACGATGAGCCGGCGGTAGAACGACACCCATTCCCGCACATTGAAGGCCCGGCGACGATGCAGCGCTCATTCCGCGTTCATCATCGCCGGGTCTTTCTACTTGACGACAATCAAGCCTGTTCGCGTGACGTTCGCTGCAAAGGTAAACCGTCTCAGGATCGCGATCGTCGATTCCGGTCATCCACAGATTCGACCGGGCTATGTTCGTCAATGTCACTGACCGCAACCATGAGCTGAACCACCGACACCAGAAACGCCGTCAGGCTGAAGATGAACAGCACATGCAGCCATGTCTGTTCGTGGAACAACGGACCGGTGAACACCCGGAAGCCCAGGCCAATCGCGACGACCGCTGAGGCCGCGAGAAACAGCCAGAGGCGTCCGCCACGGCTGAAACGCTTAAGCAGCGAGGATGGATGTCGTGATGGTCCCATGTGTCGATTCTCGACCATGAGGGTGACAAACACCTGACGTCAGCGTGAAATCCACCTCATCTGGACCGAAGCCCTCACGTCTCCGAGAGAGATTCAACGCCGTCCAGCTTTGCAAGCGGAAAGCGAACGCAGAAGTCACACCCAGCGCCCGCCCTGTTCTCAAACGTGATCCTTCCAGAGTGCATCTCGGCAATTCCCTGGGCGATCGCGAGTCCCAGCCCGGTGCCGCGACCCCGCGCCACCTCCGAGGGCGATTGCACGAAACGATCGAACAGAGTCCCCGCAATCTCCGGTGCGATCCCGGGCCCCTGGTCCCGCACACACACGCTTACCGTTCCCTCCGACATCTCCGCAATGATCTCAACCCTGCTGCCGTGAGGCGAGAACTTGATGGCGTTGCGAATCAACCCGTCGATCATCGTCTGCAGCAGCGTCGGATCACCCGCCACCGTCGAGTTGCTCGCCTCTCCATCCAGCAACGTCGGGACCAGCGTGACCGAGTACTGTCGGGCCATGATGCCGCACTGCTCGACCGCGCTCATCACCACATCGTTGATGAAAACCACCTCGCTCTTGAGGAGCGCCTTCCCCGCATGCACTTTGGCCAAAAGCAGGAAGCTCTCCACGAGCTTTCCCATCCTCTTCATCTCCTCGTGAACGCTCCCGACAAACCGCGCCCCTTCGTCGTTGAGTCCTGCGCGGTCAATCGTCTGAGCCTCCGCCAGTAGCACCGCGATGGGCGTCTTGAGCTCATGCGCGACATTCGAGAGGAATCGCTCCTGGGCACGGAACGCCTGCCGCAGGCTCTCGCGTGTCTCACGCAGTGAACTCTGCAGCACTTGGAGTTCCGCGACGCTCGTATTCGGTCCTGCCTCTTCCTCCTCAAGGTGCTCCGGGCGCAGCGTCGTTGCCAACTGCGTCAGACGCGAAAGCGGCCCCAGCAGGCGACCGGTCACCAGCCATCCCGCGACGCCTGAAGCAACCACGCCCATCCCGATCAGCAGCAGCACGGGCCGCTCCACCGCGTTCGCCATCTGCGCGAAGTAGTGCTGCGAGATCGTCAACGATACGACGACCGGTTCGTGTCCGCCTTTCATCGCAGGAACCATGGCAGTCCACGCGCCCGATGAAAGGTCTTCGCCCAGCCAGTCCAGAGACCGTGCACCCTGCTTCAGAAGGACAGGTTGCTTTGACTCAAACACCTCCTGAACCATGACCATCTTCGAACTCGGCGGATCCGCCACCGTGCTCGCCAGAATGCCGCCGCCCAGCCCGTACACGACAATCGCGAACCGCTCCGGGACGATGAACAACAGGTGGTTCGCGGCGAACTTCGCCAAGTCGTCGCGAGAAAGCTCCCCCTGATGCGACTCAACTTCCCGCACGATCCGAGACAGTCGAAGCCGGATCCGATGCGTCATCGTCTCGTCAAGTGAACGTCGGTTATACAGGATCAGCACCACGCACAGGGTGCCTTGGATGATTGTCGAGAGCATGATGATGAGCAGCGTGACACGCCAGCGGAGGGACCCCACTCGTTGATTCGACCGCTGCAGTGTGGTTTCGCCCGCCGACTCGCTCACACGTTTACTCCATCACGCCAAACCTGTACCCCACGCCCTTCACAGTGTGGATGAGTTCGGTCTCAAAGCCGCGGTCCAGCTTACGCCGGAGCGCCGAAACATACACATCCACCACGTTGCTCGTCGGCTCGAACGCCAGATCCCAGACTTTCTCACCGATCTGCGTGCGCGACAGCACCCGGTTCGGGTTCCGCATGAAGTACTCGAGCAGCGCGAACTCCTTGTTCGAAAGCTCGACCTTCTCCTCGCCACGCTTCGCGACTCGCGAGTACAGGTCGAGTTCCAGACCCTCATACCGCAGGCACCTCGACTCCGACGCCTCGCCACGCCGCAGCAACGCCCGGATCCGCGCCAACAGCTCCTCGAACTCGAACGGCTTGGTCAGATAGTCATCGGCGCCGGCATCGAGGCCCTGGACCTTTTCATCGGTCCCCGAAAGTGCCGTGAGCATCAGCACCTTTGTCTTCACGCCGCGACGACGCAGATTCCTGCAGATCTCAACGCCGTCCCGGTCCGGTAGCATGAGATCGAGCAACACGATGTCGTACACGCCCGACGCAGCGAGATCTTCGCCTTCAAATCCTGAATGACACTCGTCCGCGGCAAAGCCGTGCTCTTGGAGGCCCTTGCGAATCGCCGCGGCCATCTTCGGATTGTCTTCAACGACCAATGCACGCATTGTGTTCCCACCTCCACGCGCTGTGAACTCACGCGCATGAGAGAAGCGTAGCCTCGAATGCCCCTTCGCGTCGCCGAGGCGCTCACACCACCTACAACATGAAAACTTGCTCATGTCACGCCCGCTGAGCGGCGCTGGGCGCAGTGCACCCATGAACTGCCTTTCACGGCACGTTCACCACCCCCATCCATCGCAGGCACATCCTTCAAGCACACCGGGATCACTGGTCGGAGCGCACGATATTCTCGCGGCCGTGCGGCCGCGACCTCCGCCCCTCCCGCACGCAAAGGAACACTACATGTCACGCACACACACCATTGCCACGCTGACGTGCGCTGCCGGTCTCGCGATCAGCGCCGCGGCGGTTGCCCAGTCGGATCGAAGCATGATGCCGCCCACCCGCGATGGGCAGCGCTACCAGGAGACCGCTCAGCGGCCGATGGAATCCGCTCGCGGCTATACGTTCATGAGCTGCCAGAAGCTCGACGGCATGACCGTCGTCGGGCCGGACTCGAAGTCCATCGGCGAGGTGAGCAACGTCGTCTTCGATCGCCTGACCGGCCGGATCGAAGCGCTCGCGGTCGACCTCGGCCTGCTCTCAAAGACAGTCAGCGTGCCCTTCAGCCAGTTCAGCTGGGATACCACCCAGGACGACGGCGCCCGCCTCGCGCTCTCCATGACCGAAGAGCAGCTCAAGGCGATGCCCGCCTTCGATAAGGGCAGATTGGAGAGCTACCAGCCCTCCAATCGCGCCGACACCGGCAACAATCTCGGTGACCCCTTCCCTTCGAACCAAGCAGCATCCGCGACCGCGTCGGGCACCATCGAACGTATTGAAGTACTCGAGATGCCCAACGGCGACGAGTACACCGTCGCAGTGCTTTCCAACGGCTCCTCGCCCAGGCGTGTCGCACTCGGCCCCTCGTGGTACACGCGCGGCGCGACCTATGTTCCGTTCCGCGGCGCCAAGGTCAATGTGAAGGGATACGAGATCGAGCGCAACGGCCAGCCCCTTTTCGTTGCCACCGAGATCACGGACGCCAAGGGCGGGACCGCCACCTACCGAGACCAGACCGGAAAGCCCCACTGGGAGCGCACCGCCAGCAACACGCCAGAGTCGTATCGCAGCCGCTATATGCTGCTGAGCGCGCTCGATGGTCGAGACGTGCAGGCCCACGCGCAATCATGCGGAAGTGTTCACGATGTCATCATCGAACGCGGCGGCGGTCAGATCGCTTTCCTGTCGATCGATCCCAACGAGAACTTCCTGGGCATCGCTGACACCAAGCGGCTGGTCCCCTTCTCGCTCGCTGTGATCCCTGCCGAAGGACCGGCACAGATTGATGCATCGAAGGAGATGGTCGTCGCCAGTATCGAAACTCCTGACGATGTCACCACGCTCTCCGGCACCGATCGCCTCACGGCCGCCTATCGCGCATTCGGTGTGGAAACACCCCGCTACCGCACCCACGCTTCCCAGCCCATGGGTAAGAACTCTGACACCGATCTGTCCAACACCGGCGCCTGGCAACGCATCGGTTCAAGCATCAAGGCGACTGACGACGCCGCACGGGTCCGCGTCAGCGGCACCGTCGAGTCGATCGAAACCAGAACGCTCGGCGAAGGCATCGGCCAGGTGCGTGTTCTCCGGCTGAACGACAGCGGCAAGACCTACGAGGTCATCGTGGGGCCGCCGGCGTATCTCGCACGTCAGAAGGCTGTCCTCGCGTCTGGAAACCGCGTCGACCTCTCGCTGACGCCCATGCGCATCGACTCCCGCGAGTACTGGATCGCGAACTCGTACCAGACGAGTGACGGCAACGTCGTTCTTTGGGACGACACCGGCCGCCCCGCGTGGAACTCAAGCCGCTAAATCCATCCTCAGCATCTGAATGCGACACAGGGACCGGCTTTGTCCGGTCCCTGTTCGTTTGGACAGAGCCGCCTGAAGGCGGATTCAGACGGGGTTCACGATGCACCATGTGATCAACCGGATACTTCAGTGTCCGCACGCACAAACCTTTTCTACGCGTGCTTCACTCGGAGATACCCCAATGCAGCACGAAACCGAAAGCCTCCACAGCAACGCCTCCACCAGTCCGAAACTCCGCGCTCTTCTCGCATGTGCGGCCGCCTTGCACTGCGCCGCCATGCTGGGATGCAACACGACTAAGGGCGTCGGAAAAGATGTCGAGGACCTCGGCGAAGGGATTCAGGACGTCGCTGAAGACGACGACTGAAATCTCCATACATCGGGAAACACCCCAGCGCGATGGCCAAATCAGTCACCGCGGCATCAAGGGACGCCTCATTGGCGTCCCTTCTGCGTTTCCTGGATGCCGGTGCCTCCAGTCAAGTTCAAGAAGGCTTGCAAGTGAACCACGATTCACTGGTTATTCAGCCGGACGCCACCCCGCTCTGCGAAACTGAAAGTGTGACGCGTGCGACAGTCGGACCTTGAAGTCGACCACGCACAGAAGAGATGGAGGAACATCACATGCGACTCAACACGATCCAGGTCGATCCGCAGTCCCGCGATGCCAGTTCGTCTGAGGATCTCAAGGCGGCGAGTGAATCAACCCTTGCCGGTCTCATCGTGAATCATGGCAGCACCGCAGCCCGCAACGAACTCGTCGAGCGCAACCTCGGCCTCGTTCGGGCGATCGCCCGCGAGTTCTCGCAATCCGGATCTCGCTACGACGATCTCGTCGCGGAGGGCAACATGGCGCTCATCCGCGCGGCCGAACGATTCGATCCCGATCGCGGCGTGAAGTTCGGCAGCTACGCAGCCATCTGGATCCGGCACGCGATGCGCTCCGCCCGGGCAGCCAGCATTCGCCCGGTGCACGTGCCGGCACGAATGCTGCGTGAACTGCGCCAGCTTGCCGCGGCCAGAGCCGAACTGACGACCGAGCTCGACCGGGCGCCAACCGCCGCGGAACTGGCCGAGAGAACCGGGATGTCGCGGGCCCACATCCGCGAACTCGAAGCGCGGGCCGATCTCCTGGAACCGGTCCGCACGATCGACCCCGCCGACTGCGCTGCGACGCACGCTCCCTCACCCGCCGATGCGGCCATCGGCGAGCTGGACCTCGAACCAACTGATTCCGACCGACTGCGCACCCTCGTCGCCAGACTGCCGCCCCCCGAGCGCGAGGCCATCTCTCGCTGCTTCGGCCTTACCGACGCCGAACCGATGACGCTCCGCGCCGTCGCCCAATCGATGGACCTCAACGCCGCCGCGGTCCGCAAACTGCTCCGCAGCGGCATGGTCCGACTCAGAAGTGCCGTGGCGGCGTAGCCATCGGCATCACACGCGAAGTGCACTTACACACTCACCAAAGGAGTTCTTCAATGAACTGGGATCAAGTCGAAGGAAACTGGAAGCAGGTCAAGGGTAAGCTCCGCGAGAAGTGGGGCCGAATCACCGACGACGAGTTCGACACCATCGGCGGCAAGAAGGACCAGCTCATCGGCAAGGTCCAGGAGGTCTACGGCAAGACGCGCGAGGAAGCCGAGCGCGACGTGGACGAATGGTGCAGGACGAGCTGACATTCAACGACACCAATCAGCCAAAATGAACGAGGCGTGCCGGGCACGCCTTGTTTCATTGCCCACCAAGGCTTCTGGCTCAAACGACGACACGCTAACGTGGCAGAATGTGGCCGAGCTCGATGCGGCGGTACTCTTCGTCCAAGGCGAGCAGTCGGTTCCGATCAGCCAGCAGGCGGCCGCTGTAAGCGTTCTTAAGCGCTCGGACCGCGAGAATGTGAGCAGGGCTGTACCGCTCAGACGATGGCAACTGTGCGATGTACTCGCGAACAAGCCCCGCAGCTTCGGCAACTTCTTCAAAAGTGTCGGCATCCATCGGACGTGCTGAGAACGTGGCGCCCTGACGTAACCAGTGGTCCTTGATGATCGCAGCCGCATGCAGCATCGAAACATACCGGACCATATCATCTCCACTTCCGACCTTCGCCCTCCACTTGTCGAGAGATCGAGCGAGCATTCCTCGAAGCTCGGGATGATCTTGTTTATCACTCAGCATCCAGTGGCCAAGCGTGACCTCCCAGATAAGGGGCATCGTTTGATTCTCGCGGCCTTCCGCTCTTGCTCGGTCAATTTCTGTCTTGAGGAGCTGGTACCGCTGCCCGAACATGTACTCGTCGAAGCGTTTCCTTCCCAGAATGCTTACCGCATCAATCTGTTCCATGAGCCAGATCGTGGGCAGCAGATTGGCGCCGAAGTTGACGCGCGCATTAACCTGATTCGCATCCATGATCTTCTGCTCATAGACCGCGTACGTTTGGTCCTGCTGGTACGCCATTCCCATGGCCATCAGAGCTCCGCCAGTCAGAACGCCGCACCCGATACTGGCCGCTGCCAACAGTGGCCGACGCCGCGCCCACAGCATCGCTCGACGCACCGGTCCGGAGCGCCGCGACACGACAGGTCGTCTCTCGGCCCAGCGCTCCAACTCATCCGCGAACTCCGCCGCCGACGCAAAGCGGTCCGAAGGCCGCTCAGCGAGTGACTTCTGAATGATGGCATCGATATCGGCGTCCAGCCCAGTCGCCACTTTCGTCACTTCGGTGCCGTCACGTTGCACCCGGGTATGCCGGTGAGCAATCTCCCGTGCTGTTCGTCCGTTGGGAAGAGACCGCATCAATCCGTAGTAGAAAAGTCCTCCGAGCGCGTAGAGATCCGCCGGGATCGCCACAGAGCCGGGTTCTTCACGAAACTGCTCGGGGGCAATGAACGCGAGGTTCCCAAGTGGCCCGCCGGCCGTGCCGCGAATCACTTCGTCACCCGGATCCACCACTCTTGCGGCAACACCGAAATCCGCCACTTTGGGCGAACCATCCTCTGCGATCAGCACATTCCCCGGCTTGAGATCGCAGTGCACCAGGCCCGCATGATGCGCCGCATGAACACCACGCGCCACCTGCGCGATCAGGCGTGCGGTTTGTCGCGCCCATCCCTTCGTGCTGCGATCAGGCAGCGCGCCGTCGAGCGTCCCACCAGGAACGTACTCATAGACGATGAAATCGTCGCCATCGCCCGAAACGCCGCGGTCAAAGACGCGCACGACGTTGGGGTGGTTGATCCGCCGCGCCTTCGCCGCTTCGTCCATAAGGCGATGGCGTGCGCGCTCGCTCCGATGGCCGCCAGCCAGCAACTTGATCGCCACAAGCGGCCGATGCGCCCGGTCCGCCAGCAGCCGATCTTCCGCGAGGAACACCTGTCCGTGCGCCCCTTGGCCAAGCATCCGGATGAGGTTGTACCGCGGGACCCCGCTTTCAATGAGCGGCCCGAACTCGCACGGCAGCTCCCGATCCGGCGCAGAAGCCCCCCCCTCCGGAGAGCGACCCGACAGAAGCCCGGCATTCAGCGCCGCCGCTTCGCGGATGTGCTCAGCCAAATGCGGGTAGTGACCCGTGAGTTCTTCCACCACACGCGCATCCGGCAAGCCGCCGTGCGACCGCTGGCGCAGCACCACATCGATCGCCGCATCAAGCGCGACCAGGCGGTTCGCAAGATCCGGGACAAGGCGTAGGTACCGATCGAGGCTCGCCGAGTCCGAGTCAACCGTCGAATCCCACGACTCTTCACGGATCAGATCAGCGAGTTCATCATCACTCATCCCGGCGGCGCCCACCCCGCGCTCCACCAGATACGTCTCGATCTTCGGCGAATGCCCAACGCTACTCATGGCCCACCTCCGGCCCCAGCTTCTCGCGCAGCCTGTCACGCAACTTCGACCAGCGCCACCGGATCGTTCCTTCCGGTAGCTCCAGACACTCTGCGATCTCCGTCAACGGCACATCATTCATCCACATCGAAAGCACTTGGCGGTCGGTCTCGTCGTCCACCAGCCCGAACACCTGCTCAATCGCGATGACCGCACCGTCCTGCCCCTGGCGCTCCGCTTCCTCCATCCGACGAAGCACCTCGTTCGCGAAGGGTGAATCCTCTGATTCCGTTCGCCGTAACCGACGCTGAATCCGCCCCTTCTCTGTCACCGAGTTATTCGCGATCGTGAATATCAGCGCCCAAAGCTGCTCTTCGCTCGCAGCCTCCACTCCGCCACGCCGCACCACCTGATCCAGCCGACGCGCCACGGTGGAGAGCACATCCTGCGAGTCGAAGATCCGCCGCATCCCCGGGCTCAGCTTGTGGCGCACCCGCGCGCGGACCCTCGATCCATAACGATCAAGGAACTCCGCTGCGGCAACACGATCGCCGGCACGCATGCGCACCAGCAACGATTCGATCGTGCCCCCACCAAAAGCCCTTGGCACAACCAATCTCCTTCCACAGGTCTGTGGGATCGACACCCATCGTCCCACTTCACCCCCCATCGAGCAAGGGATTACCGGCACTGGCAGCCGCTTGCCAAGATCGCCCAGTGCTTGGAACCCGAACAGAAAATTCTCTCCAACCCGGAAAAAAGCGCCAACGCCACACCTTTGGGTGTCGCCTTCCCACAGGCAAGGGGTGCTGAAGTCCGGATCGTAACCGGCGCGGCATCCCCACAGATCTGTGGAGGTGCCAAATGCGGTCGGTGTGTGCCCGCCAAGCTCGGCGGCTCGTTAGCAGCACGGTGATCCTGGCATCCACGCTGATCGGCGCTGCCCCGTCCGCCCACGCTGAAGAACTCCCGATTCCCATCGTCATTCCAATCCCGCCCTTCATCGTGTTTCCTCCCACACCGCCGCCGCCCGCCCCGCCCACAGAGCCCGATCCCGACGACAATTGGTGAGCCATGATCATGCCCAATCCAAACCCCGTTCGACGAACATCGAACACTGACGCCCTCGCTGACGATCTCAGCAAGCGCATCATCGAAGTCATTCAACCCTGCACCAACTCGCAGGTCGGTCGCCTGATCGGGGTCTCCGATGAGACCATCCGACGCATCCGACACGGCGACCAGCCCTCCGTCCGCGTCGTCCTCGGCCTCTGCCAAGCCTTCGAAATATCCGCCGACTGGCTGCTTCTCGGACGTGGCGACGCCCCAACCATCGACCACCAGGCCGTCGTGGAGCCCAAGACACGCGGCATGCGCCACAGAGATTACGCCAGCCTCAACCAGGCCCGCTGACAACCAGGACGCGAACGTCCGTCATCTCCTCCATCGCGAAACGCACCCCCTCGCGACCCAGCCCCGACTGCTTCAAGCCGCCGTAGGGCATGTTGTCCATGCGCCAAGTCGGCACATCGTTCACGATCACCCCGCCCACTTCCAGTTCCTCAAACGCCCGCCGCGCATTCGTGAGTGAGTCGGTGAACACCCCGCACTGCAGCCCGAACACACTGTCATTGGCAAAGCGGATCGCCTCGCCGATCTCCTCGCACTTCTGTAGGATCGCCACCGGCCCAAAGACCTCCTGACACGCCAGCCGCGCCGAAGGCGCGACCTCCTCCAGTAGCGTCGGCGCGTACACCGAACCGTCCCGCCGACCGCCGCACAACACCCGTGCGCCGCCCACAACCGCTTCGCTCACCCACTCCTCAACCCGCTTCGCTTCCTTCTCGCTGATCAGCGGGCCCACCACCGTCGCTTCATCACGCGGATCGCCCGCTTTCATCGCGGTCGCCCGCGTAACCAGCGCCTCCTTCAGCGGTTCGTACACACTCCGGTGCGCCAGCACCCGCTGCACACTGATGCACGACTGCCCGGCGTACGCAAACGCCCCATTCGCAATCTTCGGAGCCGCCTTCTCGACATCCACGCCCGTATCCACGATGCACGCCGCGTTCCCGCCCAGCTCCAGCACGAAGCGCTTGCGCCCCGCTCGTTCCTTGAGTTTCCATCCCACCGCCGGCGAACCGGTAAAGCTCAGCAGCTTGATCCGCTCGTCCTCGCTGAACAGCTCGATCCCGTCCTTCACCACCGTCAAGATGCTCCACGAGCCCTTGGGCAACTCCGTCTCCGCCAGAATCTCCCCCAGCATCAACGACGTCAACGGCGTCCGCGGGTCCGGCTTCGCGACAAACGGGCACCCCACCGCGATCGCCGGCCCCACCTTGTGCGCCAGCAGGTTCAACGGAAAGTTGAACGGCAGCACAAACGAGCATGCACCCACCGGCACCCGTTTCCACAGCCCCTGATATCCCGCCCCCCGCGGCGACACATCCAGCGCAATCGTCTCCCCCCGCACCCGGCCGCACTCCTCCGCCGACATCCGGAACGTTTCGATCGCCCGCGCCACCTCGCCCCGCGCCAACGTGATCGGCTTCCCCGCCTCCGCCGAGAGCACACGCGCGAACTCCTCCGCCCGCTCGGTCATTCGCCGCAC
>JBGSZV010000259.1:0-5610 GCA_041750235.1 Phycisphaerales bacterium
CCACTTCAACATCCGTCGCCTTCGCCGCCTCTTGCACCACCGGTGCCGACCGATGATCGCTCGACGCCCGTCGCAAGTCCGGCGGCGATGCCGCAACGCTCGCCGAGATCGCCAGCGCGATCAGAACACCGATCGGGTGCAGGACGCGGAACAGACCATTCGACGGCGTGCGCATGATGTGACCTCCGTTGGGTTCACATCACGAATTATCCGGTTCGCGAAAAGCGTCAATACGAAAAGCGCGTTCGCTGATTCATATTTATGTTCGCTAACATAAGAACCCTTAGGAGTGTGGCACACATCTGTGTTTTCGCCACACGCTCGTGGCTCACTTGATGAATCGCATCCGCCCCAAGTCCGGAATCGGGATCTTCCCCACGCTGTACGGTGCCGGGAAGTAGACGTAGAACGCCTTACCCAGCATCAGTCGCCGCGGCACGATCCCGCGCATCGGATCAATCTGGTCGGAGATCCACGGATCAACACCGCTCCACAGACGGCCGTCGGCGCTGTTGGGGCTGTTGTCGCCGCAGCAGAAGTACTGGTCGTTGTTCAGACTCGGCAGGTTGTCCGGGTGCGTCGCAAGCGCCGGCTCGCGGTCGTAGTACATCGCTGGCTCGTAGAACACATCGCGGTCCAGCGCCACACGGTGCAGCGTCACGCCCGTTCCCTCGAACTTCATGTACACCGCCGGTGCGCCCGCGCGGTAGCGGTCCGGCTGCGTCAGCCACTGCGAGTCGCCCATGCCCTCATCAATGTGCGCATCGCCAGCGACGCCGGTCGCATGCAGCAACCGCTCGCTGGCGCTCCAGTCGTAGTCGTGCGACAGCACGCGCGTGCCGTCCACCCACAGTTGCAGGCTCTGGTCCACGTGCCACAGTTCGAAGTTCGTGACGCGCCCCGCCGGGAACCCCTTGAACGTCCCCGACTCCAGCACGGTCCATTCCGCGTCCGTCGTTCCGGTCGAGACGGCACGCATCCGCAGCGTCACATTGGTCCCCTCGATCGACGCCTGGAAATCGTGCTGCTCAGCACGGACATTGATCGTCGCCCGCAGCCCTTCGGCGTCCGGCAGCACGCCCGCGCGCACGCGCAGGTCGCCCACCGGGAACCGCGCCTTGTCGTACGAGCGGTTGAACGTCGTGTCGTTGTAGTTCACCCAATCGGTGATCGGCCAGCGCTGCGTGTCCCACGACAGCGGCGCAGGATTATCCGGCTCGCACCGATAGGTCCGCTCGCTCAGGCCCTTCCACCCCGCGCCAACCCATGGGCTGCTGAAGTGGTTCTCGCCGTGCTTGGGGTCCATCAGCGGCGCGTACTCGCTCGAATACACCTGCCGCCACAGCGCCTTCTGCACCCGCTCGGGCTTGCGCGCGATCGACCACTTCGGATCCTTGATCGTCACGCCGTTCTTCTCATCCACGCTGATCGGGCGGGTGAACACATCGCCGTCCGCCAGCCACACCTGCTCGTTGGGCAACCCGATCAGCCGCTTGATGTAGTTTTCGCTGCTGTTGGTGGGGTTCTTGAACACCACCACATCAAACCGCTTGGGCGGGAAGATCTCGTACAGGTACTTCTGCACCAGGATCCGGTCGCCCTCGCGGATGAACTTCCGCTCCAGGGGCGGCGTGTACCCGTTGATCCGCTGCCGCGGCTGCTGGCCCGCGACAAACGTGTTCGGCACGCTCGACGACATCGGGTCCGTCACCATCGGCGCGTTGTCCTGCGGCCGCCACTGCTCCCGCACCGGCATCTCGCCGTTGTGGAACCACGGGTTCACCGTCCACCGCCAGCCCGACTCGGGGCTCTGGAACTGCATGTGCTTGCCCAAGAGCGTCGGCGCCATCGACCCCGTCGGGATCACGAACGCCTCCACCACGTAGCTCTTGGCCACCAGCGCCATCGCCAGCGAGATGATCATCGAGATCAACGTCTCCTTGATGGAGTTCTCGTGGTGGGGCACTGCTTCGGTCCTCGTGGGGGCGGCGGTGGTCATGGGGGGGATTGTAGAGGAGGCACGAATCCGCAACGCCGCGACGCTCCAAAGCGCCCTCCTCCGCAAAAATACCAACGCCCGGGCGTACACCGGGCGATGGTCGACGGAGGATGGTGTGTGTATCGCTCTGAATCAGTTCTTGCGACGACGTCCGACCGCGAGGAGGCCCGCCATGCCGGCGAGGGTCACGGCGCCGGGGCTGGGAACCACGCCCACCGCGACGATGTCCGGACCGCTGTCGCTGGCCACCGCGCTGATGCGGATGCCGACGAGCTGGCCCCATTCCTGCGGCAAGGAAAGACCCACGCCGTGGACCTTCTGCTCTTCGCCGATCTCGAGAGTGTCGAGCTTCCAGCCGGCGTAACCGGTCTGCGAGCGGAGCACGTGGTAGGCCGGGGTCAGGATCGCGTCGCCCGAGAGGGTGAAGCCGGTGATGCCCTGCACCGAGAAGTCGCTGTTGCCGCCGCGCTCCAGGACGGCAAGCTCGATGCTGCCATCGTTCGCGTCGGGGGTGAAGGCCGAGACGTTGTTGAGGTACAGGTCGAGGTTGTACGAGCCGTTGTCCTCGCCGTCGACGATCCAGGAGAGGTTTTTGTAACCGAGCGAAGAACCAAAGACTTCGCTGATGGCGCCCTTGCTCGAGGCCTCGCCGGTGAGGGGGGTCGAGAGGTCGGCGCGATCGGGGTTGCCCTGGAACGAGTTGCCCGCGGTGCTCATGTCGCGGTTGCCAAGATCCGACCAGCCGTAGGGCCCGCTGTTGCTGACGAGCCTGCCGCCCGAGAAGCGGACGAAGTCGGCGTTGGTCATGACGGTGGAGCTGCCGCTGAACGCGAGGGTCTCGAGGCGACGGTCGCCCGAACCAAACAGGGTGGTGGAGGTGCCGCTGCTGGTGACCGCGTAGGGCATGACGGCGGCGAAAGCCGAACCCGAAGCGCTGAAGACGGCAAGAACGCCGACGGTGAGAATGCTGCTCTTCATTGAATCTGCTCCCCTTCTTTGAATGTTGATTCGCGTGCTTGTGTGCACAAGCGGGCGTGACGTGTTCAAAGGGAAGTTTGCCGCGTGCGTTGCTCATGGCGAGGGATGACAACAAGACAGCCCCGAGATGCGCACCCGTCGCGCATCACACGTTGCGGGCTTCGCCTGGTTTGACGTCCGGGAAAACGATGGGGGACGTGCGGGGGTGAGGGAAGAGTGGGGCGAAGCGAGGGAGCGGACGTTATGGGTCTCTTGCGATCCCTACCCCGCGAGCCTGGTCGTGTCGACTCGGCTGCAGTTCCCGCTTCACGCAGCCGCTTGCTGTGATCCGGTCATTGTGTAAGGTCGGCATTCTGCGCTGGCAGACGTAGCCAAGGGTCGCAACGTTTCCCGGCACCGTGTGGCAAGGACTCCCGGCGCGCCGGGATGCTTCATGATCATGCTGATCAATCTCAACATTGATTTCCCCTTGTCACTGCGGAACGATCTCAGTCCTCTCCCCACCCCTCGCGGCGATCAACGCTTCAGCGCTACTTCTGCACTTCGGCGCCCCGAGGGGTGGGGAGAGGACACCCTCGTAACACTTTCCGACATCCCATCACCCAGGGTTCCCGCTCGCTCGCCGACTCGCTCGCTCCACCCTGGGCTATTGACGGACACCCCTTCGGGGTTTCCCAATCTGTGTGCCATGGCCAACTTGTTTGGCCGTGCTCCCCGCCTTTCTCTACTCCCCCTCGCATTCACCGTGTTTGCGCGCCCACCCGCGCCCCCGCGCATGACAAAATCACTCCCTCGCGCACATTCGCGCAACCCCAACCCAATCAACAACTTCCCCGTACCACCCCAAAGCGCATAGCACCCCAGCGCGCGCCAATCCGTGGTCGCTCACCCCTCTATAGCGGACCACTGATTGATGTGAACTGTGAGCTGTCGCGTGGAAACCCCAGCCACCCAATACATCGACTCCCTCCTCAAGTCGCTGCACGAGCGCGCGCTCGACAAGACCGACAAGGAATCCATCCGCGCCGCCCGCACCATCCTCGCCTACGACATCTGGCACAAACGCGCCGCCATCTACGAAAAGCGCTGCGAGATCCTCAACGAGCGCACGCAGCGCCTCCCCCCGCCCAATCAACGGAACTCCTCCGCGCACTCCGCGATCTCAGCGGTGAATGATGATTTCGTTCCAACCAAGGGCGACCCCCGCAAGAAGAAACCCTTCGGCGCGCAACTGAGCCCCGGCGACACCGACCCCCAAACTGGCTGGGTCGTACCCGAAGAGCACATCTGCCAGATCCGCAAAGACGCCCCCGAAAACCACGTCATGGCCCACTGCATGCTCCCCGGCTACAAGACCAAAGCCGACCTCGAGCGCGCCGTCTACACCTTCATCGACCGCGACAACCGCATCTACAACGAACTCAAATCCGCCCAGTCCGAACTCAACGTCTTCCGCTCCGAACGTCTCGGCAGCATCACCCTCGAAAAGCGCGAAGAACTCCTCGCCGGTCGCTTCGAGAGAAACAACAAGCGCCGCACCACCTACGGCACCCCAACCTTCCTCGCCGAACTCCCACAACTGACACCAGAGTTGCTCGCCACGAAGCCAGTCCCGCCCTTAGAAGAGCTGTTCTCTGTCCCAAATACGTACCCCGACCGTGAGGGAGCGGGGTCTTCCCCCTCTACGCCCCTCTCCCCAACCTCTACATCTCTTGTCTCCCCACACAATTCCAGTTCCTCCTCCGCTCCCCCTCCGTGCCCCTCAGTGAACTCCGTGGTGAGTGAATCCCTGCCTTCCTCCGCGCACTCTGCGTCCTCCGCGGTGAAAGAAGTCCTCTCCGAAAAGGCCGCCGCCCGTCGCGCCGCCGGCGAACACTCCCTGCTACCAATCACCCCGCGCCTCAACCACCCAACCCCGTTCACGCGGCGCGCAAAGCCCCCGTGATCATCCATGTGCCATGGTGTGAATCAGCCTGCGCCTGACCTACTCGTCCTCATTCCACGCATCAATCATCTGATTGAGCTGGCGCTGGACGATGCGGCGGAGGTCCTCCGCGTCGCGGTAGGTGGTAATCAGGCGGCCCTCGGCGGCGGGTGGGGTCGGCGCGCCCTCTTTGGCGATCTGGAGGATGAACTCGGATGCGAACTCGCGGTCGCAGATGGCGATCTCGTGCGCCAGCGTCGGGCGGTCGTAGGTGAGGTCGAGGATCGCGAAGTTGGCGTCGTCCACCAGCATCTGCACCACCTCGTGCAGCGGCATGCGGCCTGACAACTGGTTCGGCTCGGCGCGGAAGGCGGTGAGTTCCAGATCACGGCAGACATTCTTGATCGCCGCAAACAGCGCATCGCTGTTGTCGCGGCGCAGCGTCATGCCGACGAAGACGCTCGATGGACCATCGTCCTCGTCATCGTCGAACTCCTCGTCGCCTTCTTCTTCATCGAGGTCCTCGGTGTCCTCGGTGTCTTCGGTTTCGTCGGTCTCTTCGAGATCTTCATCTTCGTGCATGGTGTAACCCGGAGCGTGTGCGTGCGGTGGTCTTCAGAACGATGGATGGTATGGATGCGGGCTTCGCGCGAGATCAATCGCCAGCGGGCGGCGGCGCGCTGCCGGGTGCGCCGCCTTCACGCGGCGG
>JBGSZV010000260.1:0-3837 GCA_041750235.1 Phycisphaerales bacterium
CTGCTCGTTCGCCGCGGCCGCAGCGCTCAGCGCGGCAGCTTCCGCAGCGCCGGGCAGCGTCAGGTCCGGAGCGTTCTGGGCGTCCGGCGAATCGGGTTGTGAACCTTTTCGGGCCATCAGGTGGGAATCGTAGGTCGGGGATTACTCGGTGACGTTGGCCCGTGCTGGCAGAGGCAGAACCGCCGGCGCCTCATTCGTCGGCACCAGCCGCGTGGGCAGGGCGGCGAAGTCAGAGATTCGCATCGCGGCGGGCTCCATCGGCGGGCGGTCGGGATCGAGGTCGGCTTCTTCCATCCAGCCCTGGCTGAGGAGGAGCACATCCTGGAACGATGGGTCGTTGAACACGTTGGGGGTGATGAAGACGAACACCAGCGTCTTGCGCGAGACTTTGGTGTAGTCGGTGAAGAGAGCGCCAAGGATCGGGATCCAGCCGAGCACCGGTACGCGCTGCGTCCTGTCGCCCTTGCGGTCGAAGGTGAAGCCGCCGACAACGACCGTGGAGTCCGTGGGGAGCGTGACCTCGCTCTTGTAGTTTTCTTTGTTCTTGGGCGGCTGCAGGTTGGCCTGCTGGTTGGCGGCATCGAAGTCCGACAGTTCAACCTCATACTCAAGCACCAGGTCGCCAGCGGCCGTGATCCGTGGTTTCACTTTCAGCGTCGTACCGGCCTCCGCAATTCCGCCCTGGCTTGTGACGAGAGGATTGCCCGCGGTTTGCTGCACTTCGGAATACGGTTCTTCGCGGGTGCTCTTCATTTCCGCTTCGAAGTTGTCGTTCACGAGGATGCGCGGGTTGGAGACCACGCGCAGCTCGCCCATGGTTTCCAGCGCGTTGATCGCGAAGGGCACGAAGTCGCTCTTGATCAGGGCGGCGGTTGCGCCGTTGGCGGTGCCGGGAACCGTCCGGATGTCGGGGAGCAGCGCGGTCGCGGGGCCGGTGAGACCGAAGGTGCTGAGGAAAGCAAACTGGCCCGCGGTGAACTGCACGTCGGCGGTCCAGTCGAAGTCGTCGTCCACTGACACTGTGACGATCTGGGCCTGAATGTGCACCTGCGGCTTGCGCTGATCGATCGTGTCAATCAGTGTCGCGAACTGCTTCTGCGCCCGCGCCGTGGCCTTGATCAGGAGCTGATTGCCCGGCTCATCGGCAACGATGACGGTGTTCTCGCTCGTCGCCGCCAGCGCGTTCTCACTCGACGCGTCGGTCCCGTCGGTCACCTGCCCCGTGAGTTGCTGGGCCGCGCGCTGGGCAACGGTGTTCCCGCGCGGGAACAGCGGGTTGTTGAAGGTCTGCTCCGAGGGATCCTGGATGATGTCGTTCAGCAGCCCGGCGGTGTCCTCCGCCTTGATGTACTTGAGCTTGTAAACCTGCAGCTCGATGTTCTCATCGAGCGACTGCTCGGTGAAGGTCCGCACCAGGTCCGCGACCTGTTCGTGCTGCGATTCGGTGCCGTAGTAGATGATGGAGGCGGTATCGAGATCCACGACGAAGCCGCTGCCCGTGAGCTGGCTCTGCTGGCCGGCGTTGCCGAAGCCGCTGTTGTTGAACTGGCGGTTGTTGCTAAAGCCGCTATTGGAGCCGCTCTGGCTGCTGGAACTCGCAAACGTCATTGGGCCCAGGCCGATCCGCTCGCCCGTCTCGGCGATGAGCTGGGCCACCTTGCCCGCCACATAACGCTTGGGGATCAGCCGCGGCACCGAGTCCACGATGCTGATGAGCTGGCCGATCTGCTCGGCTTCTTCCTCCGTGCCTCGAAAGATCACCGAGTTCGACGCGTCGGCGTACATCCGCGTTTCGAGGTTCACGATCCCGCCGCCGCCCCCGGCAAAGCCCGGGTTCACCGGCTGATTCTGCACGTTGGGCTGCTGGACGAAGCTGGTGCCGCCCGACATCCGCCCGTTGAGCATCAGCACGCGCTGCACCGCGTGGTCCGCGGCGACATTGGTGAGGGGGAAGTTGAAGAGGCGATAGTTCGCGAACTCCTTGAGGATCCGCTCGACAATCTGCTCCACTTTGCGGGCGGTCGTCGGCGTGCCGGTGACGATCAGGACGCCCAGTTCATCGATCGGGCTCATTCGCACCGCGGCATTGCCGCCCTGCGCGCCCTGGAGCATCGCCTGGATGGTTCCCTGAAGCGAAGAGGGCCGCAGCATCGGCGTCTGGATGACGCGTGTGGTCGCCTGCTCGCCGTCAAACCCGACTTGGATGTTCGCCGCCTGGATGATCTTGTAGATCTTGAGGTCGTCGTCGTACACCAGCGCAAAGCCCTGGTCTTCCAGCAGCGTTTCGAGCAGTTTCAGCAGATCACCCGCCGCCACTTCCACCGGGGCGGTGAAGAACACCCGCTTATCCTGCAGCGCCGCATCCGGGAAGATGTTGATCCCCAGCCGTGTCGCGATGAACTCCGCGAACGCCTTCAGGTCCACTGCCTCGCCGAAGCGGATCAGCACTTTTTCGTTGGGATCGGTCATCGTGCCGACTGCCCCCTCGGGCAACGGCATCGCCGGCGGCATCTCCCCCGGAGCGGTCGAAACCGGCATACCCCCTTGGCGGGCTTCCTCGCGACGCATCGCATCAAGCTGCTGCTGGAGCCGCTGAGCCTCGTCGTCGCGCCCCTCTTCGCGGGCACGCTGGAGCATGGTCTCAATCCGCCGACGTTCCTCCGCCATCGGGTTCACCTGGGCCAGCCGGTCGCCGCGCCGGGTCGGGGAGGCGGCCCGGTCCAGAAGCTCCTGGCTCCCGCTGGGCTGGGGGTCGTAGTCCACGAGGGTGGCCGCGGTGTCGAAAGTCTCGTCCGAGGCCGGGGCCGGCTCATCGGGGATCGGATCGCGGCCCGGGGTGATGTGGGCCACGCAGAGGCCCGCCAGGGCGGCCAGCACCGCGCAAGAGTTGCGCGAAAGGCGGATGCGGTCGGTCGGGCGGGGGGTTTCGAGACAAGTCGGCATCGGACGGCCTCCAAAGCACAGTGGGGGGCCCGCCTCCGGCGGCGCACTCCCGGTGTCGGTTATCGGCGGATCCCCGCTCCGGGCATTGGCGGTTCTTGCGCGAAGTCACCGCGCCCGCTCCATACGATGACCCCCATGCGCATCGTGAGCCTGCTGCCCTCGGCCACCGAGATCGTCTGCCTGCTCGGCGCGGGCGACCGGCTCGTGGGCCGTTCCCATGAATGCGACCACCCGCCCGAGGTGCTCCACGTGCCCGCGCTCACCGCGCAGACCTGGGAGAACTCCGGGCTCTCTCCGGGCGAGATCGACCGCGTCGTTTCGTCTGCTGTGGCGTCGCCCGACTCAGGTCAGCCGAACGCCGCCGGGAGTCTCTACAGCCTCGATGTCGATCGGCTGCACGCGCTCCACCCCGACCTCATCATCACCCAGGATCTTTGTTCGGTCTGCTCCATCGATGTCGCCAGCGTGCGCAGCGCCGCAGCGCGGATGAACCCGCCACCGAGTGTCCTGTCCCTCAATCCCGCCACGTTTGAAGGGGTATTCGAGGACGTTCTCGCGATCGGCCAAGCCATCGGCGAACCACGCGCTGCAACCGACGCCGTGGTTGCACTCCGCGAGCGATTCTTCCGCGCGGCCGATTTTGTGAATCCCTTCGACCGCGCGCCGCGCGTGCTCGTGCTCGACTGGGCCGATCCGCTCTACGTTGCGGGCCACTGGACATCGCAGCTTGTCGAGCGTGCCGGCGGAGCGCACCCATTGAATCCGACCACCCCGATGCCCGACGCGGGCGCGGGGGCCGGCGGGCAGATGGCCCACCGCATTGCCGGCCCCTCGCGCCGCATCACCCCTGACGAGGCCCGCGCCTGCGCCCCGGAAGCCATCGTGCTGTGCCCC
>JBGSZV010000261.1:0-16407 GCA_041750235.1 Phycisphaerales bacterium
GGCGCTGTCAGCGATCAGTTCAAACATGAAGGGCGGACGGGGCAACGGCCAGTACAGCGTCAGCACGCTCTTTTCCGGCGGCGCTTTGCCGCCAAGCGCATAGTGCCCGCTCAAGAGGTCCGTCACGTGACTCTCGTGCGCGATCTCATCCTGTGTGCGCGGATACAGGCCGTCACGCAGCAGGAAGATGTCGTAGAAGTCCCGCTGGATGGGCGCATCCAGGAGCACGTTCGCGATCACATAGGGATGCGTCCCCACCTCGTGCAGCGAGTTCAGCCGGTCCGGATCGATGGTCGCCAGATCGTGCAGCACGTACTTGCACACATGCTTCGAGCACGCCATCACCACTTTCCGCGCCAGCATCGACCGCAGCGTGTTGTTCTTCCCGCGCCACGTCACCTGTATCAGCCCCTTGGGTCCCTGCCGGACGTCCACAACCCGCGTGTTCGGACGCATCCGGTCCAGCGTCGCCCCGCCGCGGCCGAACGGCGTCGCATACAGCTTCACCAGCTCATCCCAAAGCTTCTGCACCACGAACGAGTTGCCGCCCGGGCACACCCAGCGACCGAACTCCTCCGCCGCGATGAAGTTCCACCCGCTCGCCGCCGACACCCACTCCCAAGACAGATCAAAGCTCGAGAAGCAGTACGCCTGGATCGCCGATTCCAGGAGCCGCGGCAACTCTCCGCCCATCCGCGCTTCCAGATCCTGCTTCAGCGAGATCTGATCCAGCTCGCGAATCCATGCATTGTCCTTCTTGGGATCCAGCGGAATGTCGGGATAGCTCTCGTTCGCGAAAAACTTCACGATCCCCGCGTACTGCTTGAACTTCGCCGCGTCCTCCGGCGTCAGCCCCGCCCCCGTCCAGAAGTCCTCATCGATCACGCCGTTGAGTTCAACCGGATCATCACCGATCGACAGCCGCGCGACCTTGTCCAGCCCCAGCTCCGTGTAGAAGCTCTCGAGCCACGTGCCCTTGTCCGGCGCGATGAAGTACGCCCCGCCCAGCGAGTAAGGCGTGCCTTGCCACTCCTCCCCCATCGAAACGCCGCCGAACTGCGGCCGCACATCGAACACCACCGGTCGATACTCGCGCAGCAGATACGCGCTCGTCAGCCCGCTCAGCCCGCCCCCCACCACCACCACATCCACCGTCTCGGTCGGTTCCGGCGGAAGCTCGCCCGGCTGCAATGACTCGCCGCCGTGGAACGGGATGACGCCCGTCGGGAAGTCGTCGCCTCCAAACCCCGGCGCAAACGGCAGTCCCATCACATCCACCGACACGGGCGACGCCGGCAGACGGAACACCGGTCGCGATGCATCCAGCCCCGCAAGCCCCGATGCCGACATCCCCGGACCACCAGCGGGATTCCCCAATCCCTTCCGCGCGAGCAGCCCCAGCGCCACCGCAGCGAGGCCTGTGCCAACGAAATCGCGCCGATTGAGCATCGCACTTCTCCCACTTCCGGGAATCAGGACTCCCTGAAGCCTATGCGGAGCCACTCCCAACGCAATCATCAAACATCTGGATTTACGCACCACTCTTCGTTGATCACCGCTGATTTCCCCGCAATCGCCGCGACCACGTCTCAATACGGCGCAGCGCCTTCATTTCCTCTCCCTCTCACGCGTGAGAATCAGCGCCGACTCCGTCGCGTTTCCGCGCCAGCAAAGTCCCATCACGCTTTGGACCGGCGTTTGCACACCTTCACACCGCGGTCCGCGGTGCCGTCCTGTTCCTCCCTCTCCTTCGGACGGCATCGCGGCGGTCTCAGGAGGCGCCATGTTCCAGGTTCGAATTCACGGCCGCGGCGGGCAAGGCGTCGTCACCGCCGCCGAGATGCTGTCCGTCGCCGCCTTCCTCGAAGGCGCACACGCCCAAGCCTTCCCCAGCTTCGGCTCCGAACGCATGGGCGCTCCGGTCATGGCCTTCTGCCGCATCGACAACCGCGAGATCCGCCTCCGCGAGCCAGTCCTCGAGCCCGATGCGCTCATCATCCAGGACCCGACACTCCTCCATCAGGTCAGCGTCTTCGAGGGACTTTCTCCCGACGGCTACATCCTCATCAACTCCAGCCGCAGCCTCGAAGACCTCGGCATCGCCGCGTTCTTGGCCCGGCTTCCCAAGGGCCATGTCGCGGCGGTGCCGGCGACCGAACTCGCCCTCGAACACGTCGGGCGTCCCCTCCCCAACGCGGTCCTCCTCGGTGCCTTCTGCGCCGTCACCGGCCGCCTGCGCCTCGAATCCGTCGAGGCCGCGATCACCCAGAAGTTCCGCCCCGATGTCGCCGCCAAGAACATCGCCGCGGCGCGAGCGGCCCACGCGCTCGTTGAATCTCGCCGCTCCGACCCGAAGGAAACGGTGCTCCATGCTCAAACAGTGTGAAGGCTCCCAGGGAATCGCCGAAACCATCGCGCTTTGCCGCCCCGAGGTGATCTGCGCCTACCCGATCACGCCGCAGACGCACATCGTCGAAACCCTCGCCACCATCGTCAAAGCCGGACGCCTCAAGCCCTGCGAGTTCATCAACGTCGAGAGCGAGTTCGCGGCCCTCTCCGTCGCCATCGGCGCCTCCGCGTGCGGCGCACGCGCCTACACCGCCACCGCAAGCCAGGGCATCCTCTTCATGGCCGAAGCGGTCTACAACGCCTCCGGCCTCGGCCTCCCCATGGTGATGACCGTCGGCAACCGCGCCATCGGCGCGCCGATCAACATCTGGAATGACCACACCGACAGCATGGCCCTCCGCGACGCCGGATGGATCCAGCTCTACGCCGAAACCAATCAGGAAGCGATGGACCTCCACATCCAGGCCTTCCGCCTCGGCGAGGAACTCTCCCTCCCCGTGATGGTCTGCGTCGACGGCTTCATCCTCACCCACGCCTACGAACGCGTCGACGTCCCCTCGCAGGTCGATGTCGACTCCTACCTCCCCCCCTACCAGCCACGCCAGATCGTCGACCCCGACGACCCCGTCACCATCGGCGCGATGGTCGGACCCGAGGCCTACACCGAGGTCCGCTACCTCGCCCACGAAAAACAGATGCAGGCGCTCGACCTCATCCCGCAGCTCGCCGCCGAGTTCAAGGACCGCTTCGGCCGCGATTCCGGCGGCCTCCTCCACACCTACCGGACCGAGGATGCCGACACCATCGTCTGCGCCCTCGGCTCGGTCAACGGCACCATCAAGGACGTTATCGATGAGATGCGCAACCAGGGCGTGAAGATCGGCAGCGTCAGCCTCTGCTCCTTCCGCCCCTTCCCCTCCGCCGCCCTCCGCGCCGCGATGGGCCGCGCCAAGCGCATCGTCACCATCGAGAAGAGCCTCTCGGTCGGCATCGGCGGCAACGTCTCACACAACCTCCGCATGGCGCTCCACGACTGCGACGCCACCGTCTCCACCGTCATCGCCGGACTCGGCGGACGCGCCATCACCCGCCAGAGCCTCCGCCGCACCTTCACGCAGGCCATCGAGGGCAAGCTCGAACGCCTCACCTTCCTCGACCTCAACCACGAAGTCGTCAACCGCCACCTCGAGCGCGAGCGCGCGGCTCGACGCAGCGGCCCCACCGCCGAGGCCATCCTCAAGGACATCGGCGCCGTCGCCGCACACGTGCACTAAGGAACCGACGCCATGACCGGTCCAGCGCGAGTCAAGTTCTATCAAACCGGCACCTTCACCGTCGGCAACCGCCTGCTCGACATCTCCGTCCGAAGCGTCCAGTCCGACCAGGAGCGCAACAACTCCCTCAACTCCGGCCACCGCGCCTGCCAGGGCTGCGGCGAAGCCCTCGGCGCACGCTACGCGCTCGACACCGCCATGCGCGCCACCAACGGCAAACTCGTCGTCGCCAACGCCACCGGCTGCCTCGAAGTCTTCTCGACCCCCTACCCCGAGTCCTCCTGGCGCGTCGCGTGGCTCCACTCCCTCTTCGGCAATGCCCCCGCCGTCGCCACCGGCATGGCCGCCGCCATGAAGATCAAGGGACGCAAGGACGTCCGCGTCATCGCCCAGGGCGGCGACGGCGGCACCGTCGACATCGGATTCGGATGTCTCTCCGGCATGTTCGACCGCAACGATGATGTCCTCTACATCTGCTACGACAACGAGGCCTACATGAACACCGGCGTGCAGCGCTCCAGCGCCACCCCCGCCGCCGCACGCACCATGACCACCCCCGCCGTCGGCGATGAGCCCGGCAACGTCTTCGGACAGGGCAAGAACGTCCCCCTCATCGCGATGGCGCACTTCATCCCCTACGTCGCCACCGCCAGCGTCGCCGACCTCCGCGACCTCGAATACAAAGTCGACCGCGCCATGCAGTTCCACGGCGCGCGCTACATCCACATCCACGTCCCCTGCCCACTCGGCTGGGCCTGCGGCACCGGCGACACCCTCAAGGTCGCGCGCCTCGCCGTCGAGTCCGGACTCTTCCCCATCTTCGAAGCAGAGCACGGCGAGGTCGTGGGCCGCCGCACCATCCGCAAGCGCGCCGACGTCGAGGAATACCTCAAACTCCAGGGCCGCTACGCCCACCTCTTCTCGCCCAAGCGCGACGAGGCACGCCTCGCCCAGATCCGCGACATCGCCGAACGCAACATCCGCCGCTTCGACCTTCTCCCGCACGAGGTGACCGCGTGAACAAGCCCTTTGCCATCACGCTCGATGTCGGCACCAGCCTCGCCAACAAGACCGGAAGCTGGCGCACCCAGCGCCCCGTCTACGTCGACCGCCTCCCGCCCTGCAACGAGGCCTGCCCCGCCGGCGAGAACATCCAGGCGTGGCTCTACCACGCCGAATCCGGCGACTACGAATCGGCGTGGCGCGAGATCATGAAGAACAACCCCATGCCCGCCGTCATGGGACGCGCCTGCTACCACAACTGCGAAACCGCCTGCAACCGCGTCAAGCTCGACCACGCCGTCGGCATCCACGCCGTCGAACGCTTCCTCGGCGACCTCGCCATCCGCGAAAACTGGAAGGTCAACGTCACCGCCAAGCCCACCGGCCGCCACATCCTCATCATCGGCGCCGGCCCCTCCGGCCTCGCCTGCGCCTACCACCTCGCCCTCATGGGCCACAAGGTCACCATCGACGAGGCCGGCCCCGTCGCGGGCGGCATGATGCGCTTCGGCATCCCCAAGTACCGTCTCCCGCGCGACATCCTCGACGCCGAGATCAAGCGCATCACCGACATGGGCGTCACCATCCGCCTCAATCGCAAGGTCGACAACCTTGCCGACACCATGGCGAAGGAGAAGTTCGACGCCGTCTTCCTCGCCGTCGGCGCCCACGTCGCCAAACGCGCCTACATCCCCTCCGGCGACGCCTCGCGCATCCTCGACGCCCTCCAACTCCTCAAGAGCACCGACGACTCCGACCAGCCCCTCCTCGGACGCCGCGTTCTCATCTACGGCGGCGGCAACACCGCCATGGACGCCGCACGCTCCGCCAAACGCATGGGCGCGAGCGAAGCCATCGTCGTGTACCGCCGCACCCGCGAGAAAATGCCCGCCCACGACTTCGAATTCCAGGAAGCCATGGAAGAAGGCATCACCTTCAAGTGGCTCACCACCATCAAGGCCGAAGCAGCCGGCACCTTCACCGTCGAGAAAATGGAACTCGACAACAACGGCAAGCCGCAGCCCACCGGCGAGTTCGACGAGATCAAGGCCGACGCCTGCGTCCTCGCCCTCGGTCAGGACGTCGATCTCTCCTTCCTCTCCAGCGTCAAAGGCCTCGAAGTTGTCGACGGCGTCGTCAAGGTCTCCACCCAGATGATGACCGGCGCACCCGGCGTCTTCGCCGGCGGCGACATGGTCCCCGCCGAACGCACCATCACCGTCGCCGTCGGCCACGGCAAGAAGGCCGCCCGCTGCATCGACGCCTACCTCAAAGGCACCGACTACGCCCCCGCGCCCAAGCATGAAGTCGCCACCTTCGAGAACCTCAACACCTGGTACTACTCCGACGCCCCCCGCACCATCCAGCCCACCCTCGAAGGCGCCCGACGCGAATCGACATTTGAAGAAGTCGTCGGCGGACTCAACGCCGACAACGCCCTCTTCGAAGCCCGCCGCTGCCTCTCCTGCGGCAACTGCTTCGAGTGCGACAACTGCTACGGCATCTGCCCCGACAACGCCGTCATCAAACTAGGGCCCGGCAACCGCTTCAAGTTCAACTACGACTACTGCAAAGGCTGCAGCCTCTGCGCCGAGGAATGCCCGTGTGGTGCGATTGTCATGGAGCCGGAGAACATCTGAGTCCAGGTCCCGACCAGAATCCAAATTCGGTCGACCGCCGGAACCCGGCATAAGTTGCTGCGTACAACCAATAAGCACCCGGAGCACGGCAGCGCGGCGACTCTGGTGATTCTGCTTCCTGTCATCTGTTCTAATTTGCATTCATCCATACGCTCGACCGCGCGACCAGGAGTTTCCCCATGAAGCGCCCGCCCCTCGCGCCGGTGTCGATGCTGTTGATGTGCGCCGGCACCGTCCACGCCGGATCGATCCCCTCCTTTCAGGATGTCAGAATCGTTCAATCGCTCCCCCTGCCCACATCGGGCCCGCCAATCCAACTTGGCCAGGAGCGAATGAGACTCTTTGCGATCGACATGAACGACGACGACGCGCCCGACCTCGTGACCTGGGTCGCCGGTTTCGTGACAGTTCAACTCAACCGTGGCGACGCCACCTTTGACCCCGCCTTCACAATCGCCAGCGACACGCTTGATGCCGGCGTCGGCGACTTCGACGACGACGCCATCCCCGACGTTGCCGTCGTCACCGGCGCTTCAATCACGCTGCTTCACAACGATGCCTCTGCAGGCTTCGCGCTCGCCGCTTCCCTGCCCATCACCGCCAGCCGCATCACGATCACCGACATCAACTCCGACGCCCGCGCCGACCTGATCGCCTCCAATCAATTGCTCACGCGCCTGCCCGCCGCGTTCGAGTTTGGCGGTCCGGTTCCGTCGCTCGTTTCACCGGAGTTTTTGCCCGCACGCCTCAGTCCTTCATCCCCGGACGTGGACTTCATTCAGTTGGGCGACGGCTCGCTGCTTTACAGCACCGGAGGGGGGAACATGGTGGCCGCGGGTAGCGCGACCGCTCCGCTGCCTGCGATTGGCCTCGGTGATTTCGACGCTGACTCGGACGACGACGTGATCCGCAGCGCCAGCACGATGACTGGTGGCGGCGTTCGTGCAGTCGGAATCAATCGGAACGTCGGCGGTGTTTTCCAGCCTCAGCCGAACTCCGAGCGCGTCCGCACCGACATGATGAGAAGCCTCGCCCTCCTCGGCGACTTCAATGGCGACACACGCACCGACGTGGTTGCAGCACCGATCCTCGAGATCCTGAACCAGCAGGGCCCCGGCCGTCGTTTCCACGCGTTCGCCCAGACCAAGTCCAAGGAACTGCGCCTGAGCGCGACACGGGCCATCGGCGACTACTTCCCGGCCGCGATCGCAACCGCCGACTTCAACGCCGACTCCATCCCGGACGTCGCGTTCGCCTGTTCCGGCAAATCCATTGACATCAGTATTCCCGGAGAATCACCATCCAGCATTCGAGTCGGCCGCACCATCAGTATCGCGCTCGGATCAACAGTGCAGCCGTTCACAAGCGTTCCGCAGGACCTGATGGTGATGGGCGGCGGCGCACGTGTCACCGCCCTTGAGCTCTTCGACATCGACGCCGACAAAGATCTCGACATCTTTGCCACCGGCGTCGGCAATCGCCTGGAAGCCCGTCAGAATCGCGGCGACGGTACCTTCTCAGACCTCAGCATCTTCACGACCGTACCGGGACAGGCCACATCCCTCCGCACACTGCCGGTCAAGAAAGGGCAGCATCTCTATGCCCAGTCCGGCGCGTCGCTCGTCAGGCTCCGCTTTGACCCCGGGGCGTACCCTGCAAACTGCCCGCAGTGCGCGGCCGACTATCTGCCCGGGATCGCCATCTCTCCGGAAGCGACGTTCGTGCCCTTCGGCGCCAACGCCGACCTGGACGCCGACAACGACATCGATGCCGCCCGCGTGACACGCCGCGGCCAGACAGCCGACACCAGCGAGATTGGCGTCACGATCCAGCAGAAGAATGCGGTGTTAGCCCTCTCGCCCGTAACGATCTCAGGCCGAGCGCACACCGTCCGCATCGCAAGCTTCACGGCCGACGACTTTCCCGATGTCATCGCCCTCACCACATCTCGCGCACAAGTCGTTCTAGCCTCGCCGGAGAACTCCGATGGCTCCGAAACCGGAGGATCGTCGAGCCCGGAGCCGTCGATTCCCGGCGATTTCGCCCTCGAAGAGTCCATCGAACTCCTCTCAAATGACGCGAACGGCAACCTCACGCCCATTGGTCGCATCGTCATCATGGAAACCATCGGCAACCGTCGCGGTTTCGATGTGGTCGTCGGCGATGTCAACGCCGACCAGCGCGACGATCTGGTCGTCACCATCCCGTCCATCAACACCATCGCCGTGCTGCATGGCCAGCCCGGCGGCGGCTTCGGCGCAAGACAGGATTTCGTGCTGCCCGTTACGCCGAACTTCGATAATGAAGGATCCGACGCCGGGCCAGTTCTCGCCGACATCGATGCGGATGGTGATCTCGATCTGGTCTTCCTTGCATCGATGGCGCCGAACACCGCGTGCGCCAGCTGTGCCGATGCCCGCGTCCGATTCCTGCTGAACGACGGCAACGGCGCGTTCAACACGCTCGCAGTTGGGCCATTTGTCGGCTTCGCTCAGTCGTTCATCCGTGTCGGTGATATCAACAACGACGCCCGGCCGGATGTCATTGTCGGTGGGCTCCACGGCGTCGTTGTGTCACAGAACATCACACCGCCCCCACCCCCGCGTCAGAGTTCACCGCGGAGCACGGGCCGGTCGCGCTAAATAAACGCCCCGTAATCCGCCCACGCCTCACGGCTCGCCTTGATGTCCGCGTGGCTCCGCATCACCAGCTCCGGACGAAGCTGCCGCACCATGTGACCCGGCGCAACGCTCTCTGTCACAAGCACGCTGCCTGCGATCACGCAGTCATCCCCGATCACCGTCTCGCCGCCCAGGATCACCGCCCCCGCATAGATCGTCACGCGGTTGCCGATCGTCGGGTGCCGCTGGCGCCCGTCGCGCACCAGCCGTCCCTTTGGGTCTTTCTGGAAACTCTTCGCGCCCAGCGTCACGCCCTGGTAGATCCGCACGTGGTGGCCGATCTTCGTCGTCTCGCCGATGACCACCGCGCCGCCGTGGTCGATGAAGAAGCTCTCCCCGATCCGCGCGCCGGGATGAATGTCGATCCCCGTCCGCGAGTGCGCCATCTCCTGAATGATCCGCGGCAACAACGGCACGTTCATCCGGTACAGCGTGTGCGCGATCCGGTGCGAGAAGATCGCATCGACGCCCGGGTAGCAGAAGATCGTCTCATCCGTGTGCACCGCCGCCGGGTCGCCGTCGTACGCCGCCTGCACATCCAGCGCCAGCAGCCGCCGGATCTCCGGCAGCTCATCCAAGAACTTCCGCGCCACCTCCCGCGCCTTGGTCTCGCACGCCGCATCGTTCGTCGGCGTCGTTCCGGGGGCGGAGCCGGGGCTGGAGCCGGGTCCGGAGGCGGGGGCTGTTCCCTCGACGTACCGCAGCACCGCGCGGATCTGCTCCTCTAAATGGAGCGTCACCCGCGCCAGCACTTCCTGCACATGAAGACTCAGGTTCTCCGGCGTCAGCCCCCGCCGCGTGAAGAACCCGGGGAACACCAGCTCTCGCAGCAGTTCGACCGCCTCCCCCACCGTCTCACGGCTGGGCAGGTGCGTCGCCCCCAGGTGACGCATGCGGGGTTCGTCGAGGATCGACTTGGTGAGCCGACCGACCAGGTCACCCCCGGCCAGTCCGCCCCCAATCTGTCCACCACCGACCCCCATGGGCTGTCCTCCCCCGCCGTCCCCGTCCGTGTGCAGGTTCATGGTCTTCATCGTAGGAAGAGACATCGGCCCTCCCGACCCGGGTCAATCGCCCCTTTTCCGCCCGAAAGAGCGCAAAGGGGAACAACCCCGCCCCGCCCGCGTCCGTATCGTTGCGGGTCCCCGTTCCCGCACGACCGATGGTCTTCTCTCCGATTGACCCGTCCCATCGGCCGATATACAACCCGATCGCGTTGGAGAGTGGTCCGACCCGCCATGTGGAGGGAAGGCGCCCCATCCGACGCAAGCCCAGGCCAGGCTCTGGCAAGGAGATGTTCGTGACCACCATTGCACAGCGCAGAAGTCTTTCAGCGATCGTCGGCGCCGCCGGTCTCTGCCTCCTCGCCGCCTGCGCCGGAAATCAGGGCGCTCAGGCCATCAGCACCGAAAGCGGGAACACCTCCCCCTCGTCAACGTGGGAAGGCAGCGGTTCCTCCTCATCCGCTTCCACTTCTTCTTCCAGCAAGCCCGCCAAGGCCCGCAACCAGCTCGCCGAGTTCCGCAGCAACCCCACCCCCGAACTCGACACCCTGTCTGAGCGCAACGACGACATCGTGAACCGTTCCGTCGTCGTCACCGATACCAACCTCCGCATGCTCCGCGAGGACTGGGGCCGCCTCTGGTTCTGGGAGCGTCCCAGCCGCATGAGCCCGACCTCCATCCCCCACTGATTTCTCCCCGCTCATCGCGACCGCGCACAAAACCCGATCTACTTGAGCACGCTGGCCCGCGCCGGCGTGCTGTTCTTTCACCCGCACACACCACGGCGTTCCCTTCATGCGCGCCTTCGCCCCGGGCCCCATCCGTCGGGTCGCCCGGTCCTTTCTCCCCAGCGCGATCACCCCCCTCTCGCGCCCTGCCTATCGCTGGGAGTTGCTCAGCGCGCTCTTCATTCCCCTCGCGCTCGCCTGCGTCGAGGGCGGCGTCGTCGGTGTGATCGCCAAAAAAGGGTTCGGTGCCGGCGCCCTCGCGATCTCAGCCATCACCGCCGCCCCCGCTCTCGCCAACATCACCAGCGTGCTCTGGACGCGCCTGGTCTACGCCCGCGACCGCGTCAAAACCGTCAACGTGCTCCAGGTCGGCGTGATCATCTGCGTCATCATCATGGCGCTCGCGCCGTACGACTCGCCCCTAGGCACCGCGATCATTGTTTCGATGATGCTCCTGGCGCGCATCCTCATCACCGGCATCGTCAACGCGCGCTCCGACCTCTGGGCCGCCAACTACCCCAAGCGCGAACGAGGACGCGTCACCGGCAACCTCACCATCGTCACCACGATCGTCATCTGCGCCACCTCAATGCTCGTCGGCATCTTGATGACCGCCGGCAATTCGACCGGCACTTCCGACAATCACGCCTACCGCTACATCTACGGCGCATCGGCGCTCCTCGCCATGGCCGGCGTCTGGGCCTACTCGCGCATCCACTGGCGCGGACGATCCGCCAGTCTCGCCGTCGAACGCTCCGCCCACGCGGCCAACCCACGCGCGCTCGGCGCCCGCGCCATGCTCGGCCTCCTCAAGCGCGACACCACCTACCGCCGCTTCATGTGGGCCCAGTTCTGGCTCGGCTGGCCCGTCATGGCCGCCGACGCACCCTTCATCATCTCGCTCGATGACGAGATGCGCGCCGGCTACGCGCTCGCCATCTCGCTCACGCAGGTCATCCCCATCTTCGTGGCGATCCTCACCATCCCCGTCTGGGCACGCTTCCTCGACCGCGTCCACATCATTCACTTCCGCGCGTACCACTCCTGGTACTTCGTCGCCGCCATGATCGTCACCGGCGTCGGCCTCATCCTGCAGAACATGCCACTCATTTTCGTGGGGCGCATCATCCTCGGCGTCGCCAACGGCGGCGGAATGCTCGCCTGGAACCTCGGTCACCACGATTTCGCCAAGGGCGCCGACGCCGCCCTCTACATGGGCGTCCATGTGACCCTCACCGGCGTCCGCGGCGCCTTCGCCCCCTTCCTCGGCACCCTCATTTACACCGGCGTCGCCGCGCCGATCGCGATCCCCGGGGTCGGCGCATGGATCTTCCTCATCATGACCATCCCGACCATCTACGGCGCCTGGATGTTCGTCTCGCTCAACGCCGACCTCAGGCGTCAGCGCCGACGCATCGAATCGCCCTAAGAAAAAAGCGCCCGCACGAGAGTTCGCGCGGGCGCCTGTTTGATTGAATCGGAGCAGAATCGTTACGCCGCCGCGGCCTCGGCGCTTTCCTTCTTCTTGCGACCCTTGCCGCCGCCCGCGGAACCGCCCTTGGCGGTGTACTGGCCGCGACCGACACGCTTGATCCGCTTGTCCTTGATCAGCGTCTGGTTGACGATCGTCCGGAAGTTCGGCGACGTGGTCACATACCCCGCCTCCTGAACCGCCTGCGCGACATCCGTCACCGAGAGCGTCTTCGTCTTGAGCACGCTTACCAGTGCATCCGCCAGATTCGAATCGTTGCGCGGGCGACGACGACCGGCCGCCGCGCGACGCGAACCCAGCGCGATGCCTAATGCCGCGATCTCAGTATCGAGCGCATGCACCTTCTCCATCAGCTTGTCACGCTTGCGGACGAGAACCTCTACTCCACGCTCGCGCCGACGCAACTCGCGCTGGAGATCACCGACGCTGAGCCCAGACAACGTTCTTTTTGCCATACCTCTCACCTTCAGTCATGTTGCGACTTCTTTCTTGGAAGTCCGCACCGCTCGCACACGGCACGAGACTGTGAGTCACGCGATCGAACCACGACCGCTCGATCTCTCATAATGAAAGCTAACAGCCACGCGCCCGACCATCAAATTCGCCGAAGATTCTTCGGCGCGCGCATCCGACACCGGGTCGCACTATGCGCTTACGACCCACGATACCCGAGTTTGGCCAGAACACCATCGAACTGGTCCAGGTCAAAGAAACTGATCACCAGCCGCCCGCGAACTCCCGACTTGTCAGTGGCAATCCGAACCCGAGTGCCCAGGTGCTCCCCGAGCTGCCGCTCGAGATCAGCCACTTGGACGGATCGCGTTGTTGCAGGCGTCGATGGAACTGAAGAGCCCGCACGCGAAAGCTGCTCCAACTTGCGCACCGACCATTTGTTCGCTGCCGCGCGCTTCGCCGCTTCCACGCGTCCCGCACCGGGTGAAAACGCCAGCAACGCTTTGCCGTGGCCCGCCCCCAGTTCGTTGCGCGCAATCAGATCCTGAATCGGACTTTCAAGCTCAGTCAGCCGGATGAGATTCGTCACGCTTGAGCGCTCGAGCCCCACACGCTCGGCCACCGCATCGTGCGCAAGCTCAAAGTGCTCCACCATCCGACGTAACGCCCAGCCGCGCTCGATCGCGTTCAGATCTTCGCGCTGTACGTTCTCGATCAGTCCCCACTCGGCCGATTCGCGATCATCCAGCGACACCACGACCGACGGCACAAACTCCAGCCCCGCGCGCGTCGCCGCACGCCAGCGCCGCTCGCCCGCCACCAGCTCCCACGTCCGCCCCCCCGCCACGCTCGAAGCACGCACTGCCACCGGCTGGATCACACCCGACACACGGATCGATGCGGCCAATCGCTCAAGAGCCGCCTCGTCCATCACCTGCCGCGGCTGAAACCGGCTCGGCTCAATGTCCGAGATGCGAATGAGTTGCAGTTGATTGGGGGCCGTAGATGCAACAGGGATCTCGGCGCTATCGATGATGGTGTCGGGGCCACGAACTTGTGGCTCGACCGATACGGGTTGGCCAAGCAGAGCACTGAGACCACGGCCAAGACGCGGGCGAGACTTCGAAGACATCAGGCAAACTCCTTCAGGCGGTCCCGAGTCTACACCCCCCTCCTTCCACCTGCATGTGCCCGCCTTCCCCCTCGCTTTGCGACGGGTCCGCACGGCGCGTATGTTCCAGCAATGTCCAAAGAGCCTCACATCGAGTTCATCGCCCGTGGTGTTCTCTCCCGTGGCAACTCGATCCTCGCCTGCCGAAACGTCGCCAAGGGGTACTACTACCTCCCCGGCGGCCACGTCGAGTTCGGCGAGGCCCCCGCTGCTGCTGTTGCTCGCGAGCTCATGGAAGAGTGCGGCATGGCCGTCAAGGTCCTTGAGTGCATGCTCGTCTGCGAGGCACGATTCGAGCAGGGCGGCCGGCCACGACACGAGGTCAACATCGTGTTCCACGTGGAACCAACCATCGCCCACCCACTCTCGGTCGAAACCCAGGTCACCAGTCTGGAGCCGGAGATCGCGTTCGAGTGGATCGATCTCGCCCGTCTGATCGAGGTGGACCTGCGTCCCGATGTCCTCCGGGCCTGGCTGATCTCCGCGGAACGATTGCCGGTTGGCCCCGGGATCGACTGGCTCAGCCACCCAGGACCGGGAGCCGGCATCCAATAATCCGGCCCTTCTCATTCCCCCGCTGATTCCGGCCGATACATCGATCGTGCGGCCGCACGGATGTCGGCCGTCAGCGTGGCAGGAACCAGGCCGGGATGCCAAAGAGTTCGCCCAAGACGCCGGTGGATCAGGCGGCGCTCACCGAGCGCATCGACGAACTCGCCGCGCGCATCCAGCAACTCGAACGTGACCTGCAGCACGCCGAACGCCTCGCGACAGTGGGGACCCTCGCCGGCGCCATCGCCCACGAGTTCAACAACATCCTCACGCCGGTCATGAGCTACGCCCAACTCGCCCTGCACAGCCCCAACAACCCCGAGCTCGTCGCCAAGGCGCTCCAAAAGGCCGTCGACGGCACCGAGAAAGCCGCCCACATCGCTTCCAGTGTCCTCGGATTCATCCGCGACGACGACACAGCCCCCATCACCCACGTCGCCGCCGCCGTCCAGGACAGCCTGACCTGTCTGGCCCGCGAACCCGAGAAAGATGGCATCCAACTCAACCTCGACATCCCCCAGGATGCTTGGGTCCGCATCCGCCCCGTCGCGCTCCAGCAGGTCTTGATGAACCTCGTCCTGAACGCCCGCGACGCCATGCAGCCCAAGGGTGGCAAAATCACCATCCGCTCGACATGTTCCACGTGGAACAGTGGGGGGCGCAACGGCCCGGTCATCATCACGATTTCCGACACCGGCCACGGCATCGCCCCCGACCTTATCCCCCGCCTCTTCCAGCCCTTCGTTCGCGGGCCCAAAGCGCCGGGAGCCTCCCGCGGCACGGGTCTGGGCCTCGTGATCTGCAAACGCCTGATCAACGAGGCCGGCGGCACCATCAACGTCGAGAGCGAGATCGGAAGGGGCACCACCTTCACGATCACCCTCCCACGCACGGCACCAACCGCCGAACAAAAAGCCGCCTAAGCCACACAGGCACCCGACTTATCGGACGCTGTAGCCCCTGCGACCCTGTGGGGGCGTCTCGCCCGCGCCAAAGTCGCCCGGCTCGTCGGAATATACTTGGTCAAACAAGTATTCTCCCTCTCAGTGCAGCCCGCGGCGTATGACACGCGCCCGGCGCCGCCGCCCCCGCGCGTCGCGAGAGGGCTGAACCATCCGCGTCATCAACCATCCCGCATCGGAGTGCCTTTCAAATGAAGTCCGCTCGCACCCTCGCCCTTGTTGCCGTCGTCGCCGCCGGCGCCGCTGTCCCCTTCTTTACCGCGTCCGCGCCCGCCGTCGCCCGCGCGGCCGACGCCGCGTCCGCCGGCGCCTTCAAGCTCGACCCCGTTCACTCCATGGTCATCTTCCGCGTCGGCCACATGGGCGTCTCCTACACCTGGGGCCGCTTCAATGAACCCACCGGCGATTACCTGATCGACGCCGCCGATCCTTCGAAGAGCAACATCAACATCACCCTGAGCGCCGAGAAGATCGACACCGCCAGCGCGGGCCGCGATCGCCACCTCAAGAGCCCCGACTTCTTCAACGCCGGCGAGTTCCCCAGCATCACCTTCAAATCCAAGAGCTTCACCAAGTCCGGCGAGAAGGCCTTCGACGTCGCGGGCGAACTCACCCTGCTCGGCGTCACCAAGCCCGTCACCGCCAAGCTCACCTACATCGGCGAAGGCCAGACCAAGCAGGGCTACAAGTCCGGCTTCGAGGCCGAGTTCACCATCAAGCGCAGCGAGTTCGGCATGACCAAGTACCTCGAAGAAAACGCCATCGGCGACGAGGTCACTCTCTTCGTGAGCGTCGAAGGCGCCCGCGGCTGATCCGCCGACCCGGCCACTCGACACACCATCGACCAACCAAGCGTGCGCCCGGGGGCACACACCCCCCCGGCGCACGCTGCATTTCAAGGACGCCGCGTGATCACGCTCCAGCAGATCCTTGTCATCGGCCTCGCTCCCATGATGGCCATCGCCGGGTTCTTCCTGATCAGCCTGCTGCTTCCCCAGCATGCCCGCGCGACACGCGGCCCGCGCCCCGAGATCCTCGTCTCGGCCCTCGCCCTCGCCACCACCGCCCTCGGCGCGCACATCGGACTCTTCGGCGCGCC
>JBGSZV010000262.1:0-4662 GCA_041750235.1 Phycisphaerales bacterium
GGAGCGTCTGCGAAACAGCGAGACGGCGTGGAGCGGGGCGGCGCAGGCCGTGTTCGAGTGCGTGGACGCCGGGCTGACGCGCGGCTGGCAGGCGGCGCTGGATGCGGAGCGTGAGCACCTGGTCAGGCTCAGGAACACGGACGAGGGACAGCGAGCGATTCAGGCGTTCTTTGAGAAGAAGTAGAGGGGACGCGAATCGCGAATCGTGAGTGGCGAATCGATTCGGAACAGGACTCAAGACCCAAGAAGCTTTAGGACCCATACGCATGTCACAGATCAAGGCCGACCTCAAGAACATGAAGGGCATTTCCGCGAAGGACGCCAAGATGCTGGCCGACGCAGAGGTGCTGCTCGGCCCGGATCCTTCGGAGATGGGGTTCATCCAGAACATGTTCTGGGGGAACTTCCGTGAGGAGTTGGTGCTGCCGTACCCGAAGCAGGACGCGGAAGAGACGGCGCGGTGCGATCAGTTGATCGCGGCGCTGGACGAGTACCTGCGGACGGAGCATCCGGCGATCCACATCGACCAGGAGCAGGAGATCCCCGAGTGGGTGATCAACAAGCTCTTTGAGCTGGGTGTGATGGGGATGACGATCCCGCGGGAGTTCGGCGGCCTGGGAATGGGCGTGAACTCGTACGTGCGCGTGCTCGAAAAGATCGGCGAGTACTGCGGATCGACGGCGGTGCTGGTGTCGGCGCACCAGTCGATCGGCTGCAAGGCGGTCATGCTCTTTGGCAACGAGGAGCAGAAGAAAAAGTGGCTGCCGCACCTGGCGAAGGACTGGGTGAGCGCGTTCTGCCTGTCTGAGCCGAACGTCGGTTGCGACGCGGGCGGCCAGGAGACGCGGTGCGAGTTGTCGGCCGACGGCACGCACTACGTGCTGAACGGCGAGAAGAAGTGGGCGACCAGCGGCGCGATCTCGAATCTGTTCACGGTGATGGCCAAGCAGAAGTTCACGGACCCCAAGAGCGGACGCGAGATGGAGCGCGTGACAGCGCTGGTGTGCCACCCCGAGATGGAGGGAGTGGACATCTATCAGAAGAACCGCAGCAAGTGCGGCATCCGCGGGACGTGGCAGGCGCGGATCAGGTTCAACAACGTGCACGTGCCGCGGGAGAACCTGCTGCACGTCGAAGGCAAGGGGCTGAACGTCGCGCTGACGTGCCTGAACTATGGTCGTTGCACGCTGTCGGCGGGCATGCTGGGCGGCGCGAACCGGGCGATGAACCAGGCGATCAAGTGGTCGCGGACGCGGTACCAGTTCGATCGTCCGCTGGGCGACTTTGAGCTGGTGCGGCTGAAGATCGCGCGGATGGCGGCGCTCACGTACGCGATGGACGCGATGCTCTACATGACCACGGGATTCCTTGATCGCAAGGACGAGGACATCCGCATCGAGACGGCCATCTGCAAGACGTTCTGCTCGGAGATGGGCTGGCGCGCGGTGAACGACGCGGTCCAGATCATGGGCGGCGAGAGCTACATGACCGAGAACGAGGTCGAGCGGATCTTCCGCGACTCGCGGATCAACCTGATCGTTGAGGGTGCGAACGAGGTGATGCAGTCGTTCGTGTTCGGTTACGGCGGCAAGGCGCTGGCCGAGCAGATGGTCGGCCTGAACAACATGGTCGGGTGGGACAAGACCGCCGGGTTTGGCGCCAACATCGGCCGGATCATGAAGAACGCGTTCAACGGCCAGGTGATGGGCAAGGCGCTGCCGCTGGGCGTCGAACTGTTCCTGGGAATCCGCAAGCCCGCGCCGCGGATCACGCGGGTGCACCCGTCGCTCGCAGGGCAGGCCGACCGAATCGCGCAGCTCATTCGCGAGCACGCGCACCAGTTCAAGAAGGCCAGCAAGGCGAACGAAGAGAAGATCATCGACCGCCAGGTGGTTCAGGCGCGCATCGCGGATGCGGCGATCTATCTCCACGCGATGGTCTGCACGATGAGCAAGCTCGACAAGCAACTGCGGTCGGGCGAGGAAGGCGTCGAGTTCGAGCGTGATCGCACCGCGGCGCTGCACTTCCTTGACCTCGCCGAGACGTGGATCCGGGAGTCCTGGACGAGCCTGAACCAGAACGCCGACTCGTCGATGCGTATCGCGGCCGATGCGGCGATCCGGCACAACGACCTGATGCCCAACGGGCTGTTCTCGATCCCCGAGCACAGCCAGGCCCCCGGCGCCCGCGGCACCGGGCGGAAGCTCAAGCAGGAGGCGATCAAGCAGTTCCCGGGCGACAACGCGTCGAGCTACAAGGCGACGGCTCGGTCCTAATTAAGCATTCACCACGGAGACACAGAGACACGGAGAAGACAGCAGTGATTCAGACGATCGCTCCGTGACTCCGTGTCTCCGTGGTTCGTTTTTCTGGAATATGTCATGCCGAAGAAGACTGTTTTTCAGGCGAAGATTGAGTACACGCAGATCCTCGACGAGGAAGGGCGTCTTGACGAGAAGCTTGCCAAGGGCACGCTGACCGACGAGAACGTCGCGTTCTTGTACGAGCAGATGTCGATCAGCCGTCACTACGACGAGATCGCCTTCAAGCTGCAGCGCTCGGGGCGCATGGGCACCTACCCGCAGAACAAGGGGCAGGAGGCCGGGCCGGCCGGGGCCGGTTTTGCGCTCCGCGAGGCGGGGAAGCAGAACTGGATCGTGCCGTGCTACCGCGAGAACCTGGCGCTGTTCCTCAATGGCTTGCCGATGGAGAAGATCCTTCTCCACTGGATGGGCGATGAGCGCGGGAACCAGATTCCCGAGGGCGTGAACATCCTCCCGATCTCGATCCCGATCGGGACGCACCCGCTGCACGCGGCGGGTATCGCCTGGAAGATCAAGTACCGCAAGGAGAAGGCGGTTGCGGTGAGCTTCTTCGGCGACGGCGCGACGAGCGAGGGCGACGTGCACGAGGCGATGAACTTCGCCAGCGCGCTGAAGTTGCCGTGCGTGTTTTTCTGCCAGAACAACTTCTGGGCCATCAGCGTGCCGCGGCACGTGCAGATGGGCAACGAGACGGTGGCGCAGCGGGCGATCGGCTACGGCATGCCGGGGGTGCAGATCGACGGCAACGACATCTTCGCGAGCTACAGGGCGATGCGCGAGGCGATCGAGCTTGCGGTGACGGAGAACCAGCCCACGTTCATCGAGGCGATCACCTACCGGCTCGGGGATCACACGACGGCGGATGATGCCCGGCGGTACCGCGATCAGAAGGAAGTGGATGCGTGGGCCAAGAAGGACCCGCTCATCCGCACGCGGAAGTACCTCGAGAGCAAGAAGCTCTGGGACGACAAGAAGCAGAAGGCGCTCGAGGAGAAGGCCAAGAAGATCGTCGAGCAGGTGGTGCGGAACACCGAGACGATCGAGGCCCCGACCAAGGACGACATCTTCAACTACACGTTCGCCGAGCTGCCGGATGAACTGATCCGCCAGCGGGAGACGATGCGGACGAACTCGCTGGGGCAGGTGCCGGAGCAGGAACGCCTGCGGAAGTAGGAGGACGCTCGCGATGCAGCCGCGATTTGAATGGAACGGCGAGAAGGCTCGATCGAACCAGGCGAAGCACGGCGTATCTTTTGAAGAAGCAAGATCGGTGTTCGCTGACATTCGGGCGCGTACGATTCATGACCCCGATCACTCGATCGGAGAGGACAGGTTTGTGACAGTCGGGTTCTCTGATCACGGTCGGCTCATCACGGTTGTTCACGCCGATCGCGAGGATGCGATTCGGATCATCGGTGCTCGTCGTTCCAACAAGCGGGAGTCCGCGGACTATGGCAAAGACTAGACGGAAGGCAACCAGAAAAACCGAGCCCGAAGGCGATATGCGCGCCGAGTACGATTTCTCGAAAGGTGTTCGCGGTAAGTACGCGTCACGTTTTTCGAGCGGGATGGTTGTGACTGTCGTGTTGGATCCTGATGTGGCGGAAGCTTTCCCGGACTCGACGGCCGTCAATGAGGCGCTTCGGGTGATGGCGAAGGCGGGTTCGCGCTGGTCCAAGCCGCGCGGAAAGAAAGCTGGTTAACCGATGCTCGTGAAACTCACTGATACCAAGGGCAAGGAAGTGTGGATCAACCCGCTCTACGTCAAGGCGGTGCAGAGCCGCGGAGACGATGGCGCGGAGGTGTTCATCACTTTCGGCACGACGTGGAGCCAGGTGTCGTCGATCAAGGTGAAGGCGACGGCGGCGGATGTTGCGACATCGATCAGCGCCGCGATGCCGGACGCCGTGGCGTACATGGGCGCGATGGCGACGGAGGAGGAACTTCGGGTCCAACAGCAGCAGGCGGCTCAGGCGGCGGCGATGGGCGGGTAGGAAAAGCTCAAAGCACAAACTCTCAAAGCTCAGATAGATCCACAAGACTCAAGACCCAGGACTCAGGACCACTTCATGGCCAACCTCACGCTTGTTCAGGCAATCAACCTCGCGCTCATGCAGGAGATGGAAGCGGACGACCGCGTCATCCTGCTGGGGGAGGACATCGGTAAGAACGGCGGCGTGTTCCGCGTCACCGAGGGACTGCAGGCGCGCTTCGGGGCGATGCGCGTCGCCGATACACCGCTGGCCGAGAGCGGGATCATGGGCACGGCCATCGGCCTGGCGATCGCCGGGATGCGCCCGGTGCCGGAGATCCAGTTCGAGGGGTTCCTCGGCCCGGC
>JBGSZV010000263.1:0-3839 GCA_041750235.1 Phycisphaerales bacterium
GGCCGTGGAACGGGCGCACGTCCGCCGATCTGGCTGGAGCCCGCGTGCGGGAGCGGTCGGTATCTCGTCGCGGCGGCGGCCAGGGGTGTCCGGGGGATCGGCGTGGATCTCAATTCCCGGATGATTGCCTATGCCCGCGCCTTCGCTCGTTCGGCGGAAGGGGTTCGCTTCCGAGTCGGTGATATCGCGGATTTCCGTGTTGCGGCCCGCGACCGGGCCGACTTGGCGTTTTGCCTGATCAACTCGGTTCGCCACCTTTCCAGCGATCGAGCGATGGTGGCGCATCTTCGTTGTGTTGCCGCGGCGCTGCGGCCTGGGGGGGTCTATGTCGTGGGGCTGAGTCTGACGAGGACGGCGCATGAGTTCGCGTCGGAGGATGTGTGGGTTGGCGCCCGCGGGGGAACCCGGGTCCATCAACTGGTGCAGTATCTCGCCCCGGATGTGAAGCGTCGGCGTGAGCGGGTGATCTCGCACCTGACGGTTACCTCGAAGACAGGTGAGCAGCATCTTGATTCTGTGTACGACCTGCGGACATACGACGGGGTGCAGTGGGCGGGGGCCTTGCGGCGGGCCGGGATGGCGTGTGTCGGCATCGTGGACGAGCAGGGCGACGATCTGCCGAGCACCCGGTCGGAGGGGGGACGCTTGCGGGACTCCGGCCCGTGGTTCACGCCGGAGGCGACGGGCTACGCGATCTTTGTGCTGCGTCCGGAGGCTGGTCTACGCGCAGAAGTTGCGCAGTTGGAAGGATCATCGCGTGTCGGGGGGCGATCGCGCCGATAACAAGGCCGCTCGGCGCGCTTGGGCGTCGTCAGATAGAGGGTTGTTGTCATGCCGAAGTTCCGGCCTTGGATTGCGTTGCTCACGGGTGTGTTCCTGACCGGTTGCGGGCAGACAACCACTTCTGTCACGAAGTTTCGCGTGCCCGATGGCAACCCGCCTCTCGCGGTGGACATCACCAACTTCCGCGGCTCGGTGGAGCTGCGCGGGGATCCTCGCGCCAAGAAGGTGAGCGTCGAGAGCCGTGTTCACGTCCATCCCGACGTTGAGCTGGCTGTTCGCGACACTTACACGCAGATGGTGCACGTGGATTCGTCGATCGACCAGACCGAGGGCGGCGCGGTGCTGCGGATCAAGTCCACCAGCGACCGGGCGGAGTTCGATGATCACTGGGTGCACCTGTACGTCGTGGTGCCGTACATCGACGGCGTGCGGATCGACAACCGCGGCCCGATGCTCGGCATCATCAACGAGGGCGATGTCGAGGTGGTGAACACCGGCGGCGCGCACCACATCACGAATCGCAAGGGGGCGATCGAGGTCCGTACCTCGCGCCCGATCACCGATCCCGTGCAGCTCACGAATGTCGATGGCAACATCTACTACCAGGTGCCGCTGGGTTCCTCGGGTCGCTTTGACCTTGAGACGCTTCACGGTGAGTGCGCTTTCAAGGATCTCAGTGGGACGACCGACGAGACCTATTCCACGCGGGCCATGCTGCAGACGACTCTTTCGGAGGGCGACAACGATGTTGTCTGCCGTACGAACGCTGGTGATATTCGAGTCTGGGTCCGCGAGGATGCGCTGGATTACACCCGCGTGATCAAGAAGTCGCCGCCCGATCTCCGCGACTACATGCAGCTCGAGGGCTCGCGGCGCTATACCCGCAACCTGCCGGAGGACACCCCGCGTCAGAGCGAGGTCAACACCCGCTCGTACGAGGACTGATCGCCCGCTCGTTGCGCAAAGGAGCGAGGGCTGGCGTCGAGGCTCGCGATTGGGATGATCAGCGTCGCGCGGGGTTCAGGCGTCTGATTCGCCGATCCGCTTGAGCTGGTCTCGCTGCACCATGGCGACGTAGCGGCAGAGCTGGTCCACCACGAACTTCTGATGGTGCGGGTCGAACCCGAACTCGAAGGCGAGGCCGGCGTACATCCGCTGGGCGCTGTCGATGTGGGTGTGGCGCAGCCGGGCGGTGATGCCGATCGGCAGCGGGATGTACGGCATGAGCGCGATGCGGAGCCAGTAGAGGCGCTGGGCTTCCAGGCTCACTTTGTCCTCGTCGTTGACGAGGAGGCCCACACCGCCGCCGCCCACGTTCATCAGGCTGCCCATGAACATGGGACCGACCTGGGGCAGGAAGTGCGGCTCGGTTTTCGGCTGCTTTGGTCCGGCGCCGCCGGCGTTGATCTTCTCGATGGCGTCGTTGACGGCGACGCGGTTGGCGGCCTCGGCGAGCGCCGCGGTGGTCGGGTCGAGCATTGGGTAGCACTCGACCTGCGGGAGGTCGAGGCCGATCGTCGAGACGCGGTAGAAGTTGCGGCGCTGGCAGCGTTCGACATCGGTCGGCATCGCGAGACGCAGGCCGGTGACGACGCGGTAGGCGTTGATGGGGATTTTGGCGCGGCCGAGGTTGGTGGTGCGGAACATCCAGCGGTTCTGGCCGACCGCGATGATGCCCACCAGTTCCAGCCCTTGGCGCAGCTCGATCGTCTGACCCAGCGCGGTGGGTTCCTCTACTTGGATCTCGGTGTCGCTGAGCCCGATGATGCGCACCCGCCAGATCAGGTTCGAGTTGCGCTCGTTGTCGGCGTCTCCACCCGTACCCGCGCCGGCCTGCGGCAGGGTGATCTCCAGAGCGCCGTTGCGCTCGAAGATGTTCTGGAGACTTCGACGCCAGTTCTCAGTTCTCGAGCGTGCTGCAGGCACTGCTGATCTCCCCGTGCGGCGCGCATTGCGCGGAAACACCATGACCGCGGGTTGGAGATCGGGTCGCTCATCACGCGGCTTCACTGGGAACCGGCCGCGGCGCACGATTGCCGACAACTCCGGGGAGGGATGTGGTTTCTCGGACCCTGCGCTAGCGCCAGTAGTGATCGGCCTGGTCGCGGAGGTCTTCGCGCTCGGGGTTGAGGTCGCGGTCGGCCCCGGGCCCCAAGGAGACCAGGACGCGCATGCTCGATTTCGGCAGGCGGAAGAAGCCCTGCGCCGGTTCGGCGTTCTTCTTGCGGGCGGTCAGTTCCGTGTCGAGTTCGAGCATTCCCGCGCCGAACTCGTCGACGGGAAGGCTGAAGTTGCCGTCCATCTCGCTGACGCCCTGAGCGATTGTCTTTCGATTCAGTCGTATGGGGTCCATGATGAGGGTGAGCGAGACTCCGGCGACGCCGGCTTCTTCCAATCGAGGATCGGAGGCGTCCACGACGGTGACGTAGCTGGCGTCGCCTTTGATGACGCGTCCCTTGAGCGCGTACGAGGAGCAGCCGCCGACCAGGGCGCAGGCCACACCCAGGGTGATCGCTGCGACGCGATTCACGCGTGCTCCGCCGGATCGGACGATTCCGGGGCGCTCTCAGAAGCCTCGCTCTCGGGGGCGGCGGTGGTCATGGCGCGCTTCTTTGCGGGCTTGATGTCCACGCCCGGGAAAAGCTCACCGACGGTGGGAAGATCCTTGAGCGAGCTGAGGCCGAAGAGTTCGAGGAATCGCTTGCTCGTGCCGTAGAGCATTGGGCGTCCGAGTTCCTCAGCGCGGCCGACGATGGCGACGAGTCGGCGGTCGAGCAGTGCGCGGAGGATGTCGCCGGCGGCGACGCCTCGGATGGCTTCGATTTCGGCGCGGGTGATGGGCTGGCGGTAGGCGACGATGGCGAGGGTTTCGACCGCGGCGCGGGTGAGCTTGTGGCTCTCGCGAACGCCGTGGAGCGCGGTGACTGCCCATGCGTGCTCGGGGCGGGTCATCAGGCGGTAGCCACCGGCGACCTTCTCGATGCGGAAGGCGCGCCGGGTTTCATCAAGCTGCTCGTTGAGGATCTCGACGGCCCGGTGCACCACGGCGGCGGCGC
>JBGSZV010000264.1:0-13628 GCA_041750235.1 Phycisphaerales bacterium
CCTGCGCCTCGATCGCATGGCGACGCGCGATCTTCACCGCCGTCACCCCGATGAACGCCGCCACAACCATCGCGATCGTGAACACCACGCGCACGCGGCCCATGCTCAGCCACACGCCCAGCCCCGCGAACACGATGCCGATCAGGTAGAGCGTCAGCACCGCCCCCTTCACGCCCAGCGCCCGCTTGAGCATGTGGTGCAGGTGCTGATCGTCGGGCGCGCTCATCGGCTTGCCCGCCATCTTCCGGCGCACGATCGCCAGCACCGTGTCGATGATCGGGATCGCGTAGATCGTCAACCCCGCCACCACCAGCGCGCTCTTGCCCGTATCGCCCAGGCTCAGCACGATCACGATCGTCAGGTACCCCAGCAGCAGCGACCCGCAGTCACCCAAAAATATCGTCGCCGGGTTGAAGTTGTGCGGCAGGAAACCCATGCAGCCACCGAGCAGCGCCAGGCACAGGACGATCCGCGCCGAGTCCAGCTTGCCGTCGTCGTGCGTCGCGAGCAGCAGAGCCAGCACCAGCAATCCCGCGGCCGCGATCGCCGTCACGCCGCTGAGCAGCCCGTCCAACCCGTCGATCAGGTTGCTCGCATTGGTCGCGCCCAGCACGAAGAGGGCGATGATCACCACCCCCGCCCAGTAGATGATGTCGATCGTGATCAGGTTGGTCGGCGTCGCCAGCGGCAGGTCAAACGGCAGCGCGATGTGATACGTCAGGTCCTGATTGCCCAGCAGGTTGCCCACCGGCTTCAGAATCCCCGCCGCCACGTTCGTTCCCACCTCGTCCAGCGCCAGCGCCGCCGCCGCAAGCAACTGGCCAGAGATCTTCAGCCGCGGGTCCAGCCCCTTCACATCATCCACCAGGCCGATCAGCGTAATCACCAGGATGCCCAGCAGAATCGAGAAGGGAACCGCGACCAGGTTCCCCTTGGACTCATGAATCCGCATCACCGACTCTGGGATCTCGCCGCCGAATCCCAGGAAGCTGAACGCGATGCCGCCCATGATCCCCAGGAACACGCCCACGCCGCCCAGGTACGCCACCGGAACCCGGTGCGCCTTCCGAGCCTCCAGCGGCCGGTCCACCACCCCGTGCGCGATCGCCAGCTTCCGCAGGAAAGGCGTCACGATGAGTGTGATCAGGAACGCGACAATGAACACCGCGAGATAGTCGTGGAACAATCCCAGAGCCGTCACCGGCGCATCCTCAGCGCCCGCCGCAGTCCCCGAGGCAAGGTCGCCCAGGCCCATTGAACCCGAGGCCGCGTTCTGCAGCATCGGCGTGTCCGTCGACGACGGGATGATCGGTGAATCAACCACGCTCACCCCACCTCCGCTGAAACACTGCTCGATGCGCCCTGGCGCGAGGAGCGAATCTCCTCGGCAACATCCCGGATCGTCCGCTCGAGCCCGATGACCGGCGCAAAGCCTACCGCAGCGCGAAGCCGCGTGAGGTCCGGCTGCCGCTGCCGAAGATCCTCGAACACCCCCACGCCGGCGCGGAACACGCTCTCGTAGCTCACCAGCTTGGTCCGCGAGCGCGAGCCCAGCGTCCCGATCACCAGCTCCGCCAGTTCGATGATGCTGATCGGCCGGTCCGAGCCGACGTTGAACACGCCACCACGGCAGCGCGGCTCCCTCAGCACCCGCGGCAGCATCGGCGCCACGTCCCGCACATCGCAGAAGCAGCGCGACTGTCGCCCATCGCCGTGCACCACCAGGTCCTCATCCGCCAGCGCCGACCGCACGAAGTTCGGGAGCACCATGCCGTACTCCCCCACCTGCCGCGGCCCGACCGTGTTGAATAGCCGCACCACCGCCGTCGGAACCCGCCCCGAGGCGTTGTGCGCGATCGCCAGATGCTCATCAATCGCCTTGCTGCACGCGTACGACCACCGCAGCACCGTCGTCGGGCCGTAGACGACGTCGTCGTCCTCCGAGAAGGGCGCCTTGCTCGACTTGCCGTAGACCTCGGAACTCGACGCGATCAGCGTCAAAGGAACCTGCCGTCCTGCGTCCCGGTGCGCCGCGGCATACTTCAGCACCGCCGCGGTCTGGAACACGTTCGTCTCGATCGATTCCACCGGCCGCTCGACGACCCGCCTCACGCCGACCGCCGCTGCAAGGTGGTAGATCTCGTCGAAATAGTGCTCCGCATTCGCAGGAGTCATCCCCGCGAGCGTGGAACCCAGGTCGCCGATCACCTCGCGCAGCCTTCCCCCCGCCGCCGCCCGTGCGGCATCGAGGTTCGAGCGCCGACCCGTCGAAAGGTCGTCGATCACCGTGACGCTGTCGCCACCGGCGAGCAGCCCCTCGACGAGGTGCGAGCCGATGAACCCGGCGCCGCCGGTCACAAGGCAGCGTCGTGGCTGTGGACCCGCTCTCGTCACGTCCGCGACCTCCGTCCGCTGGATTACGACTCGGTGGACTCGGCGTTCGGCGTCTTGGGCGTCGGCTCATCAGCGGCGTTGAGGTAGCGGGTGCTGACCTCGAAGTTCCGCTTGAAGTAGCCGCCGGCCGACGGACGAACCGCGTTGACCACCACGCCCAGGAACTCGGCGCGGACATCGTCGAACTGATGACGCAGACGCGCGAGCAGACCACGCTTCTCGCTGTACGCCCGGACAACGAGCACCGCGGCGTCGCACTTGCCCGCGAGGGCCAAGGCGTCGCCCGACACCACCGCCGGAGGCGCATCGACGATCACAAGGTCATACTTCTCCCGTGCCTTCACCAGCAGTTCCATCATCGCCTGCGTGGTGAAACGCTCGTACGCACGGCTGCGATCATTGCCCGCGGGCATGATGTGCAGACCCGCCACGCTCGACTGCTGCACCGCGCCCTCGAGCGACGTGCTGCCCGCGAGCGCCTCGGCAAGGCCGGGGCCGCCCTGGACACCGAAGATCGTGTGGATCGCCGGACGACGCACGTTCGCATCGATGATCAGCACGTTCAGGTCGATCGCCGCCGCGTTCACCGCGAGGTTGCACACCAGCGATGTGCCGCCCGAGCCGGGCATGCCCGACGCGACCAGCAGCGTCTTGTACTGCTTCTCGTGGCAAGTCTTGAGGATGCCCGTGCGGATCTGGCGGATGCTCTCCGCGATCGCGCCGTCCGGACGATCCAGCGACGCGGTTTCGATTCGCTGCGGATTCGTCGGGTCCATGCCGATCTCCGGCACGATGCCCAGCACCCGGGTCCGCGGGATCATCGCGATGTCCTGCGGGCTGCGGATCCGCTGCTCGCGGAGTTCCTTCAAGACGATCACGCCGCTGGCCAGACCAAGCACCAGGATCATCGACAGCGCCACCGTGGGAATCAGCAGTGGGAACGACACCTGGTCGGGCTTCTCAACGTCCTGCAGGGGACGCACGCGACCGCCGCGTTCGACGATCAGCCCCAGGTTCGCGACCTGACTTTCAAGCTCTTTGACCTGCTCCATCTTCAGCGCACGATCGATCGCCAGATCCTCGTACCGCTTGAGCAGAGAGGTGATCTCGCTGAGCTTCTTGTTCACTTCTTCCGACTGCGCGATGATGTCGCGCTTCGAGGCCTCGAAGTTCGCCACGCCGTTCCGCAGCCCTTCGAGCGCCGCCTTGAACGTGTCGGCCATTTCCTTCTCGAGGCGACGCCGACGCTCCTCGAGCATCGCGTCGATCCGGTTCTGAGCCCGCATCACGGTCGGGTGATTGTCGCCGTACTCGCGGCGCAGGCCCGTGAGGTCCGCCACCGCGAAACCGATCTGGGCGTCCATCTGCTGAACAACGCCGCGCTGCTCGGCCGCCTGGCGGACCGCCTCGGGGTACTGCGTGCCGCCCGGGCTGTTGAGCATTTCTTCGTACTGCTTGAGCTGGTCCTTGGCCCGCGAAAGCTCCCCGTCCAGCGCGACCAGCTGCGTCTGCAGCGCGACCGCCTTGGCGTACATCGCGGTGTCCTTCTGGTTCACCGCCGGGAGGCTCTCGTTATTGACCAGGTTCTCCATCTGGGCGTCCAGCGCCTCGACGTCCGTCTTCAGCGACTTCACCTTGCGCTCGAACTGCTCCAGCAGCTTCTGCGTGTCGCGGCTGGTCATGTTCGTGTTGTCCGACAGGAACACGTCGCGGATCGCCTTCGCGATGATCTGCGCATCATCCGCGCTGCCCGTCGTCACCGCCAGGCGCACCACCGACGTCTCGGGAATCACTCGCGCGGAAACGATCTTCCGCAGCTTCTTCAGCGATTCCGACGGGTCCACGATTCCGTTGACCTTGAACTGATTGATCCAGTCGGTCTTGTTCTTGACGTTCGGCTCGTCCAAGGCCTTCTTCAGGATCGGGTCCGACTTCATGACCAGCACCTGCGTGGCCATGTACCGGTCAAGCTCGCCGCCGCCGGCGCCGCTCTGCGTCTGGTTCACCGGGTCCGCCGCGTTCTCGATCGCGGGATGGATCTGGAACGTCGCCGCCGCCGTGTACTTCGGCGACATGATCAGCAGCACGATGTACAGCCCGACGCCCATCGCGCCGCCCACGATCCCCGCCAGCGTCAGCCAGGGGTAATACTGGCGCAAAACGCGGAACGGGTCCAGCACCGCGTTCATCGACGACGCCGGAGGCGGCGCCGACGGACGGGGCATGGGCGGGTTGGCGCGCTGGGTTGCGATGGCCGTCGACATACCGCGGATCCTTTCGGGCGGCCCGACGCCGCCCCATCGCCGTGAAGTTCATCACGGCGCACAACTCCGAAGGCGCTCGCCCGCTCCGCGGTCAAGGCCGTCCTGTCACTTCTCGATGCGCGCCCCCTCCCTGGAGCGCAAACCCTGCCTGATCGCCCCAGAGGTCGGGGCGGCTGCCACCAATCCTCTTCGGCTTATTTCACGTCGTTGCCCAGCGATTCCAGCTCCGCCTTGTAGAGGTCCTGCGTCTCTTTGTCGCACTGCCCAAAGCCGCTCGACGCCTGGTTATAGGCCCGCTTGGCCCCGTCCTTGTCGCCACGCTTCAGCAGCGTCTGGCCGTAGTGCAGGTTCGCTGTCAGCACTTCCTCCGCCAGCTTCGCCGTCGCCACCGCGCGGGAAAGCACCTGCTCGGCGTCGCTCAGTTGATCCAGACGCAGATACACCACGCCCAGCGTGTCCAGCGAAGAGGAGTTCCGGGGGTCCAGCTCCGTCGCACGCTTGGCGTATGGCAGCGCCTCCGCCGGCTTGTCCATGTTCTTCACCAGCAGGTACGCGACGTTGTTGTTCAGCTCGCGATCGTCCGGGAAGATCTTGATCCCCTCCTCGGCGTACTTCACCGCCTCGGGGAACTTCCGCTGCACATACATCACCCGCTGGCCCAGACGGCACAGCTCGAGCCGCGCCAGCCGGTCCGTGGACGGGGTCAGCTTGTCGAGCTTGGCAAGCTCCGCGAGCTGAACCTCACCCGTCGCCTTCGCGAACTTGTTGCCGAACCGCGCGATCTGCACGATCGGAGGAAGGGCGCCCTTCTTCTCGATGCTCGCCAGCACACCCTCGCCGAAACCCTCCGGCCCCTGGATGCTCGCCAGCTCGTTGAACCACCGCGTCAGCGCCTCGGTGTTGCCCTCGCACTTCTCGTAGCTCTGGATGGCGAACTCCGCACCCTTTGCAAGCTCTTCGAGGTACACGTTGCCCCGCGCCCGCAGCATGTACAGCCAGCGGTCCTGCTCCGGGATCTCCTTCACCCAGTAGAGCAGCGCCACGACGTCGCGCTTGTCGGGCTTCTTGTCCGAGCGACGGAGCTTGCACTCCAGCAGCCGCGCCGCGTACATGTAGTCGCGGTCCTTGGGCTCGCGCTCCTGGTAATACAGCTTCGACCACAGCTCATCGCCCAGCACCCACATCTGCTGCTTCGAGCACCGCTCCGCAGCGAGCTTGGCCCACTCCATGTCCTCCGGACGCTCGCGCGCAAAGCGCACCAGCTCCGCGGCCGCCTCTTCGCTCTTGCCCTCGCGGGTCATCATCTCGACGAGGAACATCTTCAGGCCGTTGTCGTTCGGGTTCGCCTGGATGCCCTTGCGAAGCTCAACATACGCCTCATCCATCCGGTTCCGCTTGCGGTACATCTCGCAGCGAAGCTGCCAGGCCTCGATCATCCCCGGACGCAGCGTGTTCACCTTGTCAAGGTCGGCGATCGCGTCGGCGAACATCGAATCGCCCGGCTCCGACTCGCTCAGGATCGCTCGCCGCAGGAAGGGCGACGGCTCCGTCGGGTACAGCTCGCACGCCTTGTCGAGGATCTCGCGCGCACGCCGACGGTCCTTTGCGCCAATCGCGAACTGGGCCCGCAGCAGCATCACCTCGCGGTCCTTCGCCATCGCGTCGCGCTGGTCGGCCGGCACGCGGTCGATCATCGCCTGAATCGCGGCGTCGGCCTTGTCGTACTGGTCCAGTCGCGCATACGCCTCCGCCACGCGCTTCGATACCGCGTGGCCGTCGGTCCCCTGATCGGCGCCCGCATCAATCACACGCTGGTAGGCCTCCCGCGATTGCTCGAGGAACTCGCGGGCGCGCTGCTCAAAGATATCGGCCTGCGTCGTGTCGCCCGTCATCCGCACCTCGGCCGACGCCGCCATCCCCTTGATGCCGCGATCAAACAGCAGGTCGCCCAGCTGCCGGTCGGCCTCCATCCGCTCCTTCGACTGGTACGCGCGGGCCTCGGCCAGCGTCGTCGCCGCGTCCTGGAACTGCTCGTGCTTCATCTGGTACCGCGCATACGCGCTGTACATGTTGATCGTCCGATCCTTCTCCGGCGTCGCGGCGATCAGATCCGCGTACTGCTTGGCGCCATCGATGATCTTTCCTTCCGCCGCCGCAAGCTCAGCACGAAGGCTCGCCGCCTGTAGCGGATCCACATCCTTCTGCTTCGCGATCGTCTCGATCACGCGTCCCGCATCCGGATACCGCGCCTGCGAGATGTACAGCCGCGCCAGCGCCGCCGCGTTCGGCAGGTTCGATGGCTCGCCCTTGAGCGTGATCTCACGCTTCTCGATCGCGACCTTCGTGTCGCCCACCGTGCCCTCAAGCTCCAGCCACATCGCGTACAGGTCCTGGTCACCGCCGAACTTCATCACGTCCCGCGCGACCTTCAGCGCTTCCTTCTGCTGTCCGACGGCGTACAGCGTCCGCGCGTACTCCTTGGCGATTGAAACGTCGCTCGGTCGCCCGGCCAGCGCACGCGCGTAGCTCTCCACCGCGTTGGTGATATCGCCGTTCATCGTCTGGGCCTGCGCCAGCCAGCGCCAGCTCTCAGGACGCTCGGGGATCTTGTCGACCGCCTTCCGGAACGTCGCCGCGGCATCGCGGCTCTTGCCCTGCGCAAGCTCCAGTCGTCCCTGGAAGCTCAGGCCGTTCAACTGATCGATGTTCTTCTCGCCCGCCCGCGTCGCGTAGCCGCGGGCCCGGTCAAACTCGCGCTCCGCCAGCGCCAGCAGGAAGCCCGATTCAACCACCGCCGGCTCATCCGGCCCGAGCTTCTCGGCCTCGGCAAACGCCGCCTTGGCGCCCGCCACATCATTGAACTTCGCGTTGATCTGATACCGCCCAAGCGCCTTCTGCAACGGCGTCGCGTCCGCCGACTCGAGCACCTTCAGCGCGGCTTCCTTCGGATCTTCAGTCGCAAGGTACGTCTCGGTATTCTCAAGGTCCTTGTCGTCCGGGCGCTTCTTGCGTTCCTCACGCACCAGTGCCAGCGCCTCATCACGCCGACCGTCGGACATCATGACCTGGATCGCCGCGCGCAGCAGGCGCTGGTCGCCCGGGTTCTTTACCATGGCGTCAGCCAGCATCTTCGAGGCCTTCTCGCCCTCGCCCTTGCTCTGCAGGCCCGCCGCCTCGACGATCACCGCGAGCACCGGATCCGCCTTCGCGGCATCCTCCGGCAGCACGCCGTCCTCGCCGCCCTTCTCGATGGCGGTGATGCGTGCAAGCTGCTGCTTGGCCGCCTCGTTGTTCGCGTCCTGCGCGAGCGCCGCCTGGTAGTAAACGCGGGCCCGCGCCGGGTCCTGCATCGACACCAGGTACAGATCGCCCAGCCGCAGCAAAAGGCTCACGTCCGTGATCCCCTGCTCGTACAGCTTGTCGTAGATCCGCTTGGCCTCGCCGATGTTCCCTTGGCGACGCAGCGCCTCGGCGAGCGGCAGCAGCACACGCGAGTTCTCCGACTGGCCGCCGGAGCGCAGATCCGAGAGCAGCGCCACCGCCGCGTCGTACCGACCCTCCGCCACCGCCAGCACGCCGTCACGCAGCTTCAGCTCGTTCTCCGTGTTGACGTCCACCATCGTCGCCAGCTTGTCGCGATACTTCTTCGCCCGCTCGAGCACAACCTTGCGCTGCTCTTCATCACCGGTCGTGTTCAGCAGTTGCATCATGGAGTCGATCTGCTTGCCGACCGCCACGCGCCGGTACATCGGCAGCACCACGCCCGCCAGGCTCACCGGCCGATCGGGAAGCTCGACCACCTTCTGGTACAGCGCGATCCCCTCCTCGACATCGCCGACCATCTCCTTCGCTTCGCCGTAACCAAGCATCAGCTCAGGCTCGTTCGGCTGCGCCTCGAGGGTGCGCTCAAGTACCTTGACGTACTTGTCGTTGAGCGATTCATCGATCAGCACCGAACCGCGCGCCGCGTACAGCAGCGTCGGGCGCATCGTCGTGGGGTCCGCCTCCAGCATGATGTCGAAGATCTCGGTCGCCTCTTCGATCAGCGGACGGACCGCCTTGCGGCGCTCCTCCATCGTGTTCATCTCGTTGAACAGCTCGCTCCGCTTCACATTGAACAGCATCACCCGCGCCTCGGGCTGCTTCGGGTTGCTCGCGATGTACTTCTCCAGCGCCTCGCGGCCCTTCTGTGCAAACTCCTTCGACTCGTTCTTGCGACCGGACACCGAGGCCTGCTGCGAGAGGATGTACCAGTAGCTCGCGACGTTGATGTTGGCTTCCCAGTTCGTGGGGTCCGCCTCCGCCGCGATCGTCACATCCTTGAGCGCCTGCTCGCGCTCCTCTTCCGTGACCGTGTTCGTCACCCGCATCCGCTCAAGCTGCGCGCCGCCGCGGTAGCCCAGGAGCTTCTTCGTCAGGGGATTCTCTGGATCCAGATCCTCGAGGCAGCCGTTGACCTCCTCGATCAGGAACTCGGCCTCTTCACGCGCGGTCCCGTCCACGCGGATCTGCGCCGTGCGCTCCTTGATGTAGTCCAGCTGCTTCTGCGGGTCCGTCGGCGCGATCTTCGCCAGCTGATCCAGGATGCGGACGTAGAACTGGTACGCCTTGCCGTAGTCAAGCTGCGTCGCGGGCGTCGTCTGCACCAGGGCATCACGCCACTTGATCAGCCACGCCTCGTTGGTCTGCCCGCCCTTCTTGCCGACCGCGCGCTCGTAGAACGCCGCCGCCTGCTTCACATCACCGGCCGCGAGCGCCTCGTCGCCCTTCTTGATGTAGCGCTCGCCGCCCTGCGTGAGCATGCGGGCCGCGAGCACCGCCACGCTCCCGAACAGGATCAAGAGGCCACAGACCAGGATCACGACGAAACGAGTGTTGACCTTCGAAGCCATCCTCAAACCCTCTTCTCGCGGCATCGCCGCTCAGTACTCAACAAAGCGGGACAGCTCCCGCTCGGATCAATCAACGTCAAACCTGTCCACCGGTCTCCGGCAGCGGGTACCGACCCGCCTCCACTTCAATCCAGTCCGGCACGCGCCGCATGATGTCGCCGAGCATCTCGTCCAGCATGCTCCCCGCGACCTCGCCCAGTTCCTTGGCGCTCGTGATATCAAGGCTCGAAAACTGAACCTTGCAGTAAAACGCATACTTCTCGTCCAGCTTGAACGCCAGCAACCGCACCTGGTTCGCCGAAGCGACCACACCGCCGTTGGCGATGAAGAAGTACCCCGCGAATCGCTGATGCTTGCTCGAATGCACGAACGGCGTCACCGACATCTGCAGGTTCTCGATCCCCTTGGGCAGACGCACGCGACCCGGCGGGTCCGTCGCCAGTCCGCGGTACACGCTCGTCACGCCGTGCACCTTCTGATCAAGCTCCGCCTCCTTCGAGAGGCGGCTCATGTCCAGCGGCACATCCACCAGCACCGTCTGCCCGTCCTTGGTCCACCCCGATCCCACCATGCACCGCTCGGGAACGTGCGGCACGGTGTCGATCATGCCGGTGTAGTACGCGATGTGAACCTCGATCCGGCGCGGACGCTGCTCCGCCGTTTCCGTGATCTCCTGGTACACCCGCGAGATCGTGTTCGCCGTGCCCAGCTCCTCGATCGCTTCCTTGCTCATCTCCTCGTCGCGACCGAGCTGCTCCCAGCTCTTGTACTTCGAGGGCATCGAGTGGAACTGCCGGTTGTCCGGCGCGTTGATCTTTTCCTTCGTCAGGTGCAACCCACGCACGCGGATCACCTGCGACAGCCCGACCGCGCCGGTGACCAGCACCGCCAAGGCCGTAATGAACGCCGGGTTGCGCAGCTTCGACCAGTTCATGCGGGCTTCGCCTCCGACTCTTCGATCTTGTTGAGCGCCCACACGCACGCCATGAACAGCCCGAACGCCGGCACCAGCAGGATCGTCCCGATCAGCGTGTGGGCGTCGCCCTGCGCCAGCTTGGGGTCGTACAGCGACAGGAACCCCAGCACCGCCACGCGCACCACGTTCATCAGCACCGCCACCGGAACCGCCAGCAGCACCACCGCCACCCGCTTCCACCAGCGATCAACGCTGAACAGCGCCACCGCAGCCGACAGCGCAATGAATGCGATCACCATCCGCATCCCCGCGCATGCCTGCGCCACGTTCAACGGCAACACCTCGCCGGTCGACGCCTTGAACACCTCCAGCGTGTTGCCCTGGATGTTCGTGTCGATCCCGCACATGTTGAGCAGCACCCACGAACCCTGCGCTGCAAGCAACTGCAGCCGGAACGTGATCTCGATCATCACCCGCTCGGAGATCGTCACCAGGAAGCCCAGGTACCCGATCGGCAGCACCAGCGCGCCGAACACCTTCGGCCCCAGCATCAGCAGCACCAGCCCGCACAGCGCGACCAGCATCGACAGACCCTGGAACATGTGATTCGAGTACCCGACGATGAAGTTCGTGTACGAAACGATCCCCACCACCACCAGCAGCAGCCCCGGCCAGAACACCGACCGCTCGATCCGCGACAGCGCGACCCGGTGCTTCCACACGTAATACCCGCTGATGAACGGCACGATGTACGAGTGGCCCCAGTCCTCCGGGTAGCCAATGCTGAACCCCGTCGGGCCGTACTGCTTGGCCAGGAAGATCCAGAACAGCGCGATAAAGCACGCCCCCAGGATCCCCGCCATCACCATCACCGCCGGATCGACCTCCACGCGCGGCGCAGCCTTCGCGCCCGGCTTCGTCGCCGGCGCCGAACTGCCGCGGGATGTCGCAGCCGTACTCAATCCACCTCCCACCAACCAGAGAAGGCCGAAACCTCGACACCACCGTTCGGTCCGACCGACCGGCCGCTTCACGCCCACCGGCGTTCCGCCCCTCCGGTCCAGCCGATAACCCGACCAGGCCACTCACAGCAAGGTGAGTTGGTACGCCCCAAGTTCCTCGATGGTTCGGCATCCTGCCGCGGGATCGACCCGTTCCCTTCGTCCGACCGCCAATCAGTTGAAGTTATTGCTGTCCGGCGGTGCACCGAACACGTCGTTGCCGAAGTTGCGATCCAGCAGGAACCCGAACCCGTAGGTCATCCGGAATCCGCCACGGATCACCGCCAAAGGCAGCGCCCAGAAGTTGGTGCCGAAGTTCAGCATATCGTCGGGCTTGATGAAGATGTCCGGCTGCGTCCCCTCGAAGATCGCGTGGACGTTCAACCGAACAGTTGCCTGACGGTCCGTCCCGATCATCCGCGTGAGGTCCACCCGGTTCGGGTCCGAAAGGGCGCTCAGCCCGCCGGCGGCAAAAATCAGCCGCGTCAGCGTCAGACGACCCGCAAAGGGCATGTTGTACGTGCCGGGACGGCTGATGCCCGGCCCACCCACATACACGTTGCCCTGGTCCGGGCTCGGAACGTGGATCACATCACCCGGCCGGATCACGATGTTGTACTGCGCCATTCCCTGCAGCAACGGAGCCGTCGGAACCTCGATCACGCGCTGCGTGACCAGGTCGCCCGCCTGCCCGGGGGCCGACGCCAGCGGATCCTCGGCCTCCGGGAGCGACGGAACGCTCGGAGCGCTCGACCGCATCACCTTCACCCACTCGCCGTCCAGGAACACCCATTTGGCCGACGCCGTCGGCATCGGAGCGCTGCTCTGGCCTGACGCCGACGAAGCCGAAGCCGTCGGCGGCGAAACCAGATCGTCCGGCAGATCAATAATCGGCTCGACGCCATCCCCATCCGGCTGCATCGCCGAGAGACCGACGCCATTCGCGCCGCGGGCCCGCGATGTCCGCGTGCCGTCCGACAGCGCCGACATTCCCACCACGCCCGGGCTGGGCGGAGGAGGCGGGGGCGCGCCGTCTTTGGGCGCCGTCAGTGTTTCGATGAGTTCCAGGAGGTCTTCGCCCGTCTCCTTCGGACGTTCCCCGCGGCCGGTCGTCGGATCATCCGTCTGCCGCACGCCGCGCTTCACATCATCCGACAAGGGAACCTGACGGATCACGTAGACCTTGGCAATGATCGGCGAAAGACCGCCCGCATCAGTGAGCGCATCCAAAAGCCTGTAGTCGGGGCTGGGGATCTGGTAGCGGCCCACGCCCGCGATCGCACCAAACACCGACACCGTCGCCTGGCGCTGGCCCACGACGATCACGTTCACCTGCGGCGCATCGAGAATATCAGCCTTGATGAGCGCATCAGCGATCGCGCGCTGTGCATCCCCGCCCGTCTTGTCCCCGACGAACACCGGCTCGAGCAGCGGGATATTGATGTATCCCCGCTGATCCACGAGATAATCATCGCGCAACGGCGCGCCGCCCGGCAACAGGTCCAGCACCTGCACCCGCAGCACATCACCCGGCGATACCTGGTAGTCACGCGGCTCGGGGATCAGGTCCTGCGGCGTCACCTGCGTGACATCCACGTAGTCGCCCGAGTCGCTCTCGATCACGTCGATCCGCTCGAGCACCGGCACGATCGTCGGCGTGTGCTGCCAGCGACCCACCGTGCTCGGATTGATCAGCCAATCGTCGCCCTCGCATCCCATCATCGTGGTTGCGGCGATCAACGCGGCAGGCGTCAAGACGCGATTCACAAAGCGAGCGCAACTGCGCCACCTCGCTCGTCCCGTGCTCCGCTGCGTGCCCCCGCTCCCGTTTGTCGGCTTGCTCACCACGACTCTCCTTGCACGCATCCCACGTACAAACACACCGTCCAATGAACCCCGACGACCCGCGCCCCCCGGACCCGACGCCACACCGGCCGACAGGTCCCGGCGACGCCGCCGGTGCCCAAGTTCCGCTCCGACGCGCGATTGCGTCGCCCCGAGAGCGAAGTTCTCGGTCCGACTCGTATCGACCGACCCCGCCAATCGTGTTCAGCAAGTCCCCAATATTGCCGCGCGCCCCGATCCCGACCCGCCCGCGACCACCCCGTGTTCCACCCCCAACCACCCCTATACTCCCGCCCGATGCCCGCTCACGACGCCG
>JBGSZV010000265.1:0-7599 GCA_041750235.1 Phycisphaerales bacterium
TCATCGCCGGGGCCGTCGTCCGACCCGCGGTGAGCCATCGCGGTCATCGAACCGCTCAGGCACAGCATCGTCACCGCCAGCACGCTCCAAACCTTCCGTGATCCGTTCATCGTTCAGTCTCCCTTATCACTCAGTCACCCACCCAAACAGTCTCGGGCGGGCGCCATGTTCTTTTCGACGCAGTGACAGAGAGCAACCCGCGTGCCGGACATTCTCGCCATTCCAGCGGTAATACAGCCCCACCATTGGCCGAGCCCCGCCAATCGACGGCGGATCTCCGCCAACCTCAGCCAATCCGGTCGAATCGAACCGGCAGACGCTGCCGCCTGCACAGCGTGCCGCCTTCGCGACACCCGCGACCCCTCGGAGGTATCGTGAAGCGTCAACTTTCAGGAGACCAAAGCCATGCGCACCACGACCACCTGTGCCCTCACCTTCCTCGCCGTGACCCTTGCCGGCTGCGCGAGCAACAAAAGCGGTGAAGACGCCGCCTACTGCGAGTCCGTCAAGCCCGGAACCGTCACCAGCGTCAACCACTACTGCGCCCTCATGCACGACCACCCCGTGAACCCCCAGGTCACCACGCAGTGGAACAACCAGACCGTCGGCTTCTGCTGCGAAGATTGCATCTCCGGCTGGGCAGAACTCACCGAGACCCAGAAGGCCGACGCCCTCAAAGGCGCCGTCGCCAAGGGCAAACCCCAGGCCTGATCCGCTCCCACAACACGACAAAGCAACAGGCCACGTCGCGCGACGTGGCCTGTTTCATTCTGAGAGAGGACAGGAAGAAACCGAGAGATCCGCAACCCGATTAGTCGCGCCGACGCCGCCGCATCGCCGCCAACCCGGCGAGCATCAGGAACGCGCCATCACCGGGGGCCGGCACCACCGCCGCGATGTTCACACCCAGGCCGTCGCCGCCCAGTTGACTGAAGTGCACCGTCAGCGAGCTGATCGGATCCATGATCTGCACCAGCCCGAGCTGCGAGTTCCAGTGCGGATCAATACCGCCCGCAGCAATCAATGAGTTCTGCATCGAGAACACGCCCGCGCCAGGCGTGTAGTTCGTCGGCCCGAAGGCCCCGGAGCTGTTGACGTCGCCCAGATAGTTGCCGTTCTGGAACACCGTCGCCACCGAGTACCCGCCGCCCGGATTCGTCGTCGCGCCCAGACCCGAGATCCCCAGGTAAATCGTCCCCGGCGCCAGCGTCCCCGAGAACGTGTAAGTGATGTCCCAAGTATTCGTCTGGTTGACCCCGTTCACCGCGGCGAACATCTCCTGCGCGCCCCACGAGTACGTGTCCGGACCGTTCGTCACGCTCTCGTTCTGAAACGACGGATTCGTGAATCGAGCATCCGTAAACGTCGTCGGCAGGTTGTACGTCACCGTGACCGGTCCCACCCCCGGCAGATTGAACACCGAGTTGTTCGGCACACTCGAGCCAAAAGGCGTCGGGGCCATGTTCAGCCAGTTCAACGGATAGTTCACCGCCTGCGCCGAACCGGCGGCCACACCAACCAACCCTGCGGACAAAGCGATAGTCATCGCGCGACGTGTCATGGTTCATCTCCTGTCCCCGCCGGACCCACGGCCACGCCTCACGCAAGGCCGACCTCCATCGGGGAACACCATGACTTGCCGCAGCCCTCCCATTCCTTGCACCTTCTCGCGATATTTCCCGTCCCAATGAAAAACCCCCGCCGGAGGAGATCCGCGGGGGTTGGCAATGCCGTTCTCTTCGACCCAATCACCGCCGACGACGCCCCGCCGCCAACAGTCCGATCAGTCCCACCGCGATCCCGCCCGGCGCCGGAATGTCGCTGACATTCAACTGATACGCCCCCTCGGCGCCCGCCGTGCTGTCGATCACGATGTAGTACGTCCCCGCCGGCGCGCCGGCCAGGCTCACAGTGTCCACCGGCGAGTTCGTGATGCCGTAGTCGCCCGTCTCATCCAGGCTCCCCGGCGAGTACACAAACAGGTCTACGTCGCACACCTGGTTGTTGTAGAGCAGATCCACCTGCAGGTCGCCACCCGGCCACGTCAGCGACCACACATCATCGCCACCATCTCAGATAAAGAAGATGGGCCCGCCGCTGAAGAACCCGTCGTTGTCGTCGCTCGCCCCGACCGTGTTCCCGCTCACCGAACTGCCCGGACCCAACGGCCCCAGGATCGGCTGCCCCGAAAAATCAGCGCTCGCGGCGCCGGCCAGCCCAAACACCGCGCCAGCAGCGCACGCAACAGAAACCTTCCTCATGACGTCGTTCCTTCCTCAGCCCCACATCCATCGAACACAAAGCACAGCCCCCGACCATGCCCATGCTAAGGAACTGACCCATCCGCACAACCCCGCACAAGTGCGGATGCCGTGGGTCCGCCCGACTCATTCCGGGCCAGATGCAACCGGGTACAGCTTCCGCCACACGAAATACACCGGCACCCCCACCGCCAGCACCCCCAGCCACATCCCCGTCGTCTTGGGGTCCTGCCAGATCGATAGTCCCGTCATCACCGCGCTGCACACAATGAACACCGCCGGCACCACCGGGTACCCCGGAACCCGGAACACCCGTTCCACATCCCGCATCTTCCGCCGCAGGATGAACAGCGCCACCGCACCCATGCCGTAGAAGATCCACATCGTGAATACGAAGCTGTCCGCCAGACTCGCAAAGTCCCTGAACACCAGCACCATCAGGCACGACAGCCCCAGTTGCACCCACAGCGCCGTCGACGGCGTCTCAAACCGCGGGTGAATCTTCCCCAGGAACCCAAACAGCAGCCCGTCCCGTGCCTGCGCAAACGTCACCCGCGCCCCCGTCATCACGCTCGCGTGCGACGATCCCAGCGTCGAGATGATGATGATCCCCGTCACCATCGTCGCCCCGATCGGCCCCACAAGCTTCTCCATCAGCAACGGCGCCACCGTCTTGGTCTCCCGCATCTCCGGCAGCGGGATGTGCCACAGGTACACCGCGTTCGCGAGCACGTACAGCCCGATCACCGCCAGCGTCCCCGAGATGTACACCCGCGGCAGCGTCCGCTGCGGATTCTTCACTTCCCCCGCGATCGCCCCCACATCGCTCCATCCGTCATACGTCCACATGATCGCTGCCATCACCGGCACGATCGCCTGCATCAGCGGCTTCGGCGACGCCGTGCGCACAAACCCGCCCCCCACGTCCCCCACACCCCCATCCCCCGTCATCTCCCGCACCGCCGCCACCACCCCCAGCACGATGATCCCCACCAGCGCCAGGTACTTCAGCGTCGTCAGCACGATCGCAAACCGCGCGCTCCCCTTGACCCCCAGCACGTTGATGAGCGTCAGCACAAACAGCGCCGCGCACGTCAGAATCGGCGCGTTCCACTGCAACCCCGTCAGCGAGTTGAAGTGCTCCGCGAAAATGATCGCGATCCCACCCGCCGCCGACGGCTTGGTGATCAGCATGTACGTCCATCCGAACACAAACGCCGGGCACCGCCCGAACCCCTCCCTCAAAAACACATAAATCCCGCCGCTCCGCGGCAGCATCACCGCCAGCTCCGCGAACGTCAGCGCCCCGCACAACGCAATCAACCCCGCCACCAGCCAGAAACCCAGGATCACGTACGGGTCGCCGAGGTTCTGCGCAATCGTCGTCGGCGTACGGAAGATCCCACTCCCGATCACCACCCCCACCATCACCGCGATCGCGCCCCAGAACCCGACCTTGCGCGGCAGATCGACCGCCACCCCGCCCACGATCTGAGATGTTGCCACGTTCACACCCCGCGATTGCGCCGAAACAGCAGGATCGCCACCGCCGCAACCACCGCCAACCCCGCCATCACCGCGCCCACCGCCAGCGTCAACCGATCAGTCGCCGCCAGAATCCCCGTCGCAACACCAATCGACCCCAGCATCATCGCCATCGCCGTCCAACGCATCCGCGACGACATCGGCGCCTTCGACCGCACAAACTCCGCGTAAGGCCGCAACACCGGCCACCGCAACATCCGCTCCTCCAGCCACGGACAACTCCGCGTCAGGAAGAACGATCCCACCAGCAGAAACACCGTCGTCGGCATCACCGGCAGGAATATCCCCACGATCCCCAGCCCAAAGCACGTCACCCCAACGCCCGCCATCGCCCACCGCCACCCCGTGACGCGCCCACGCGTCGGCATCGGGTGCGTTGCCAGCGTCGCCGCCACTTCCGAGTTGGTGTTTCCAGGCCGCTCCATGTGGGTTCCGCGACAGTCCGTTGGGGATGCGAGGGTTCGCCAGTGTAGGCAAACCGGCCCGTTCCTACCCAGCCGCTCGTCAATCCCGAGGTCGACACCCATTTCGACCGGAATCCAGCCGATATCCCTTCCGCGGCTAGGAATCCCACGTTCGCGGGGTACGCTCACCTGTCCGATCACTCAAGGGGCCCGCCAGCATGCCACGCATCTCATCCGTCCGCGCAGCAGCGCTTGCACTCACCACGCTCGCCGCCACCCGCGCCGCACACGCCCAGGTCATCGTCAACCTCGCGCCGCTCGCCGATCCGCTCGCGATGACCACTGTCCGCGACATCAGCGCCGACGGCTCCACCATCTGTGGCGTCAGCACCGCCAGCAGGGCCGTGAGGTGGGACAACGTCCTCGGATTGCAACTGCTCGACCCCGCCCTCGGCAGCGAGGCCTACGCGCTGAACGCAAACGGCACCATCGCCGCGGGGTTCACCTTCGCCGGCAACTTCTCCGCCGTCCGCTACCTGCCCGGAAACTCCATCCAGAATCTCGGCCTCATCCCGAGCGCCATTTGGGCGAAGGCCTACGCCGTCAGCGACTCTGGCAGTGTGGTCACGGGCGAATCCCCGCAGGGCAGTCTCGTTCGCGCCTTCCGCTGGGACAACGGCACGCTCAACGTCCTGCCCATTCCAGCCGGGTACTCCCAAACCATCGGCTACGCCGTCAGCGGTGACGGTTCAGCCATCTTCGGTGCCGTCAGTCTGCCCGGCAATGAAGCCTCGCGCTGGCGCGTCGGCTTTCCACCCGAAGTCCTCGGCAACCTTGCATCCCCGACCGGCGCCTCGCTCGTTCAGGCCAGCAACTCCACGGGCACCGTGGCGGTCGGCGTCCACCTCCTCGCACCCGGCTACCAGTCCGCCCTCGCCTTCCGCTGGACGCAGGGCCTCGGGTTCGAAGAACTGGCCCTTCCGTTCTTCGCGAGCGAGGCTCGCGCCTTAGACCTCACCTCCGACACCCTCGCCGTCACCGGCAGCGTCCAGACCGTCTCAGGCCAGCGAGCCGCTTTCTGGACCGAAACCGGCCTTTGGATCGACCTCAACGACTACCTCCCCACCATTGGCATCAACCTCTCCGGATGGGTCCTCACCGAATGCGTCGGCGTCAGCGACGACGGCACCTTTCTCTGCGGCAACGGCACCTTCAACGGCAATCCCGCCGGCTGGCTCGTCCGCAACATCCCGCCCCTCTGCGGCTCCCGCATCGAAGCCGGCCCCACCAACACCGCCGCCTGCGCCAACACCACCACTCAACTCGTGTGCATCGCAACCCCCGCCTCGACGCTGAGCATCCAGTCCCATCAGTGGTACAAGCGCGTCGTCTCCGGCACCGGCTACATCGACATCCCGCTCACCAGCGGCCCCACCGGCAACGGCTCAACCCTCGTCAACGCCAGCGGCCTCACACCGAGATTCGCCACCAGCAGCCTCGGCTTCACCAACGTCGCCATGGCCGACGCCGGCGACTACTTCTGCATCGTCACCAGCGGCTGCGGCAGCAACACCACCGCCCTCGTCAACCTCATCGTCCGCCCCAACATCAACAACGACAACGTCGTCGACGGCGCCGACCTCAGCGTCCTCCTCGCCAACTTCGACGAAATCGTCACCCCCTGGACCAACGGCGACTTCAACGGCGACGGCATCGTCAACGGCGCCGACCTCTCCCTCCTCCTCGCCAACTTCGGCCAACCCTGCGCCTGATCGCCGCGCCTCAACCCCAAACGGAGCGAGCCGGGCCGTATCGGCCCGGTTCCAATCCTCGCCGAACGCTTTCTTCCCTCTCCCATCGTGCTCTGACGCTGGGAGAGGTCCTCGGCGGCCTTGCGACGAGGGGTGAGGGCTCTGGGCCTCCGGTTCTCGCTCTACATCCACTCTGCCTTTGCACTCGGATCATGTGCCACGCCCGCCGAAGTTCCCGGCGCGCCGGCAGCCGTGCTCCGCTTCTCCCTCTCCGTGTGCCATGGTCAACTTGTTTGACCGTGCTCCCCGCCTTTCCTACTCCTTCTCGCATTGACCGGTCTTATGCGCCCACCCGCACCCCCGCGCACACCCACATCGCACACGTCCCCGCCCCAACGGGGCGAAGGCTTGTAGCCACGGGTGAAGTGAGCGAGTCATCGAGCGAACGCAACCCGTGGAACTCGATCCATTGAACCCCCTGCCCCGGCAGGGGCAGAGGAATGACCACAAATGTGCGCCCGCCCGCGCCCCCGCGCATGAGAAAATCACCACCCCACACACATTCGCGCAACCCCAACCCAGTCAACAACTTCGCCGTACCACCCCAAAGCGCATAGCACCCCAGCGCGCGCCAACTCGTGGCCGCCGCCCCCTTCATAGAGACCTCGTTCGGTCTTCATTTTCGTTTTTCGCTTTTCGCTTTCCATGACTTCCCCCGCCACCCAGTTCGTCGACTCACTCCTCAAGGAGCTCCACGAGCGCGCCCTCGACCGCACGCGCGACGACTCCGTCCAGGCCGCCCGCACCATCCTCGCCTACGACATCTGGCACAAACGCGCCGCCATCTACGAAAAACGCTGCGAGATCTTGAACGAACGCACCGCGCGCACTCCTGTATCAGCACACAAAAACTCTTCCGCGTCTTCTCTGTGTGACTCTGTGTCCTCTGTGGTAAATGACTTTGTTCCTACGAAGGGCGACCCGAAGAAGAAAAAACCCTTCGGCGCGCAACTCTCCCCCGGCGACACCGACCCCCACACCGGCTGGGTCGTCCCCGAGGAGCACATCTGCCAGATCCGCAAGGATGCGCCCGAAAACCACGTCATGGCCCACTGCATGCTCCCCGGCTACAAAACCAAAGCCGACCTCGAGCGCGCCGTCTACACCTTCATCGACCGCGACAACCGCATCTACAACGAACTCAAAGCCGCCCAGTCCGAACTCAACGTCTTCCGCTCCGAACGCCTGGGCTCCATCAGCCTCGAAAAACGCGAAGAACTCCTCGCCGGACGCTTCGAAAAGAACAACAAACGCCGCGAGGTGTATGGCACCCCAACCTTCCTCGCCGAACTCAAAGAACTCACCCCCGAACTCCTCGCAGCAAAGCCGGTCCCACCGTTAGAGGAGCTGCTCCCCACCTCTCTCCCATTACCGACGGGATCCAGCTCGCACTCTCTCCCGTCCCCGACGGGAGAGATGTCACGAGGCTCGGCGAGTGACAGAGAGGGCGTGCCTTCTGTCTCCCCACACAATTCCAATGCATCCTCCGCTCCCTCTCCGTGCCCCTCTGTGACCTCCGTGGTGAAAGAGGTTCTTTCCGAAAAAGCCGCCGCCCGCCGCGCCGCCGGCAAGCGCCCA
>JBGSZV010000266.1:0-8657 GCA_041750235.1 Phycisphaerales bacterium
CGCGGCGGCGCTGGTGAGCAGGCCCGCCGCAACGATCGTGAATCGTGGAACTGGGTTCATGTGACACCTCCCGGGCGCGAACGGGCCGACGATGGTCGGCTCTAGGACTCGGCCGCGCACGACAGGCGTACGATCCGCGGCGTGCGCTTCTGATTCAAGCACTGAATGCACCGGGGACATTGAACGAGCAATCTGCTTGAATTTGATGGATTCGGATGTATGAAGGACCAGTGATTTCGACGGACTCACCCGGGGTATTGATGTGATTGGCAGAGTTGTGAAAGCGAGTGTGGCTGGTTTCGTACTCCTCGCGGCGCCCGCTCTGGCGGTCGAGCGGCAGGATGTCACGTTTCAGATCAACCGGACAACCGTCGTGGGCCAGTCGGTCTTTGTGCTGGGTTCGCTGCCCGAACTTGGCGCGAACGACGTGCGCAAAGCGGTCAAACTGGAGCCAACGACGTATCCGGTGTGGAAAGCAACCATCAGTTTGCCGGCGAACACGAGCTACACGTATCAGTACTACACCCGCAACGATGCCGCCGGACAGGGCGGCAACGCGGGGAACGGCATACCGATCGGCTCGGTCCTGGATGGTTCGACGATGGCGTCAACGCTCGACCCGTCGAGCAAAACGGTGTTTGTGCACACGGACTTTGCATCTCCGGTGCTGTACTGGCGGCAGCCGGCGGGCAGCGGCGTTTATCAGTCGATCGCGATGCACGACGTGGGGCCAGCGGCCAATGGGACTCGAAGGTGGGCAGCTCGCGGATTCGGCGTGCCGCGTCGGCCGATCGAGTTCTACATCAGCGATGCGAGCGGGGCACAGCGAGAGCCGCCGGGGACGGCGACGTATACGACGACGCTTGACCTTGCGCTCCTCCAGCGACCCAACGCGTTCCAAGCATCGAACATCTACAACTATGTGCCCGCGGCGAACGTCACGGGACAGTCGCGTGACTTCACGCCCGCGAACCCTCCGGGGATCCAGTCCGCGTTCACCGGCGAGTTCCGGCGTCATCGCGTGGTGCTGCCGCGTGGGTACACCTCGCACCCGACCAGGCGCTATCCCGTCATCTACATGCACGACGGTCAGAACTGCTTTGACAACTCGACGGCGGCGTTTGGTGTGGAGCGGCGCGCCGACGAAACGGCGGCGGAGTTGACGCGGCTGGGGCAGATGCGTGAGGCGATCATTGTTGGCGCGGACAACACATCGAATCGGCTCAGCGATTATGCCGCACCGGATGCGGGCGGCTGGGCGGACCAGCGGTACTTCAACTACCTGAGGCTGGAACTCAAGCCATTCATTGATGCAACCTACCGCACGATGGCAGGGCCGGACGACACCGGCGCGGTGGGATCGTCGATGGGCGGGCAGGCGAGCCTGTTCATGGGGTGGGACCACACGAGCATGTATCGCAGGATCGGGGCCTTCTCCGGCGCGTTCGAGGTTTTCAACAGCGGCTTCTACAACCGCGTGCAGAGTCAGGCGAAGCGCGGCGTCCGGCTCTACCTCGACTCGGGTGATACCGGCGCGGGCAGCGGCGACAACTACTGGCCGATCTACAACCTGCGCGACAACCTGATCAACCCCGCGCGGGCGGGCGGCGCCGGGGGTGGGTACGTCATCGAGGGCGACCTGCGGCACGTCGTCGGTTTCGGGCAGCAGCACAACGAGACGGCGTGGGCATCGCGCCTGCCCGGCGCGTTCAGCTTCCTGTTCCCGACGAGCGATGAGCCAAATCAGCTAGTGGGCGTGCCGAGCGCGCGCCCGGCGGATGTGAACGACGACGATCTTGTCACGATCGAGGATCTGTACGCGTTTGAGCAGGGACTCCCCGGTCCGCGCTCGACGACGGATGTGGATCGGGATGGCGTGGCGGGTGAGAATGAGGATCGGGTTGCGCTGCGGGAAGCGCTGCGCGGCAATGAAGCCAACGACGCCGGGGTTCGCTAAGAGATTAGTTGAGCGATGAGTTCCATCGGATGCAGCGCGGTGCGCTGTGTGCCGTCGTGGATCTGGTGGCGGCAGCTCGTGCCGGGGGCGACGATGGTGTCGTTCGGCCCGAGTTCGCGCACCGCGGGGAAGAGCGCCAGTTCGCCGATCTGCATGGAGAGGTCGTAGCGGTCGGCGGTGTAGCCAAAGGAGCCGGCCATGCCGCAGCAGCCGGTGTCGAGGACGCGAAGCTTGTCGCCGACGACGCGGCGGAGCAGCTTCGCGGAGGTCTCCGCACCCCAGAGGGCTTTCTGGTGGCAGTGGGCGTGGAGGGCGACGAGGCCGACGGGTTTCGTGAAGGCCGGGCGCTTGGGGTGGGTGTCCCAGTGTTTGTCGAGGAAGTCCTCGGGGAGAAAGGAGTGTGCTGAGACGAACTGCAAAGACTCCAATGTCGGAAGGGTGTTCGCGTCTGCAGCGGTTTCCTTGCCGGCAGTGTTGAAGTTGAGCCGCTTGAACTTCAACCATTCATCTTTCACGGCCGACAAGCAGGATGGTTCAGCCACAACAATCGCTTTCGCATCGAGCAAGCTACCCACTTCACTAAGCACCATTAATGCTTGTGAACTTGTCGAGGACGCATCTTCTAGCAGGCCGACGGATGTCTGCGGGCGGCCGCAGCATGGCGTGTGCGGAATCGCGACGCTGTATCCGAAAGCGCGAAGTGATTTGATCGTCGCGATCCCGATGCGCGGATCGTTCCATGTGGTGAAACAATCGCTGTACAGCACGACGATCGGTTCGTCATTCTCAGTCGGACCGATCAGAAGTGTCTTCAGCGCCCCGGATGCACTCCAACGAGCATCGGCAAACTCTCGCTTTGCGAATCGAAACAGCGACGGCGCGAACGCCGGCAGTGATCGCTGCGGGGCCAGCCCCAGCACTCGATTCGCGAGCCACCGCGACGGCGACAGTTCGGCCATCCAGTTTGAGAGCGGTGCAAAGGCGGAGCCGAGCCGGTTGAGCAGCCGCACGTTGCCGAAGACACGGGCTTTCAGCGGGATCTCGCCGCTCGCCCTGTAGCCCTGCGCGAGATATTCGGCCTTGTACTGCGCTATGTCCACGTTCGTCGGGCACTCGGTCTTGCAGCCCTTGCAGGAGAGGCAGAGATTCAGCGTTTCGAGCGTGTCGGGGTCGTTCCAAGCGGGGCGCGAATCGCGGGTCGCGAGTGGCGAATCGGGTGGGTTGAGTTGGCCCGTGATGGCGAGACGAAGGGCGTTGCCGCGGCCGCGGGTGCTGTGGCGTTCGTCCAGCGTGGCCATGTAGCTGGGGCACATCGTGCCCCCCTGCTTCTTGCGGCAGACGCCGCTGCCGTTGCAGAGCTCCACGGCGTGATCGAAGCCGGCTTCCTGCGTGTAGTCGAAGTAGGTGTCAACGTGCGGATGATTGACGTTCGCGCCCTTGGGGCGGACGCGCAGGTTCTCGTGGATGCTCTGGATCGGGCCGGGCGAAACGATGTTGCCGGGGTTGAGGAGGTTCTGCGGGTCAAAGAGCTGCTTGACCTCGCGGAAGGCCTGCATGAGTTCCGTGCCGAAGTAGCGCTCCAAGAGCGGGCCGCGGACACGGCCGTCGCCGTGCTCGCCGGACATCACGCCGCCGAGGGACTGCGCGAGATCGGCGACTTCGGTCGCGATCTCCTCCATGTGCGTGCGGTAGACCGGGTCGCGTGGGTCGAGGAGCGGGCGGACGTGGAGGACGCCGACGGAGGCGTGCGCCCAGAAGGCCGCGCGTGTGCCGTGCTCGTCGATGATCGCTCTGAACTTGCGGACGAACTCGGCCAGATGCTCGACGGGGACGGCGTTGTCTTCGACGAAGCCGAGGGGCTTGCGGGCGCCCGGGATGCCGTGGAGCAGGGGTTCGCCGGCCTTGCGGAGCTTGAGGGCCTGGCCCATCTCGGTCGCGCCGGTGTAGGCGGCGATCGCGGCACCGGGGCAGGCGCGGGCGGCGACGTCGCGGAGCTGCGCGAACTTCGCCTGGATCTCGTCGGGACCGCTGGTGCTGAAGAACTCGACATAGAGCACGGCCTCAAGGCGGCCCTCACGCGGCTGGGGCATGAGCTTGACGTAGTGCTGGTACTCGAGGTTCTCGCGGGCGAGTCCGATCACCATGTCGTCGAGGAGTTCGACAGCACTCGAACGGAGCGCCAGGAACGGGATCACCGCATCAATCGCGCCCTCGAGCGAGTTGAACCCCAGTACTGCGAGGCCCTTGGCCTTGGGGACGGGGTGAAGCTTCAACGTGGCGCCGGTCGTAATGGCGAGCGTGCCCTCGCTGCCGCAGATGAGGTGGGCGAGGTTGATCGTTTCGAGCGGGCTGACACCCTTGGCCCGAGCCTCGTCGATATCGGCGAGCATCATGTCGAGGGCGTAGCCGGCGTTTCGGCGGAGGGTCTTGGGGAATCTTTGGCGGATGAGCGGCTCATACCGCTGGACGATGTCGACGACGCCCTGGGCGTGGCGACGAGCAACCGGATCCTGAGTCGCACTGCCTTTGGCGAGAGTCGCGTGTTCGCCGCTGGCGAGGAGAACGTCGATCGCCTCGATGTTCTCCGAAGTGCGGCCGTAGAGGATCGAACGCGTGCCCGCAGCGTTGTTGCCGATCGCGCCGCCGATGTTGCACTGGCGTGCGGTGGCTGGATCGGGCGCGAAAAACAGATCGTGACCGCCCGCGCGGAGTTGGTCATTGAGATCATCGATAGTGATGCCGGGCTCGACGTTGCACGATCGTGCGACGGCGTTGACACCGAAGAGCTTTGTGCACGACGCCGAGAAATCGAAGACCACCGCGTGATTGGTGCATTGACCGGCGAGCGACGTCCCGCCGCCGCGGGGCAGCACCGGAAGACCGTGCTCACGGCAATACGCCAGCGCCGCGGCTGCGTCTTCAGTGTCCGCCGGGATCACGACGCCGATCGGTTCGACCTGGTAGATCGACGCGTCCGTGGAGTAGAGCATCCGGTTGTGCTGATCGAAGCGGACCTCGCCCCGAATGAGGCGCGCGAGGGAATCGGCGTGCCTGCGCCGGGTGACGTCGTCGCCGATGGTGAGGGTGGCAGGGGTCGTGGTCATGGACATCAACCGATCCGAACCTCGACCGGCATCGATCAGCGAGCGACCTCAACGGCACGGGTTTCGCGGAGCACCGTCACCTTGATCTCGCCGGGGAAGGTCATTTCCTGGCTCACTCGATCGGCGATCCGCTTGGCGATCATGAACGCGTCGTCGTCGCTGACGCTGCGGGCGTCGACCATCACACGGACCTCGCGGCCCGCCTGGATCGCGTACGCCTCTGTGACGCCGGGCTGATCAAGCGCGAGGCCCTGGAGCTGTTCAAGGCGCTGGACGTAGCGTTCCAAGCTTTCACGACGGGCGCCGGGGCGGGCGCCGCTGACGGCATCCGCCGCCATGACGATCGGCGTGTAGAAGCTGGTCGCGGGCATGTCGGCGTGGTGGCCGCCGATGGCGTTGAGGACGGGTTCCTTCTCGCCGTACTGCCGGGCGAACTCCATGCCGATCTTCGGGTGGCCGCCCTCCATCTCGTGGTCCATCGCCTTGCCGATGTCGTGGAGGAATCCGCAGCGACGGGCGAGTGCGCCGTCGAGGCCGAGCTGATCGGCGATGATCTGGCAGAGGTAGGCGACTTCGAGGGAGTGGGCGAGGACGTTCTGGCCGTAGGACGTGCGGAAATGAAGCTTGCCCATGGCCTCGGAGATCTTGGGATGCACGCCGCGGAGCTTGGCTTCCAAGATGGAGTCGCGGCCGTACTTTTGGACGCGCTCCTCGACATCGGCCTTCACCTGCGCGACGACTTCCTCGATGCGGGAGGGGTGGATGCGGCCGTCTTCGACGAGCTTCATCATGGCCTCGGCGGCGATGGCCTGGCGGACCTTGTCGAAGCAGGAGACGACGATGACGCCGGGGGTGTCATCCACGATGAGGTCCACGCCGGTGGCCTTCTCGATGGCGCGGATGTTGCGGCCTTCGCGACCGATGATGCGGCCCTTCACGTCGTCGGAGGGGATGGGGATCGAGCGGACGGTGCTCTCGGCGGCGTGCTCGGCGGCGTAGCGCTGCACGGCCATCAGGGTGATCTCGCGGGCCTTGTCCTTGGCGGTGGCCTGTGCTTCTTCGGTGACCTTGCGGATGATGTGGGCGGCGTCGTGGCGGACATCCTCCTCGACGATCTTGAGCACCCGCTGGCGGGCCTCTTCGACGGTCAGTTCGCCGACGCGCAGCAATTCGTCGCGCTGGCGGTCGATGAGTCGCTCGAGTTCGGATTCACGACCGGCGACCTTCGCCTCGCGGGCGCGGAGGGTCTCGGAGGTCTTGGCGAGTTGCTCTTCCTTGAGAGCGAGCATCTCGACCTTGCGCTCATGCTGGTCTTCCCGCTTGGCGAGTCGGCGTTCGAGTTCGCGGAGTTCTTCACGCTTGCCGGCGGCCTCGGCGTCGAACCGCTCGCGTTCGGCGATGGTGCGCTTCTGTGCGTCGACCTCGGCCCGTTCGGTGATCGTGCGGGCATCACCCTCAGCAGATTTGAGGAGTTGCTGCGCTTCGGCCTTCGCCCGGCCAAGCGTGCGTCCGCCGGTGAGGCGGACCAGCAGGAAGCCGATCACGATTCCGACAACACCTGCGCCGACCCCGATCAGGGCGACGGTGGATTCTGTCATGGCGAGCACTGTCTGATGCGTCATGCACCCGTCCCTTCCGTGCCGGGCGCGCAGCTGCGCGGACCGGCGTCTGGGGCACGCCCTTGCGGGACACGGGGCATTCGCAACGGTCAGCCCCGAAGGACGACCGCTGCGATGTGACGATCAACACCGTCCGATGACACCTCCGGAAGGATCCGGGGATAAATGACGGTCAACCGACCCGGAGACAACCCGAACTAACGGTCGCGCAACTCCGCATTTGCACGGCAGAAGTGCCGGTTGGATGAGCAAAAGCGGATTTGTGCGTCGCGGCTGGGGCATGAAGTCGAACGATTCTCAGATGGGCGGTCGAACTGGGGGACAATCGGAAGAACGGTTCAATCGTGTCAATCTATGCACGAGGCCCGGGGGGACTCGTGGCCCCCGAAGACCGCTGCGTGGCGGCCTTGGGAGCGTGATCAACGGCCGCCCCGTGTCAGCGAAGGCGAGCCGGTGTGAAACAACGGCATGGCTGCCGTCGTAGAAGTAGTAAACCCGGGGATGTGGGGATGGTCAAGACCGCGCAAGGTCTGCCCACCGGTTCCGGCGGAGCCAACCACGCCTGCGGCTAGGATGACGCCCTATGCCCGTCTTCGTCCGCTGGCTGCTTTCCCTGATCCCGACCAACCCCATTGTGGTCCGCCTGGTACAGGGCGGGTCGCGTCGGGCGCGGCACATGTATATCCGGGCCGGCTACCTCGCCCTCCTGATCGTGGTGCTGCTGGCCCTGCTGCTCCAGATGCAGACGGGGGCCCAGACGTTTCGGCAACTGGCGGCCAGCGCCGCGCGTGCCTTCGAGCTGGTGGCCTACCTCCAGATCGGGCTCATCTGCATCCTGTCGCCGGTCTTCATGGCGGGGGCGATCGCCCAGGAGAGCAACCCGCGGACGTGGGATATTTTGCTGACAACCCCCCTCTCTGCGGCCCAGATCGTGCTTGGGCAGCTCTTCGGACGGCTGTTCTTCGTTCTCGCCCTGTTGCTGGCATCGCTGCCGTTGTTCGCCTTAACGCAGTATTTCGGCGGCGTGCCGGGGCGTGCGGTGTTCCTGTCGTATGCCGTGTCGGCGGGTGCGGCGCTGCTGGTGGGCGCGGTGGCGGTCGGACTTTCGGTGAACCGACTGGCGGGACGTCGGGCGGTGTTCTCGTTCTATGTGTCGGTGGTCACCTATCTGGCGGTCACGATCGGCATCGACCTCGCGATCCGGCGCGGCAACGGCGGGATGGTGACGTGGATGACGCCGCTCAATCCCTTCCTGGCGCTCAACTCGCTGCTGTCGCCTTCGACCTATGCGCGCCCGCCCGAGATCGAACTGGCGGAAATGGGGTCGATCAAGCGGATGTGGTTCGGGTCGCCGGTCATGATGTGGTGCGTGCTCTCGATCGGGTTGAGCGTGTTGCTGGCAGGAGTCAGCACCTTCACCGCCCGGGCGATCGTCGCCGAGGGCGGGACGCCCTGGTACAAGCGAATTTTCGGGCTGGGCGGCAAGGGCGGTCGCACGCGAGCGCCGCGGAATGTCTGGAACAACCCGATCGCGTGGCGCGAGGCGGCGGCGCGTCAGGCGACACTGCCGAAGATCGTCGCCCGGTGGTCGTTTGTGGCGCTGGGGTTGCTGTGGGCGCTGGGGCTGGTCATCTACCTGCATCAGGGCGGGGTCACGCCGGACGGATTCCGCTGGGCGCTGATGATCACGGTGTGGACCGAACTGATCGTGATTGCGCTGGTCGCGGTCAACGTGTCGGCCACCGCGATCTCGCGCGAACGCGAGGACGGCACGCTCGACATTCTTCTGACCACCCCGATCACACAGGCGGACTACCTCAACGGCAAGCTCCGAGGCCTGATTTCGTACCTGCTGCCGTTGCTCGCGGTCCCGCTGGGCACGCTGGCGGTGGCGTCGATCTACGTCCTCGCGGGCGGCTTCGGAGGCGCGGGCGGGGTGACATACACCTCGACGAGCTTCGCGACCGGCGCGGTGAC
>JBGSZV010000267.1:0-6462 GCA_041750235.1 Phycisphaerales bacterium
GGCGACCGCTACATCGACGACTGCATCGCTTTCGCCGAAGCCGTCCGCAAGCTCCTCCGCGCCGTCGTCGCTCGCGGCGCTTCCGGCAGCGAAGACGGTCCGCGCCGCGTTCTCGCCCACATCCACGAGTGGGTCGGCGGCCTCGCCATCCCGCTGATCAAGCGCGAGCGCCTGCCCATCGCCACCGTCTTCACCACCCACGCCACATTGCTCGGCCGCTACATGGCCAGCAACGAAGAAAACTTCTACGACACCCTCAAGACCCGCAACGACGCCGCCGAGGCCGCCCGCTACAACATCCGCGCCCAGCACACCATCGAACGCGCCTGCACCCACGGCAGCCACGTCTTCACCACCGTCAGCCCAATCACCGGCGAAGAATGCTCCCAACTCTTGGGCCGCGCCCCCGACGTCTGCCTCCCCAACGGCCTGAACATCGAGCAGTACAACGTCGGCCACGAGTTCCAGACGATGCACGCCCGCTTTAAGGAGCACATCCACCGCTTCACGATGGGCCACTTCTTCCCCAGCTACTCCTTCGACCTCAACAAGACCATCTACGTCTTCACCTCCGGCCGCTTCGAACCCCGAAACAAGGGCTTTGACCTCTGCCTCGAATCGATGGCGCGCCTCAACACCCAGCTCAAGGCCTCCAACCTCGGCGTCACCGTCGTCTTCTTCATCATCACGAGCCGCCCGACCAAATCGCTCCTCCCGCAGGCGCTCCAGTCGCGCGGCATCCTCAACGAACTCAGCTCCGTCTGCGACCGCGTGCTCGAGGATGTCGGCCAGAAACTCTTCATCCGCGCCGCCAGCGGCGACCGCGTCGATCTCGAAGACCTCGTCGACAAGTACTGGGCGCTCCGCTACCGCCGCACCCAGGCCGCGTTGAAGACCAAGGCCCTCCCGCCCATCGTCACCCACGCCCTCGAAGACGACGCCACCGACCCCGTCCTCAACTACATCCGCATCCTGCAGCTCTTCAACAAAAAGGAAGACCCGGTCAAGATCGTCTACCACCCCGAGTTCATCACCAGCGTGAACCCCCTCTGGGGCCTCGAGTACGACCAGTTCGTCCGCGGCTGCCACCTCGGCATTTTCCCCAGCGCCTACGAGCCGTGGGGCTACACCCCACTCGAATGCGTCGCGATGGGTGTCCCCGCCGTCACCAGCGACCTCGCCGGCTTCGGCCGCCACGTCGCCGAGAAATACCCGGGCAGTGAACGCTGGGGCCTGAAAGTCCTCCACCGCCGCGGCAACAACTACAACGCCGCCGCCGCCGACCTCACCGACTACCTCATGCACTTCTGCAAACTCGACCGCCGCGGCCGCATCAACGTCCGCAACCAGGTCGAACGCCGCAGTTGGGAGTTCGACTGGTCCAAGCTCGGTCGCGCCTACAACGACGCCCACGACCTCGCCCTCGCCCGCGCCGAAGTTGACTTCGCATCCTGACAGCCGCGAAGCGGCGACCGACAATAGCCTAGGGCGTCAGCCCTAGGGTTCAGCGTTCATTGTGCTCTCGTGCAGTCGCCGCATCGCGGCGTCCTCTCAGCTCAATCTCCCCCGCGCCGCCACCACCGCCTCCTTCACCCGCACCGGCGCCGTCCCCCCGAACACCGCGCGCCGACCCACCACCGCCTCCGGCGTCAGCCGCTTCACCACATCCTCTTCCACCTGCGGCGCAATCTTCTTCATCTCCGCGATCGGCAGCGCCTCGATCATGCACTTCTTCTCGATCGCCACCCGCACGATCTTTCCCGCCATCTCGTGCGCATCCCTGAACGGCACGCCCTTGTCCACCAGATAGTCCGCGAGGTCCGTCGAGTTCGAATACCCACCCATCGCCGCCACCCGCGCCCGCTCCGCCTTCACCACGAGGCCATCAATCACCCGCACCAGCATCCGCAGGCACATCGAGAGGTTGTCCATCGCATCGAACAATGGCTCCTTGTCCTCCTGCATGTCCTTGTTGTACGCCAGCGGCAAACCCTTGACTGCCACCAGCATCCCCGTCAGCGCGCCGACGATCCGCCCGCACTTCCCGCGCAAGAGCTCGCACGCATCTGGATTCTTCTTCTGCGGCATCAGGGACGACCCGCTCGTCACCCCGTCATCCATCTCGACCAGCCCGAACTCGTCCGTCGAGTAGATGATGAGGTCCTCCGCGATCCGCGACAGGTGCGTCGCGCATAGCGCGCTCGCCGCCAGCGTCTCGATCACAAAGTCCCGGTCCGACACGCCGTCCAGACTGTTCCGCGTCGGCGCATCAAATCCAAGGTCCTTCGCGAGCGCGGCGCGATCGATATTGAACGCCGTCCCCGCCAGCGCCCCCGACCCCAGCGGGCACACATTCACCCGTTTCCGTGCATCGCTGAACCGGGCCATATCCCGCTCCAGCATCTCCACATACGCCAGCGCCCAGTGCCCCAGCACCACCGGCTGCGCCCGCTGCAAATGTGTGAACCCCGGGATGATCACCTCGCCCGACCGCTCCGCCAGCCCCACCAGCGACAGCGCCGCCGCCTTCAACTCCTTCACGCGCTCATCAATCGCCGCGCGCGTCCACAGCCGCAGGTCCGTCGCCACCTGATCATTCCGGCTGCGCCCCGTGTGCAGCTTCTTGCCAAGCTGGCCGACCTTCGCCACCAGCCTCGATTCAACAAACGAGTGCACATCCTCGTCCGTCGCATCAACGGGCGGACCGGCCTCCCCGCTCGGAGCTTCCTTCAGCACCTCGACCAGCGCCGCCGTCAGCTTCGCCAGTTCATCCGTCGAGAGAATCCCCGCGCGCGAGATCGCCTTCGCCCACGCGACCGACCCCTCGACATCCTCGCGGATCAGCCGATAGTCAAACCGCAGCGAGTCGTTGAACGCCTTGAAGAGCGGGTCCGACTCCTTCTCGAACCGGCCGCCCCACAGCTTGCTCACTTGGTCTTCCCAGCCTTCTTCATCGCGGAAATACGGCTCGGCAGGCTGAACAGCCGGATGAACCCTTCCGCGTGCTTCTGGTTGTAGACCTCATCCTTGCCGAAGGTCGCAAAGTCCTCGGCGTACAGCGAGTTCGGAGAGCGCCGCTTGATCGTCGTGGCCGTGCCCTTGTAGAGCTTCACCACCACGTCGCCCGTCACCGGCTCCGCGATCTTCTTGATGCTCGCCCACATCGCCTCGCGCAACGGCGTGAACCACTGCCCGTCATAGACAATCTGCCCGAACTTCAGCCCCATCGTGTCGCGATAGTTCCGCGTCGCCCGATCGAGGCAAAGTTCCTCAAGCCCGCGCAGCGCCTCAACGATCACCGTCCCGCCCGGCGTCTCGTAGCAACCGCGGCTCTTCATGCCCACCAGGCGATTCTCGATCAGGTCAATGCGCCCCACGCCATGCGGCGCCGCGATCGTGTTGAGCTTCTCGACCAGCTTGTCGCCCGCCATCTTCTCGCCATCCACGGCCACCGGCATGCCCTTCTCGAAAGACACCATCACCTCGCGCGGCGAGTTCGGCGCCTTCTCGGGCGACTCCGTCATCACCCAGATATCTTCCGGCGGCGGATTCCACGGGCTCTCCAGCGCCCCGCCCTCGTGCGAGATGTGCCACAGGTTCCGGTCCCGCGAGTAGATCTTCTCCAGGCTCGCCGTCGTCGGGATGTTCCGCTTCTTCAGGTAGTTCAGGAGGTCCTCGCGTGACCGCAAGTCCCAGATGCGCCACGGCGCGATGATCTCGAGGTCCGGCGCGAGCGCCGCCACCGCGCTCTCAAACCGCACCTGGTCGTTCCCCTTGCCCGTGCACCCGTGCGCCACGCCGTCCGCCCCGACCTTGCGCGCAATGTCAATCTGCGCCTTGGCGAGAATCGGCCGCGCCATCGAGGTGCCCAGCAGGTACCGCCCCTCGTAGTACGCCCCCGACAGCATCGTCGGGAAGCAGTACTCCTCCGCGAACTCCTTCTTGAGGTCAACGACGTAGCACGAAGACGCACCCGTCTTCTTCGCCTTCGCCTCGATCCCCTCCAGTTCCTCCGCTCCCTGACCGACGTCGCCCACGAACGCGACGATCTCGCAGTTGTCGTAGTTCTCCTTCAACCACGGCATCACCACCGTCGTATCCAGCCCGCCCGAGTACGCCAGCACAATCTTCTTCGCCATCTCGTTCGATCCTTCCGAAAACTGCCCGGCGATCCCGCCGACAGGGTGCGTCACCAAAAGGTCCAACAGTCTACCGATTCTGATGCTGGTTTCTGCGTCCCATCGGGACGCCGGAATGTAGCCACGGGTGGAGCGAAGCGAAACCCGTGGATCTCGGTGAACTCACGCCCCCGCCCCGGCGGGGCGGAGGAACGCCACTTCAAGACCCCAACGGCCCATCCGTCACCCGCACGCTCCCACCCGGCGCCGCCCGCTTCAACTCCACCGTCCCATTCCCCAGTGCCGGAACAAACCCCGGCGCGAGCAGGTGAAGCAGCAGCGCGTTCTGCACATGCAGCCGGTTCTCCGCCTCCTCCAGCACCACCGAGTTCGCGGAATCAATCACCTCATCCGTCACTTCCTGGCCACGGTGTGCCGGCAGGCAGTGCATGAACAGCGCATTCTTCCCCGCCAGGCGCATCAACCCCTCATTGACCTGATAAGGCGGGAACGCCTTCTCGCGCTTCTTCGCTTCCGCCTCGTCGCCCATCGACACCCACGTATCGGTGTACACGGCATCGTGCCCCGCCACCGCCGTCGGATCCGTCGACACCGTCAGCGTCGCCCCACTCTCCTTGGCGTTCGCCAGGCACCCGTTCACGAACGCCGCCTCCGGCGCGTACCCCTTGGGTGTGACCACCGTCATGTGCATGCCGAGCTTGCTCGCGCCGATCATCAGCGACTGGCACACGTTGTTCCCGTCGCCGACATACGCCAGCTTCACCCCCGCCAGCGACCCGAACCGCTCGCGCAGCGTGAACAGGTCCGCCAGCGCCTGGCACGGATGGTGCAGATCGCATAGCGCATTGACCACTGGGATCCGCGCGTGCTCCGCCAGCTCAGTCAGCGTCGAGTGCTTGTACACCCGCGCCACGATCGCGTGCACCCACCGGTCCAGGTTCTTGCCGTAGTCCTTGATCGCCTCCCGCTGCCCGATCCGCTGCGCCGAATGGTCAAAGTAAAGCGCCTGACCCCCAAGGCGATGAATCCCCACCTCGAACGTCACCCGCGTCCGCAGCGACGCCTTCTCAAACAGCAGGATCACGGACTTCCCGCGCAGCGCCCCCGCGTAGGCGTCCACATCCGCCTTCACCCGCTCCGCCGTGCGGAACAGCATCTCGAACTGCCCCGGCGTCAGCGCTTCGAGCGTCAGGAAATCCGAATGGCCCAGCGGCCGGATCATCGTGTCAGAGTCATTCATCGAAAGTCCCCAGGAATCAGAAATGCGGGTCATGGCGTCAGACTTCATTGAGAGCCCCGAATCAGTTGTGCAGTTGGAACGATGAGCAAACGCGCGATCCGGCCGACGAGGGTTCCTTACACCTTCGCCGGCGTCGTTCGCGCTCGCGTTCCCACGGTGACCAGCGTCCCGCGGGCGTCGTCGGCGCCGAGGTCCACGAGCGTTGCCGGATCGCCCCATGAGTCGATCAGTGTCGGCACGCCGGAGGCCTCGGCGGCACACGCCGCCGCACGGACCTTCGGGATCATTCCGCCGGTGATCACACCGGTTTCAATCAGCGACTCGAGCTGAGCCACAGTCAACGAACGAACGAGCCGCCTGTTTTCATCCCACACACCCTCAACATCCGTCAGCAGCACCACCCGCCGTGCACCGATCAGCCCGCCGATGGCGCTCGCCGCATCATCCGCGTTCACGTTCAGCGCCCCGCCCGCCGCATCCAGCGCGATCGACGACAGCACCGGCAGGAACCCGCCGGCGATCAACTTCCGCAGCAGCGTCGGATCGCCGCCCCGCACCACGCCAACCCGTCCAAGATCGATCCCGTCCGGCTCATGTTTCACGCCCACCGCCGTCCCGCCATCGCTGAGCGACAACCCCACCGCCCGCGCCCCGCACGCCGACAGCATCCCCACCACCGTCTTGTTCACCGTCCCCGCCAGCACCCCGGTGATCACCCCGATCTGCTCCGACGGCGTTACCCGCAGCCCGTTCACCCGCTGCGTCGTCATCCCCAGCTTGGCGATCATTGCATCCACCAGCGCCCCGCCGCCGTGCACCAGCACCACGCCCGAGCCTCTGGCGACCTCCTTGGCGTGCAGCTCCGCCAGCGCCCGCCAAAGCGCCGAACTCAGTTCGGGTTTCTCGATGGCCGCTCCGCCAATCTTGACGACGATGGGCCCGCTCACGAACGCACCGCCCGCTCCGGCTCATGGCCTGCAACCAGCCCCGCCGTCTCCGGCAGTCCGTACCGCACGTTCATGCACTGCACCGCCTGCCCCGCGGCACCCTTCACAAGATTGTCGATCGCGCTCTCCAGGATCA
>JBGSZV010000268.1:0-7236 GCA_041750235.1 Phycisphaerales bacterium
GATCGGGATCCACGCCGGCGCTGCCGCCATCTGCGTCGCATCCGACGGCAGCGTGATCACCGCCCCGCGGCGACCCATCGACCACGTCGGATCCATCCGGCGCGCCGCCACCTGGCTGCTCGTCGCAACCAGCGTCCACACCACCCACACAATCACCGCCACCGGCCCGCGCCACCGCGCCCGGGAGCCGCCGCTCTGCTTGCTCATACAGGGTTCTCTCTCGGCTCAACGCCCCTCCGACGTTCACCGTGCCACCTCCTACGCCCACCCCCACCCCAAAGTTCACCCCCACCAACGTTCTAGGACCCACCCTTTATCCAATGCCTACTGCCTGATGCCTGATGCCTCTCACCATTGGCCACTGCCCCTTGCCCATTGCCTACTAATAAAACACCCCCGCGCCAATGCACGGGGGTCGAGTCTTCTGCCTTCCCTCTCTCCCGATCCGTTACGCGCGACGACGGCGCATCGCCACCAGCCCCGCCAGCGCCAGCATCGTTCCCGTCCCCGGCGACGGCAGCGTCTGGAAGCCCCACCACACGCCGTCATAGATATTGATCACCTTGTTCGCGCTGTCCCACGTGCTGACAAACGCCTGCGCCTCCCAATCGGTGCCGATATCCACCAGACGCGACGGCCGATCCAGGATCGCGGTCGCGTTCGCCGCGTACCCCGTCGATGAATCCGTGTCATCGCCGCCGTAGAACGGATTCGTCGGCGGCGTGTTATTGCCCGTCCAGCCGTTGTCCAGATAGATCGTAAAGCCCGCGTTGAACGTCGAGTCCCCGTTCGCCGTGCCGAAGCCCGACGGCCGGTTGGTCCGGATCACCTGCAGCCACCGCACGCTGTCGCCGCTCGGATCCGTCGTGCCCATCGCAGTGCTCGCCGTGTACGTCAGCGCAATCGTCGCGCCGCCCGAGTTCAGGCTGTTCTCAGCGCCCAGCGACATCCCGCCCTTGGCGACATCCGGGTCCGTGTCCGCCCACGCGCGGTACGTCCCCAGCGTGATCGACCCCTGCAGCGCGATCCGGTTGATCGTCCACCCATTCGCCACCGAGTACCCCTGCGCATCCAGCGCCGGAGTCAGCCACGGGCAGCTCCCCGCAATCATGTACTGCGCCGGGCTCGGATCGAGGAACACGTACCCGCCATTGGCCGACTGCGCCACCGCCGGACCCGTCGGATTCCCATTCGGGATATTGAACGTCCCCAGCGCCACGCTCGAACCGCTCAACACCACCAGCGCAGCCGCCAACGACCGCGCCCCACGCGACATCAGAACTGACATGCTTCCACTCCTGGTTCACTGAACCGAGCCGACGTGTCTCACCAGCACGAATGCCAGACGAACGGCAGGCCCCGCAACTCACCCCGCGATCAGGCCGCTCACCACCCGATCGCTCAAAGCCCCGCCTCGCGGTCCAGACATCCAACACCCAATTCCCTACCACCGCTTCCGCCAAGCGCCAAGCCCATTCACCCAACTCTCACGCACTTGCAACCGCGTTCACGCCCAAAAGCCCTCTCAACACCAAATCATCACCATTCCGGTAAGCACCCTCCCCATCGCCGAGTCCGGGGCGGAGGAGAACAGACCAGTGCGCAGCATGATCAGGAGAGGGTACGAGTCGACGCTCACCCGCCCGTGGCCGCCTTCGCATAAATCAGCCCGATCGCCGTCGCCGCGATTGCGATGAACGCACCGACCAGCGACTCGCCCGCAATCAGCCCCGAGGCGAGCGGCACGTTGTACTTGTCGCTGCTCTGCCTCGACATCGCCGTCCACACCATCACGATCGCCGCGCCAAGCGCGAACGACAGCGCATTGTTGAACGTCACCACCCACGATAGCCCAAGTCCCATCGCGCTTGGCAGGTACTTCCGCACGCTCGCCGGGCTCAGCCGGTCGATCACCGTCAGCACCACGCCCAAGAGCGCGCCGATCACGATCTCCCACCGCACGCTGTCAGGCAGCTTGTCCAGACCCTTCGTCAAGGCGTCCGCGACCGCCTTCCACATGTTCGTCGCCGGAGGGTTGTAGCCATCGAGCGTGTCCGCGTCCGGAACCATCAGGTACCACGCCGGCACGATCGCCAGGCTCCCGATGACCACGCCGATGAACTGCGCGATGAACTGCTTGCGCGGATTGGCCCCCAGCAGGAAGCCGCTCTTGAGGTCCGTCATCAGGTCCGCCGCCGCCGAGCCCGCGCTCGACGCCACGCCCGCCGACATGAGATTGTGCGTCACGTTCCCTGGCGAAAGCCCAGCGTACGTGAGCTGCATCACCTTGCCCATCGCACCCGTCGGAGCCGTGTCGGTCTCGCCCACCGCCCGCACGCACACCAGCGACACCACCGCGCTCATCACCACCGCCAGCAATCCCAGCGCGAAGTTCATCTGGAACGCCAGGTACTGGATCGCCACCAGCGCGATCGTCACCGGGATGAGCCCGACGATCACCCACTTCATCGGGACCTCGACGCTCCGCGCCTCCGCCGTCTCATCCGAGGCCCCGCCCGCCGCCTTCACGCTCTTGAACGCACGCAGCAAAGTCTTCCACTGCATCGCCAGCGCCGTCAGCGACGCCATCACCATGATCGCCGTGCCCGCCCACAGTCCCCACTGCGTGGGACGGTACATCGTCCCCGTCTTGTTCAAGGGAATGTTGTGCACCAGGTTGAACTGATCCATCGTGGCCGTGATCACCGCTTTCTCGGTCCCCGCCTCGAACACCGGCGGCGGGCCGTCCACGCCGATCAGCCACGGGGCAAACCCGAAATAGAGCAGGCACGCGCCAAAGAGCATCGAGAAGCTCACCCGCGGCCCCGTGATCATCCCCGCGCCGATCAGCAGCACGCTCGGCTCAAACGAGAACGCCTGCAACGGCTTGCCGTTGTGCTGCACGAACCCCTTGGAAGGAATCGCCTCCGGGATATGGATGCTGTTCCACACCGAGTCCAGCCACTTGGGCTTGATGTTCGCCTTCTCCAGCGCGTCCATCACCGTCCCGAACTTCGTGAGCACGCCGATCAGCAGCCCGAACGCCAGCCCCGCGATCAACGTGTACGCCTTCTGCATCGCCTCCTTGCCTTCGCTGTAGAGGCTCCGCAGCGTCTCCGCCGCCGCAACGCCCGAGGGGAACTTCAGCCGCTCGTTGTTGATCACCTGCCGTTTGAGCGGCACCGCCAGCAGGCACCCCAGCGCCGCCGTGAAGAACGTCACCATCAGCACGATGTGCCACGGATCATGCTTCCCGTTGATCAGCAGCAGCGACCCGAACGCCGTCACCACGATCGAGCCCGTCGAGTAACCCGCCGCGCTCGCCGTCGACTGCATGCAGTTGTTCTCGAGCATCGTCATCTGCGACAGACGATTGCCCGTGAGCTTGCGGATCGCGTTCCACGTCACATAGCTGATCACGCACGCCGTGATCGCCACGCCAAAGCTCCACCCCAGCTTCATCACCGTGTAGATGTGCGCCGTCGACATCAGGGCGCCAATCACGCCGCCCATCAGGACCGCCCGCAACGTCAGCTGCGGCACGCCCTTCTGGTACACGTGCGCGTACCAGTGCCGGTCCTTCTCCTCAGGACTCGCATTCTCCGGCAATGGCGGCACACCGGGACCGAACTCGTTCACAATCTCAACGCCGGCCCCGCTTGCTTCCGCCATTCCATCCTCCGATATCTCAGCTCATCAACCCAACCACCGTCGCCGTAATCGCCAGCGCCGCCAGCATCAGCGACTCGCCCGCGATCAGACCCGACGCCACCGGCACGTTGAACTTGTCCGCCGACTTCCGGTTCACCCGGTTCCAGATCGTGATGATCACCGCGCCGATGAAGAACGACAGGCAGTTCTGGAACGGCATCACCCACGCCAGACCAATCCCCGTCGCCGAAGGCATGTACTTCCGCGCCTTCGCCGGCAGCAGCCGCTCGATGATCGGCAGAATCACACCCACGCCCGCGCCGATGAGAATGGCCCACACCGCCGACTCGGGAAGATTCTTCACGCCCTGCGTCAAGAGCTCCGCCACCGCCGTCCACGCACGCGTCGCCGGCAACGCGAAGCTCTCAAGCTTCTCGCGCGTCGGAACCATCAGGTACCAGATGGGCACGATCGCCACCGTCCCGAAGAACACCCCGAAGAACTGCGCCAGGAACTGCTTCCGCGGATTCGCCCCCAGCAGGTACCCCGTCTTCAGGTCCGTCAGCAGGTCCGCTGACGAACTCGCCGAGTTCGCCGCAATACCCGCCGACGCCAGGTTCGCCGCCACATTCTTCGGCGCGAGCAGCGCAAACAGCAGCTGCATCACCTTGCCCATCGCGCCGATCGGCGTCGTGTCCGTCTCGCCCGTCGCACGGCTCGCCACCAGCGACAGCACGAAGCTCATCGCGACCGCAATCAACCCGGCCCACCACGCGACCTCGAACGCCTGCACCTGCAACCACACCATCGCGATCGTGATCGGCACCATCCCGAAGATCATCCACTTCCCAGGGACCTCGATTGCCTGCAGCGCCGCCGTCGGATGATCGGCCGACTCCGCCTTCACCCCCGTGAACGCCCGCGCCAGCGTCCGCCACTGCAACGCGACGCTCGTCAGGCTCGAGAACACCATCACGCTCGTCCCGCCCCACAGCGCCCAGCGCACCGGATTGAACGCGTGAATCCCCGTCGCCTCATCAACCGCATACTTGAACGACGGCACAAAGCCCGCCACTGCCGCGTTCGCCACATCAATCTGCGTCAACCACGGCGCCACGAACACATACAGCAACAGCGAACTCGCCAGGAGCGACACGCTGATCCGCATCCCCACGATCATGCCCGCCGCAATCAGGAGCGCCGATGGCTCAAACGCAAACGGAGCCGGGTGATACCCCGTCGGATACAGCCGATTGATCACCGCCAGCTCAATCTCCGACGGGATCTGCGGCAGATAGTGAAACAGCTTCTTCAGCCAGGGCACGCTGTCCAGCACATCCTGCGGCGCCCGCAGGAACCCGATCACCAGACCCGCGCCTAGACCCGCCACTAGCACATACGCCTTCTGCAGCGCTTCCTGGCTCTGGCTGTACAGCGACCGCAGCGTCTCCGCCGCCGCCGTGCCCGTCGGGAACGGCAACTGCTCGTGGTTGATCATCTGCCGCTTCATCGGGATCGCCAGGAACACACCCATCAACCCCGTGCACAGCGTGAACACCACCACCACCCACACCGGCGTCACGTTCCACGTCTTAAGGTCCGCCGCCGTCGACCCCTCGGGGATCACCGCCAGCAGCACCAGCGAACCGAACATCGTCGCGATCGTCGAGCCCGTCGAATAACCCGCCGCCGACGCCGTCGACGCCATGCACGCATTCTCGAGCACCGACATCTGCGACAGACGCCCGCCCGTGAGAATTCGCATGACGCTCCAGATCACGTACGACATCACGCACGCCGTAATCGCGATCCCAAACGCCCAGCCGATCGACAGCGTCGTGTACAGATTCGACGCCGACATCAGCATCCCCAGGACGCCGCCCATCAAGACCGCCCGCACCGTGAGCTGCGGCATCCGGTCGCCCTGATAGACGTGCCGGAACCAGTACGCGTCTTTCTCCTCCGGGCTGGCATCCGCCGGCAAGGGCGGCGGAACCTCCCGAGTACCGGCCGACGCGACAACATCTCTATAAGAAGGATCGGGGGACGTGCCGGCCATCGGGGGCTCCTTGCTCTCACGCCCACGACGGCCCCAAAACGGCCGTTCCGACGAACGCGACTTCCCGCCCGCCCGTCCGCAGACGCTCCACGACGCAGTAAACCACCTCCCACCCCCCACGGCAAGGCATCCCACCACCCGGCCGCCCCCTCTGTGCCAGAGTGCCGAGGCGCCTCTGCGCCTTCCGCCATTGCCCAATGCCCGCCGCCCGTTCTTCCCCTACCCTTCCCTCCACATGAGCATCTTCCCACTCCCAGTCTTCGAGTCCGAGCTCGCCGCCGCCAAGGCCGACCAGGAGATCTACAACAAGCTCAAGGCCCCCACCTCCATCGTCATCCGCTTCGGCGTTATGAAGCTCGTCGGCGAGTTCCCCTACTCCGGCGATTCCAAGCCCGGCTGCGGCAGCAAGATCGTCGCCCGCACCCACCGCGGACTCGAACTCGGCGAGATGCTCACCAGCACCTGCCCCAACGCCGGTTGCTCCAAGAGCGTCACCCGCCAGGAAATGCTCGAGTACATCGAGAACTCCGGCGGCAAGGACTACCCCTTCTTCGACCAGGGCCGCATCATCCGCATCGCCACCACCGACGACCTCAACGAGCAGCGCCGCATCGACGCCCTGAAGCCCGGGATGAAGAAGTTCTCCCAGGAAGCCGCCACCCGCCTCGGCCTCAACCTCAAGGTCATCGAGTGCGAACCCATCCTGGGCGGCGAACGCCTCACCATCTACTACACCAGCGAAGACCGCATCGACTTCCGCGAACTCGTCACCGATCTCGCCCGCGAGTTCCAGTGCCGTATCGAGATGCGCCAGGTCGGCGCCCGCGATGAGGCCCGCCTCGTCGCCGATTACGAACGCTGCGGCCAGCACTGCTGCTGCAAGCAGTTCCTCAAAGTCCTGAAGCCCATCTCCATGAAGGCCGCCAAGACCCAGAAGGCGACCCTCGATCCCCTCAAAATCTCCGGGCGCTGCGGCCGCCTCATGTGCTGCCTCCGCTACGAGGATCAGACCTACACCGAACTCGAAAAACGCCTCCCCCGCCTGAAAGCCCGCGTCGGCACCCCCGAGGGAGTCGGCATCGTGATCGACCGCCAGATCCTCACGCAGCTCGTCCTCGTGATCCTCGAAGGTGAAGAAGCCAAGCGCGTCGCCATCGCCGTCGAAGACCTCGTCTCGCCCGAAGAAGCCATCGCCGCGATGGAAAAGAAGCGCGAGCTGGCCGTCGATGCCCTCCGCGGCATGTCGGCGCAGGAAGCCGCCCGCCGTGCCCGCGGCAACGACCGCGGCGCCAAGCAGGAACGCCAGCGCGACCGCACCCATGGTCGTGTGCAGCAGCAGGAAAGCGAGGCCTGCCTGGTAGGGCACCGCCTGCTCGACGTGGACCGACCCGGCGCCGAAAGCGTGTTCACGCGAGACGAGCCAGGCAAAGAGTCGCATCCAAAGGCCTTCACGGCCAGTGCCGAAACCAAAGAAGTAGTCGAAGGCGAGCACTGCATAGAAGATGCAAGCGAGGCCGAACACCGCC
>JBGSZV010000269.1:0-11268 GCA_041750235.1 Phycisphaerales bacterium
CCGCCGCCGGCGCTCGTGATGCTCACATCGCTGATCTGCGTGCCGAACCGCGCGCCGTCGATCGCATTGATCCGCTCACCCTCGCGGATCGCAACCGCCACCGACCCGCCCGCGTTACCGATCACCCCGACCTGATCATCCCCCGTCGCCCCCGACAGGTTCAGCACCACGCCGTACTGCCCATCATCCAGCACACCGATCCGCCGATCGTTCATCCCCTCCGGCACGCGCCCCGCCGTGATCGGCGTCACACCCTCGCGAATCCGCAGCGTCGCCACCGTCCCTTGACCCGTCAGATACATCGCATCGCTCGGCGCCTCCTCCGTGTTCCGCGCCAGCATCCCCCACCGCAATCCATTCGGACTGCGCCACGGCCGCTCAAACGACGCAAACACCAGCCCCCCGCTGCCCGGCACCGAGTCATTCACGCCCGCAATAGTCGAATACAGCACCACCGGCGCCGACCCCGCCCGCGCCAAACCACCGCACGCCACCACCAACGCCACCGCGCCCAGTCGCTTGCACATATCGATCTCTCTCCCGGCAACCGCGCACACGCACCACTTCCACCACCACCACGCGCACGCACCGCCACCCCAACCCTAGCGCCCGCCGCCCCCACCACTCCACGCAATCCCCATCGTCACCTTCGCTGACCACCAACTGAGCAGCGAGCCCAACTGAGCAGCGAGCCCTGAGCAGCGAGCCGGGCCGTGTCGGCCCGGCTTCCATTCCCGCCCACGCCCCCATCATGCGTCTTTGCCCGTGAAACAGGCATTGATGGTTGCTCCCGGCGCGCCGGGACTTCAGCATCTGGACCACGGCCCGGAGGGCCACAATCCCATAGCCGGGGGCAACGCCCCCGGAAAACACGCCACATCAACCCCCGCGTCCTGTAAGGACGCAATCACACCCAAGCCCCAACGCGGCGACCTCGGACACACCCATCGCCTCTTAATCTCAAAACCGGCCATCGTTCCGAGCCACTCTCAGGTCGTTGCCCCGCAACGACAAGGCCCCATCGGGGCCGACGAAGGTAGCCATGGGCCGCCCGCGCGAGCGGGGGCCCGTGGAGGCTTTTCGACAAGACCTGAGGGCTCTACACCTCCCCGCCTTTCCTACTTCTTCTGACTCTTCCCCAACTTCCCGCTCTCAACTTCTTCCCCACACTCCGGACACTTCACCAACCCCGCCAACTCATACCCGCACCCCGCGCACCGCCCCCGTTTCCTCCGCGATGCCCGCCGCACAAAACCCGGAGCGAACATCACGCACCAAACCGCCGCCCCATACACCACCGTATTTAACACGAAGCCCGGCCACAAAGGCCACAGCGGCAAGAATCGCGAGAACACCGATGGTTTGAAAGCCTTCGCCTGCTGAGACCACGGCATGACATTCTTCGGCAGCGGACGTAACAGCTGCATCCCCCGTTGCCAACGCTCAACAAAGAACAACTCACGCCCATCGACGCGGAATGTGGAACTCGTTCCGGTGCTCTCAAGCACCGAGACACTTCCGACCCCAAGAGACCGAAACGGCAAGCCATATTTCGCCCAATTGGCCTGATACAGCACCGTGGTAATCGACGTTGCCTTCCCCGGCCCTCCCGACGCACCTTTAGGATGCTCACTCGCGAAATCACCGTCATTCAGATGCCACAGCGATGAATTGCGAACTCGATGCATCGGTTTCGAGGGCCATTCAGGCGGCACTACGCACTGCCAGCGCAGCGCCTCACTACTCCGTGCCGCCGTCCGCGACGAGAGCGGAGCCGCGGGACTCAGCCACACACACCCCCACGCCACCAATACATTCACCACCACCCCAACCACGAGACAAACCACAACTCGCACGCCCCATCGCCTCATCCCACAATTCTAACTCTCCTGCATCCCTCCGTGCCTCTCCGTGCTCTCCGTGGTGAAATGTCTTCCCCTACTGACACCCCGACCCAAACCCCGCCAGCAACACGCTCAAATCCGCCCCGTTCACAAACCCATCACCATTCAAATCCCCGTTCGTCCCCGCCGGCTGTGCGGTCCCGAACGTCGAGAGCAGCACCGACAGATCCGCGCCGTTCACCGCGCCGTCGCCATTCGCGTCCGCCGCCAGCGTCGTCGCCACGCGCAGCGTGACGCCCGCGCCGCTGATCGTCGTGTCCACCGTCACCTTACCCAGCGTCGAGTTGTACGTGAACCCGATGCTCGCGCCGTTCCGCGTCACCGAGCACACCGGCGACCCCGGCGGCACGCGCAGGTTCGCAGTCACGTTGAGCGTCTGCCCCGTCGTGTTCTCGAACTCGATCTCCGCAAAGCCGGCCCCCTCCCGCGCGATCACATCCACGCGGTGCGGACCGACCCGCAGATTGTTGAACGTCATCGAACCCCACCCCGTCGGCAGCTTCGGCGACACCGTCAGCTTGTTCGCCGTCGCGTCCGGCACGGCATCGACATACGCCATCAAGCAATCCACAAACGTGCTCATGCTCTCCCACGCGTTCGGCCACGCGGTCTGATGACGGAAATCATCCTGCCCGCCATAGAGGAGCCCGCTGTTCGGCGCAATCTGCTCCGCGCCCAGTCCCACCGGGCCAAGCTCATCCACGATCCGGCTCAGCCGGTACGTGTGATCATCAATATCACCCTTGCCCGCCGTGTAGTCCGCCCGTTCCATGTGGAACAGCCCGTACCACGCCGTCGAAAGGTGCCACGGCCCGCCGACCCAGTACCCATCGCCCCAGTAGCGGTTGATAAGACCCACAAACTCCGGCAACCACGGCGGCCCAATCCCGTTCACCAGCGGCTCAAAGCCCCCGAACCGGTCCGGCGCGATGCCGCGGATGCGGTCCAGGATCAACGTCGCCCGCGCGCTCGTCGGATCAATGATCTGGAACGGATACACCACCCCCAGCAGCGAGATGTCCGTGTTCTCGCCGTTCCAGTCAATCCGCGACTCCACACCGAACTGCACCGTGTCCGCACGCCCGTTGAACGTCGTCGCATCCGCCGGAATCCCGTGCAGCGTCGCAAGCCACGCCGCGTCGCGCAACCCGCGCACCACGTTCGCATTCGTATAGATGAACAGATCGAACGAGTCCTCCCAGATGTTGTTGCCGTGCATCAGGAGGAACGTGTCATCAAAGTACGCCCGGCTGTCGTTCGCGCTGTCGCTGCTCATCGCAAACCCGGCGTCCTGCACCAGCAGCTTGTACGTGTCATTCCCCACGATCGTCGGCGAAGGCTCCGACAGGAACCCCGTATCGCCCGTGATATCGATGTAGTTCTTCACGCCCCACGGCACAACCGCCGTCTCATCAATCTGCGGCGCTGTCCACACCCGGTAGCCGTCCGTCGTGTACTTCTGGTACCAGAACCCCTTGCCCCACGATTCGTTCTCGCGGAACGTGATATCCCGCAGGAACCGATACACGTTCTTCGCCTCATCAGTGTGACCGGTCTTCGCCAGCGAGATCGCGCCGTACGCCGCATCACGCGGCCACACGAACGGATATGCCCCGTTGTGATACCCGGCAATCAAACCACCCTTCGCGCCGTCCAGGTGCAGCGCCGTCGCGAGCAATCCGCGATGGAACAGATCCTCGAACGCCTGATTCGGCAGGTCCACCGTCACGCCGCTCGTCAGCCAGTTCGCCCAGTACTGATCCGTCGCGGCATGCACCGCCGCCATGTCGTTCGACTGGAACCAATCAATCGGCCCGTCCATCTGAAACGCGTACGTCCCCGAGGCCCCCGCGAACGGATCGAATCCGCCCACGATCGCGATGTTCACCTCGCGCGAAGCCCCCGGCGCCAGAGTCACCTGCGCGCCAATCCAGCCCTCGCCGTTGTCGCCGCTGGTGTCACGCCAGAAATCGTGCGCGGCAAAGCCGGGGTTCGCCCCCTGCGGCAACACCTTCATCGCCGCCGCCAGATACACCGACACATTCTTCTCATACCCGCTGAAGAACGTCGGGTTGTACTCGTTCGAAGAACTCGTATTGCGGAACGTGTTGTCGTACGCCACCATCGCGCCGCGCGACGCATCGACAAACATCGCGTCAAACCCGTCCCCGCCGTTGATCGCCGGGTCCATGTAGTAGTAAACGCCCACCGTCTCCGACGACGCCCCCTGATTCGTCAGCACCAGCCGCTTCACCAGCAGTCCACGGTTCGGCGCACCGCCCTCATCCGTCGGGAACGCAATCCCCTTCGGAGAAAAGTCGTACTGCTGCACCAGGATGTTGTTCCCGTCCGCCACCAGCCGCTGGCTCGTCACCACCGTGTTCGTCCCGGGCGCATACGCCTGCGACACCTCCGCATAGTCCGCGCCAAGCTGATTCGTCAGCCAGTACGTCTTCCCATCCACGCGCAGCCCAGCGAACGCCTCGTTCAAATGCATCTGCCCGCGGTTCTCATCCGGAATCCCCGCCGGAAACTCCTCCGGCCCGTTGTACCCCTCGTTCTTCGTCGAAACGCCCTGCACGCACCCCGCGCTCGGGTAATACACGTCAAACAGCGACCCGTTCTGATCCAGCTGCGCATTGATGTAGTTGTTGCCGAAGATCGCCTCTTCCTTCCACGGGTGCACCGGCGGGTACCCGACATCATCATTCGGGAACGCGCTCCCCTGCCCCGGCCACGCCAGCTTCATCGTGAACGAATAGTTCGTCGGCGTCGCCGCCGGGTTGTCGCAGAAGTTGTCCGCGCACCCCGTGTTGTTCGCGAAGATCTCCGATCCGCCCCCCGAGTTCCACGCCGAAATCTTGTACCGCACTTGCGTGCCGTACCCCCGCGTCGACGACGGCAGCGTCGAACGCCACCAGTCGATGTTCGACGGCGCGTTCGGCTCATTGAACGCAAACGCAACCTGCCCCGCGCTCGAACGCAGCACCTGCGTCGTCCCCGCCCCCACACCGAACGACCCCGCCGGCTCCGTGCCGTCGGTCGTGTAGTACACCGCCACATCCGTGTAGAAGAACGAGTACCCGATCCGAATCCACAGCTCGACGCTCTCATCCTCGCGCGGAACTTCCGGCTCACGCTGCGTCACATTCGAAGGATTCGAGAACACGCCGCCGTTCGGCACGTGCGACACGAAATCCGGCGTCGCCATCGCCGTGCTGCTCAGCACGAACACCAGACCCGCATACATCGCCGTCTTCAGCATCGTCGTATCCCTCATAAGCGCCGCCGCAGCCATCGGCTCGCAACGCCGCGCGCTCCATCTCGTCATTCTCACCGCATCACCCACAGCGCCCGGGACATCACCAGCCCCAACCACGCTTCCCCCACGGAAGTAAAACGGTTAATCAGCCTAAACCACCCTCATCCTCTGTCAACAAAAACCCACCCCACTCCCCCCACATCCTCCCAACCCGCACCCCTTCCCAAGCCCCTACACACGGAAAAAACAGCCACTCAGTGGTTATCGCTCGCTTTTTTCAACCTCAACTTCATCCACCCCCCGCCACCGTCGATCTTATGGCCCGTCGCCGGTTAGCGGGCCACATCACCTCGCCGTGATCAACGCCCCAGAACCACGCGACAACGCCGCACACGAGCGGCGCAAACGGGCGTACGCAGGACGCGTCCCCGACACCGACGGCCGGAGTGCCCGTGTCACAAAATGGTTCACGGAGGATTAGGTCACCATGAGTCGCATCAATACAAACGTCGCGTCGCAGATCGCTCAGCGCGTGCTGGGCAACAACAACCAGGGCCTCAACCAGTCCCTCGAACGCCTGAGCACCGGCCTCCGCGTCAACCGCGGCAAGGACGATCCCGCAGGCCTCATCGCGTCGGAAAACCTCCGCGCTGAGAAGACCTCGATCGGCAAGGCCATCACCAACGCCGAGCGCGCCGACCAGGTCGTCAACATCGCCGAGGGCGGCCTCGACGAGATCTCGGGGCTCCTCAACGAGCTCCAGGCGCTTGTCACCGAGACCGCCAACAGCGCCGGTCTCTCCGGGGAAGAAAAGGAAGCCAACCAGCTCCAGATCGACTCCATCCTCCAGACCATCGACCGCGTCGCCGCCGCCACCAGCTTCCAGGGCACGCGCCTCCTCAATGGCAACTACGACTACGCCACCGGCGACATCGCCGACAATCTCTCCTCCTTCAAGGTCAACGGCGCCAAGATCGGCTACGGCGAGTCCCGCGAGGTCGATGTCCTCGTCACCACCAGCGCCCAGGTCGGCGGATTCTTCCTCTCCTTCGGCGCCAACAACCTCGACCTCGGCGGCGCCACCGACCAGTTCGTCATCGAGATCACCGGCGCCAAGGGCAGCCGTGAACTGAGCTTCGCCTCGGGCACCACCCTCGCCGACATCGCCGCCTCCATCAACAGCTTCACCGACGTCACCGGCGTCCAAGCCGCCGTCTCCGGCACCACCGGACTCCGCCTCGTCTCCGACGAGTTCGGCTCCGATCAGTTCGTCGGAGTCAAGGTCGTCGACGACGGCAGCATCGGCTCCGCCGCCAACATCGGCATCTACAACTTCATGGGCGCCGACACCAACGACGCCGCCGCCGCCGTCGCCTCCACCTTCGCCGCCGCCGGCAACCAGATCAAGGACCAGGGCCAGGACGTCCAGGCCACGATCAACGGCATCGTCGCCACCACCAAGGGCACACGAGCCCGAATCAACACCGACTTCCTCGATGTCGAGGTCAATCTCAAGACCGGGACCTCCACCGGCGCTGAGGCCCAGCGACTCGGAACCCTCGATGCCTTCACCATCTCCGGTGGCGGCGCCGACTTCCAGCTCGCCGGACGCGTCGACATCGCCGGAAAGGTCAGTCTCGGCATCCAGAATGTCGCGGCACGGACCATCGGCAAGCAGGTCGAAGGCTCCAGCGAGTACTTCCTCGCTGACCTCGCGGCAGGCTCCAGCCTCAACGTCGTTGACGGCGACGTCGGCTCCGCTCAGACCGTCGTCGAGAACGCCATCAAGGACATCTCCAGCCTCCGTGGCCGACTCGGTGCCTTCCAGCAGAACACCGTCGGCGCCACCATCCGCAGCCTCAACGTGGCGCTCGAGAACACGACCGCCGCCGAGAGCGTCATCCGCGATGCCGACTTCGCTTCCGAGACCGCGAGCCTCACCCGCGGCCAGATCCTCGTGTCATCGGCGACGCAGATCCTCGGGATCGCCAACAGCCAGCCGCAGAACGCACTGCAGCTCCTCGGCTAAGGCCTCCTGACCGATCGCAGACCGTGAACCAGCCGCCCCGGCGTAAAAACCCGGGGCGGTTTTCTTTTTGATCCCATTGCCGAATGTCGAAGATCCGCCGCGGCGGACCCATTGCCCATTGCCCTCCTCAACCTGCGCGGTAGCCTCCTTCTGTCGCTACCCGCGATCACGGAGAACCCGACATGCACCGCACCGCCGCCGCCCTCCTCCTTCTCACCACCGCTGCCGCCGCTCACGCCGCGCCCTACCAGATCACTATCACCGGCCGCGTCGAATACAACCAGGTCTCCTCCGGCCCGCTGGCGGTCGTCGCCGCCAACGATCCCGTCACCATCTCCTTCCGCGTTGACTCCAACTCGTTCGTTGACAGCCCCAACTTCCCCACCCGCGGCTACACAATCGATCGCCCCTCCTTCACCTGCACGCTCGGCTCCGCCACGCTGCTCCTCGAGGGCGTGGACGCGAAACTCTCCGGCGACTTCTTTACGCTCCGCAACAACGACCCCGGCGTCGACGGCTTCATGCTCACCCACGACAACGTCGAACTCGACAACAGCCTCCCCTCCAATGTCGCCGGCGCGTTCGGACAGTTCGGCATCCGCCAGTACACCACCTACGACAGCACCCTCATCCCCTCGCTCAACATCGCCGACGCCGTCGGCTCGTATGAGTACGACACGCTCAGCGTCTACGGCTTCGCCATCACCGACGGCCCCTTCGACCCCATCGGCATCGAGTTCCTCCAGACCACCATCGCCATCGTTCCACCCCCGACCTGCCCCGGGGACACCAACGCCGACGGCATCGTCAACAGCGCCGACCTCAGCGTCCTGCTCGCGCAGTTCAACCAGAGCGTTCCCCCCGGAACCGGCGCGGACTTCAACAACGACGCCCTGGTAAACGGCGCCGACTTGAGCGTGCTGCTGGGAGCATTCGGATCCGATTGCACGCCCAAGTGGTGAGCATCATCAAGCAGCGACTACGCCGGGCAGCTTCGCCCGGCTGAGTACGCGTGCTCTGGACGAAGCTCTGCGCAACGATGGCCGCGATCCCCACCTCTCCCCCTCCGTGTGCCATGGCCAACTTGTTTGGCCGTGCTCCCCGCCTTTCTCTACCCACTCTCAATCCTGCGCATCACCCCCAATAAACGCACTCCGCGGCCCAGAGGGCCGACGAAGGTAGCCATCCGCCGTAGGCGGACCGAATCGGCGGGGCCCGTGGTCCCCGCGGCGCTCCAATCCCGCGTGTCTCCCGCCCCAACGGGGCGCCGGAATGTAGCCACGGGTGAAGTGAGCGAGTCATCGAGCGAACGCAACCCGTGGACAGGATCGAATTGAACGACTGCCCCGGCAGGGGCAGAGGAGTGACCACATTTGCGCGCCAATCCGCGCCCCAGCGCATAACAAAATCACCCCCGCGCACACATTCGCGCAACTCCAACAAACTCAACAACTTCCCCGTACCACCCAAAATCGCATAGCACCCCAGCGCGCGCCAATCCATGGTCGCCGCCCCCTCTATAGCGACCGCGTCCCATCTGCCATTTGTCTCTTCGCCATTGCCCACTGCCCATTGCCCATTGCCCGCTCTCCAATGGAAACTCCGGCCACTCAATTCATCGACTCCCTCTTGAAGGAGCTCCACGAGCGCGCCCTCGACCGCTCGCGCGACGACTCCGTCCAGGCCGCCCGCACCATCCTCGCTTACGACATCTGGCACAAACGCGCCGCCATCTACGAAAAACGCTGCGAAGTCCTCAACGAACGCACCAAGTCTTCCGCCTCTCAACCAAACACACGGCATTCCTCCGCGCCCTCCGCGAACTCCGCTGTGAACACGGATTTCGTTCCTACCAAGGGCGACCCCCGCAAGAAGAAACCCTTCGGCGCGCAACTCTCCCCCGGCGACACCGACCCCCACACCGGCTGGGTCGTCCCCGAGGAGCACATCTGCCAGATCCGCAAAGACGCCCCCGAAAATCACGTCATCGCGCACTGCATGCTCCCCGGCTACAAGACCAAAGCCGACCTCGAGCGCGCCGTCTACACCTTCATCGACCGCGACAACCGCATCTACAACGAATTGAAGGCAGCCCAGTCCGAACTCAACGTCTTCCGCTCCGAGCGCCTCGGCTCCATCACCCTCGAAAAGCGCGAAGAACTCCTCGCCGGTCGATTCGAAAAAACAACAAACGCCGCCAGGTCTACGGCACCCCAACCTTCCTCGCCGAACTCCCCCAACTCACCCCCGAACTCCTCGCCGCCAAACCAGTCCCACCCCTCGAAGAACTCTTCCCCGTTCTCACCTCGACCGACCCATCGCACTCTCTCCCGTCACCGACGGGAGAGATGTCACGAGGCTCAGCGAGTGACAGAGAGGGCACATCATCAACACCCGACACAGAGAGATCCCGGCGCACCGAGAGAGAGTGTGCGTCTTCTGTATCACCCCAAGACTCAAGACCCAAGACTCAAGACACTCTCTCCCCCCTCGCCGCCGCCCGCCGCGCCGCCGGCAAGCGCCCCCTCCCACCCATCACCCCGCGTCTCAACCACCCAACCCCGCTCTCGCGACACACAAAACCGCCGTAAATGTCACCGCGGCCCCCCAGTCGCTCACGAATGGCAATAATGCCCTTCCATGCCAGCGACCGGGAGAGTTCGATGAGTGAGAAGAATCCACTGCCACGCCGTACGTTTGCGATCATTTCCCATCCCGACGCCGGCAAGACCACGCTGACGGAGAAGTTCCTGCTCTACGGCGGCGCGATCGATCTCGCGGGGTCTGTCACCGCGCGTAAGAACCAGCGGGCGACTTCTTCCGACTGGATGGAGCTGGAGAAGCAGCGCGGCATCTCGATCAGTTCGACGCTGCTGCAGTTCGACTACGACGGGTACCGCGTCAACCTGCTGGACACCCCCGGCCACAAGGACTTCTCGGAGGACACCTATCGCGTGCTGGCCGCGGTGGATGCGGTGATCATGGTGATCGATGCGGGCAAGGGCGTGGAGGCGCAGACGCGGAAGCTGTTTGAGGTCTGCCGTCGCCGCGGGGTGCCGATCTTCACGTTCATGAATAAGTGCGACCGCCCCACTCGTCCGCCCTTGGATCTGATTGATGAGCTGGAGAAGGTGCTGGGGATCGGGGCGTACCCGGTGAACTGGCCGATCGGCACCGGGCCGGAGTTTCAGGGGGTGTTCGACCGGCTGAACAAGCAGATGTATCTGTTTGAGCGGTCGTCGCAAGGGGCGTATGTCGCGCCGAAACATGTGGGCGGGATCGACGATCCGGCTTTTACCGCGGCGTTCCGGTTGCCGGCGCACGCCGAGTCGATCGACGAGGTGCGGATGCTCGACTTCACCGGCGGCGCGGGCGGGGCGTTTGATCCACAAGCGGTGATGGCGGGGACGGTGACGCCGGTGTTCTTCGGGAGCGCGATCAACAACTTCGGTGTGCAACTCTTGCTGGACGGCTTCTTGAAGTACGCGAGCCCGCCGACCGCGCGGATGTCGCGGACGGGACCGATCGAGCCGGAGGACCCGCGTTTCAGTGGGTTTGTGTTCAAGATCCAGGCGAACATGGACCCCAAGCACCGCGACCGCATCGCGTTCCTGCGGATCGTGTCGGGGACGTTCGAGCGCGACATGTTTGTGGTGCACGCGCAGAGCGGGAAGCGGGTGCGGCTGGGGAATGCGACGAAGCTCTTTGGCAACCAGCGGGAAACGGTGGATCGCGCGATCGCGGGGGATGTGGTCGGGCTGGTCGGGAACGACCTGTTCGGCATCGGCGACACGCTGACGGACGACCGGACGATCGTGTTCGACGAGATCCCCGAGTTCACGCCGGAGTGCTTCGCGTACCTGCACAACCCGCAGCCGGGCAACTACAAGCGGTTCAACCTGGGGCTTGAGCAGTTGCTGCGCGAGGGTGTGGCGCGGAAGTTTGAGGTGGTGGGCGGCAATCAGAAAGTGGCGCTCCTGGCGGCGGTCGGGCCGTTGCAGTTCGAGGTGATGGTGGCGCGGCTGCAGAGCGAGTACGGGGCGGAGTCGCGCACCGAGACCGCGGCGTGGACG
>JBGSZV010000270.1:0-3298 GCA_041750235.1 Phycisphaerales bacterium
GATGGTGCGCCCGGCGACGTACGCGAGCCCCGAGCGCACGCTGCGTCCGGGCGTCGACGCATGCCGACCGAGGTATGACACGGCGGCGATGTTTGTTGCGAGCGGACACGGGCTGATCGCGGTGAGCAGCCCGAGTACGGCGGCACTCGCCAGTTCAGCAATCACCCGGCACGCTCCAGCATCTTGGCAATGTGCTCGGCGAGATAGGCGTCGAACCTGGACTCATCATCCTCGTGAATGAGTGACCAGACGTCGGCGAGATTCTCCCAGGTCGTGGTCGTGCCATCGACCCGCACGACCACGCTGCCAAAGGTGAGTTCGAAGTCCTCACGATAGTGCCGATTGGCGTCGACATCGTAGTTGATGGCGACATACTGCAGTGCTCCGGCGTCAAGTTCTGCTGCGAACCGCTTGCGGACGAGTTGCTCGGTTCTGGTCTCGATGTCTCGGCACGTCGGGCAGCGCGTGTCGCCGTGGAAGTAGAAGACGGTTACGGCCGCGTCGGTCGCCGCCTGCTCTGAAGCGAGGATGCTGGCGGCGGCGTGCGGCTCAGATTCTGAGGAGCGGCCCTGGCGCAAAATGCCGATGGCAACCGCCGCAACCGCCGCGGCGATGAGCAGGAAGCCCAAGATCCGTTTGAGTCCTTGGGTGGTCGCGGGCGCCGAGTTGGTGTCGGGTATGGCAGACATTTCAACCTCACGGATCAGGACAGGAGTTTCTCGACGTCGGCGGACGAGAGCACTCGACCGCTGGATTTCACAACCCCATCGATCGCGATGGCCGGCGTCATCATCACTCCGCGAGCGACGATTTCGTCCATCTTGTCAACTTTGGAGATCTCGGCGGCGATGCCGAGCCTGTCGACGGCCTGGCGGGCGGACTGCTCGAGGGCCTTGCACTTGGGGCACCCCGTTCCGAGGATTTCGATCTTCTTTGTGGACATGCCTGCGTACTCCTTCTTGGGCGCCATCAGAACAACCAACCGAAGAGCAGGCCGGCGAGCGTCGACCCCACGATCACAATGGTCACGTACGCGACGGTCTTCCTGGTGCCGATGACGCTGTGGATCACAATCATGCTGGGAAGTGAGAGCGCCGGTCCTGCCAGCAGCAGCGCGAGCGCCGGTCCCTTGCCCATTCCTGAGCCCATAAGGCCCTCAAGGATCGGGACCTCGGTGAGCGTGGCGAAGTACATGAACGCTCCGACGACCGAAGCGCCGAAGTTCGCACCGACACCGTTCCCCCCAACGGCACGTTCGATCCACTCCGGCGGAACCAGACCGCGCGTGCCGGGCGTTCCAAGCAGAAGTCCGGCGACGAACACCCCCCCGATGAGCAGCGGCGTGATGAGCTTCGCGTACTCCCATGTCTGGGCCCACCATTCGCGTCCCAGGTTCCCGGCTCTGGGCATCAGCAGGCACAGCGACACGATGCCCGCGGCGAAGGGGATGCTGGGATTGTTGCGGACGAAGAAGGCAGAAGCTCCGACGATGCACCCTGCGGCGGCTATCCCCAGCATCGGGAATCCGAACCATCGCCAAAGGACGATACCGAGCGGGATGGCGGTGCAGGCGGTGAGCAACCATTTGTTCGCGTGCATGAAGTGCCAGAAGCCGGTTGCGTCCGGCGAGCCGCCCCAGTTGGCGAAAACCAGCACGGCAATCATGAGGCCGAAGAGCGCAACGAGATGATGAAGCGGACGAACCTGCGCGGGATCCGGTTCAATCGCGACAGGCTCCGGACCGTTCTTTGCGGGACCCCCTCGCTCGAAGATCGCCGCCATCAGCAAGCCGATGAACACGCTGAAGACCACGGCTCCCACGCCGCGGGCGATGCCGATCTCCAGGCCGAGCACGCGCGCCGTCAGGATAACCGCGAGGACGTTGATCGCCGGCCCCGCGTACAGGAATGCCGTGGCGGGTCCGAGCCCCGCGCCCATGCGCGAAATGCCCGCGAAGAGCGGGAGCACGGTGCAGGAACACACCGCCAGGATGCATCCCGAGGTGGCGCCGACGGCGTACGCGGCGGGCTTGCTCGCGGTGGGTCCGAGGTACTTCATGACCGATGCCTTGTTGACAAACGCCGCGATCGCGCCCGCGATGAGGAACGCTGGCAACAGGCAAAGGATGACGTGCTCGCGGGCGTACCACTGCGTCAGGCGCAGGCCTTCGCCGACAGCACGCTCGACCGCGGGTGACCCGATCGGCAACAGGTAGACGCCGAGGAAAAGCCCGGTGAGCCCGGCGAGCTTGTACCACTCGCGGCGGTTCATTAGCACGCCCCTCCCATCGATGCCGCGCAGCATGCCCGACCCGACGAACGCTGCGTTGGATTGGGGAGGTTCGGGCACCACTCCGCGATGGCGTCGATGAGGAGCGAGAAGCGCTTGCTCAGGTCTCCACATCGGGCGGCGTACCACACCGTGCGGCCCTGCTTCTCAGCCGACAGCACGCCCGCGGCGGCGAGCACTTTCATGTGCTTGTTTACCACCGAAAAGTCAACGTTGCAGCACTCGGCGACTTCCGATACCGAGCACGGTCGCCCGCACTTCATGAGGCACGAGAGCAGCCGCAGGCGAGTGGGATCGGCGAGGGCTCGAAAAAGATCAAGGTCGAGCTGCTGATCGAGCGCGGCCCGCACCCGTTGGGCCGACTTGGGGGAGGCGGGATGGGTCCCAAATACTGGCATGTGTATGCCAGTATAGTTCGGGCCGATTCGTAGTCAAGTTCACTCGAAGTTCCGAGTTCGTGGCCGGCGCCCGCTGGTCGAATCCGTCCCGGCGATCGCCGGGAATCACCGCTCACGCAGACTGCATGGCGTGTCCGCGTCCGTATCGCAATGCAAAGCGACCCCGCGAGGAGGCTCGCGGGGTCGCTTGAATTGCAGTGAGTTCTGCGAATGGTCTCAGTTACGCCGACGGCGCAGCTGCGCGATGCCGGCCAGAACGACCACTGAGAACGCTGACGGAGACGGGATGGGGACCGTGAAGAACTGTTCGCCCGTGAAGTTGTTCATGTTGAGCTGACCGACGGTGCCGTTGAATCCGCCGGCGCCGTCGCCGCCGAGGTTGCCCTGGCCAGCCGCGAGGCCGCCGAGGAACTGGTTGGAGAGGTAGTCGTGGTTGCTGCCGTTGATCATGGCGGAGATCTTGAGATCGCCGACGGGGTTGCCGATGGCGGCGAGGGGGATGAAGAGTTCGATGCCGGTGGTGACGGCGGCCGCGGCGAGCGGGTCGGCGGCCGCGGTTCCGCCGGTGACGCCGCCGGTGTTGGAGTTGTTGAATGCGACGCCGATGCCGT
>JBGSZV010000271.1:0-16266 GCA_041750235.1 Phycisphaerales bacterium
GCTCTGCCGTCGCGCCCGAGGACGACCAGCGGCTGCGCCGCGTCAGTCCGGTCCCGAAGGTCTGCCGCGAGGGCGTGTGCGTAGCGATGGATGACATCCGTCGTCAGGCTGGCGCCGACGATGCCGCGGAGTCCGCTGACAGAAACCATGAGGGGCGCATCGGCCCCGTGGGCGTTGCTCATGCCGATGATGGTATCGAACGCCGCGTTGCCTTACGCGGCCCAGTTCGCCGGTTGATCGGCGGCCTGGATCACGTGCAGTTCCCAGGGCAGATGCGTCGCGAGGTCGTACACCGCACGCTCGCTTGGCCCCTTGGGTTTGGCCCGGGCAATCACGGAGACGACCGGGCGGTCGATATTGTCGGCGTGTGCCCCGACAACCTGGCCGATCTGGCCGGTGTTCAGTTTGACAAAGCTGCCGACGGGAAAGAGACCCGTGCTCTCGACCAGGGCCCGCACGACGCGCCGCGCGTACATGCCCTGAGAGCCGAGTTGGATGAGTTCTTCGAGGGCGTCGTAGGGCCGTTTGCGGACGCGATACGGGCGGGGCTCGGTCGCGGCCGCGAACGTGTCGGCCACCGCGACGACCTTCGCAAGGTCGCAGATCGATGAGCCGCGAGCACCCGTGGGGTATCCCGCGCCGTTCTCACGCTCATGGTGCTGGTACACCGCCAGGCGCACGATCTCCGGAAGCCCCTCGACGGCATCCAGAAGCACAACCCCCTGTACGCTGTGACGGAAGATCCGGTTGGTCTCGATTTCGGTGAGTGGACGCGTCGAGGAGCGAAGCTCGCGCGGCAGGAGCGCCATCCCCACGTCGGTCAACAGACCAGCGAGTCCGGCAAGACGAACATCGTTCTCCGACCATTGCAGCCGGGCTGCGATCGTGATCGAGAGGGCAGCGGTCGCGTAGGCGTGCTCCGCGAGGTGGTCTTGCGATCGCGGTGTCAGAAGGGCGAGCTGCGTGAACCGCTCGGGAAACCTCTTGAGCTTCTCGACGAGTTCATCCACGATGCCGACCGGCTCGATCACGTGGGTGTTCAACCCGGCCACGATCCGGCCCAGCACCTTGCCGCAGACACGGACACGCCCGGAGCGGTACTCCGCGAGGCGTGCCTCGTCGGGCCAGCCCGGAGACTGCTCGTCGTCGAGTTGGATGGGGTCGATGCCCCGCTCCATGTGATAGGTCAGCTTCTCCCAGATCGGTTCCCGCTCGGCGACGATCTGATCGGCGGCGTTGAGCTTGCGGGCCTGGGCACGCCGTCGCTCGCGCAGCTCGGCGGAATCGGGGGCCTCCCCCGGCGTGGCGTCGATCGGACGCTCGATGGAGCCGCGTGTCGGCGGCAGCGACACCTCCGCGATCACCGGCGCAGATTCACCGCCCGACTCACGAGCAAGGATCTCCGCGAGTTCCTCCAGCGAGTCGGCCGCGTAGATCTGTGTGTGCGGCATGCGGCAGAGGATCGTTGACATGGCGTCGCTGATGACCGCGCCGCACGACAACAGCCGCACCCCCTCGCGGGAGAACAGCCCCTTCTTCAGGCGCGTGCCGACGACCAACGACTTGGGATCAAGAGCATGCACATCGCGGATATCGGCCCCGCCCGGGGGCGGATTGAGTCAAAGTTCCCGGAACGTCCTATATTCACGCCATGTTCGAACTGCAGGTCGAAACCCTCTTCGTGGCGGCACACGCCATCGTCATCCGCGGCCAGCGGGAGCCGGTCCACGGCCATCACTGGCTTGTCACCGCCACCGTCGCCGGGCCCCGGCTGGATGGCGACGGTCTGCTCTGCGACTTCCACCTCGTCGAACGCCGCCTGCGCGAGATCGTCGCGCCCTTCCAGAATCGCTCGCTCAATGATGTCCCGCCCTTTGATCGGACGAACCCCACGGCCGAACTGGTCGCGGTACATCTCGGCGAGCGACTGATCGCGCTGCTCGAAGATGACCTGCCGGAGGATGTCCGCGTGACGAGCGTCCGAGTGACCGAAGCGCCCGGGTGCGCGGCCATCTGGAAGCCTTGAGCGATCAGGCGTTGGGCAGCTCTTCGACGTTGATGATCGCGTCGAGATTGATCGGTCCGAAGATGTGCGGATAGAGGACGCCGTGCGCGGGTTCCCAGCGGAGCGGCGGCTGGAGCTTTGTGGGGTCGATCGTCAGCACGACCAAGTCGCGCTTGCCCTTGAAGTGCCGTTCGAGCGTGGCGGAAAGCTGCTCCCGGGTCGAACAGTGGATGAATCCATCGGTGTAGAGACTGTGTGCGGTGTGGCTGCCGCGCGCGGAGGCAAGGTCCCACTCGTCGCTGGTGGTGATGTGCAGGATCTCGGCGGTCGTCGGGGCGGTGGGCAGTTCGCGGAGCATCTCGATGCTGCTCTGTCGGAAGCCGCAGGATTCAAAGAGCTGGCGGGCGCCTTCGTTGTCCATCGCGGTTTCGAGGCGGATCTGCCGCATGCCCAGGGCGGTGAACCGGCGGACGGCCTCTTCGATCATCCGCTCCCCGATCCCGCGCCCGCGATATGAGGGCTGGACCCAGACATCGTGGATGAAGCCGTAGTGCGTGACTTCGTAAACGGGAATGCTCTCTTCGACGGTCGCGATCAGATATGCGACGACCATGGCATGGTCCTCGGCGACGAGGAACACGCTCCGCGGGTCAAGCGCCCGCTTGGGCAGCCAGTTCGCGTAGCTGTCGAGTACATCGGGCAGAACGCCGAACCGGGGATGATCAAAACGCTCGTGCAGGTCGTAGATCGCCCGCACCATCGGGAGGACGGCGGGGACATCGGCGGGTGTGGCGGAGCGGATGAGCATTGGCGGTTTGGACGATAGCATGGCTCCGTCATGTACGTCCTGACTGAATCCTCGATCCTCGGGTACACGGAACAATCGCCGAAACGTCGGATCATCGTTACGTCTCCGACAGGCGTGCCTGACGTGCTGGCCATGATGCCGAGACTGGGCTGGACGAAGGGTGTGGTTTCGCGAGAAGCGCCATGGGCTGGGGCTCGCAAACCCATCCGTCATTTGGACTTTGTTCGAATCGCCCCAAATGGACTGGTGACACACGGCGATATCAAAGGTGACGAGGCTCGTCTCGATTTTACTTTCTCACCGACATCGCGAGTGCCGAAGCTCAAGAACTTGAAACTTTGGCAAAGGGCCGTCGAGCGTAAACTCCCGTACGTGTATGTATACGACGATGATCACGCATGGTGGTATGGTCTCAAACCAGTCCAACAACGAGCGTTGTTCGGATGTTGGCTATTCCGAAGCGCACTTCGCTCGACTATCTCAAATCCCTTGGTGATCTCTGCGGACTGCTGGCGCGCCGTACGGAGCGGACTGTCCGTGCATGGCTGGACCGTTTCATCGCAACCAATCCGAGGGCATCACGACAACTTCCGCGTCGAACTGGAAGCTCGATCTTCAATCCCTTTGGTCGATCGTGATTGCGACAAGAGCTCGCGCGCCATCTTCCTTCGCATTGACATGCCCAGTGATGGCTACAGGGAAATCCACATTGGTTTGGATTCCTAGGTTTCTCATTCCCCCGCCACCTTCCCCCATGAATCCTTCAGCGTCACCGTCCGGTTGAAGACCAGCTTGCCCGCTCGGGAATCCTCATCCGCGCGGAAGTAGCCCATCCGCTCGAACTGGAAACGGTCGTCCACTCGGGCCTTGGCGATGCTCGGCTCGATCTTGGCCTCCACCACCTTGAGCGAATCGGGATTCAGGTCGTCCTGCCAGTTGCCGGTGCGCTTGCCGGGCTCTTCGGCGCTGAACAACCGATCGAACAGGCGCACCTCGGCGGTGACCGCATGAGCGGCGCTGACCCAGTGCAGCGTGCCCTTCACCTTGCGCTTGTCGGGCGTGTCGCCGCCGCGGGACTCGGGGTCCCACGTCGCGCGGAGGGCGGTGATCTCACCCGCCGCATTCTTCTCGACACCCGTGCAGGTAATCAGGCACGCGGCACGCAGTCGGACCTCTCGTCCAGGCGCAAGCCGGAAGAACTTCTTGGGCGGTTCCTCCATGAAGTCGTCGCGCTCGATATAGATCTCGCGCGAGAAGGGGACCATGCGGGTCCCTGCCGTGGAATCCTCGGGATTGTTGATCGCCTCGAACTCCTCGACGTGCCCGTCGGGCCAGTTTTCGATGATCACCTTGAGCGGGTTCAGCACGCCCATGACGCGCGGAGCGGTCTTGTTGAGGTGGTCGCGCACCGCGCCTTCAAGCCGACCGACATCGATGAAGCTTTCGGTCTTGGTGACGCCGATGTCCTCGCAGAGCTGGCGGATCGCGTCGGCGGTGTAGCCACGACGGCGGATGCCCGCGATCGTCGGCATGCGCGGGTCGTCCCAGCCGCTCACGATCTTGTCCTGCACCATCTTCAGCAGGTTGCGCTTGCTGAGCACGGTGTACGTCGGGCGGAACTTGGCGAACTCGATCTGCTGGGCATGATTAATCGTCTTGCCCCACGGCCCGCTGCCGTCGGCGGTACGGCCCTCATTGACCGCGTTGATGAACCAGTCGTAGAGCGGGCGGTGGTCCTCGAACTCCAGGGTGCAGATCGAGTGCGTGATGCCCTCGATGGAGTCCTCAAAACCGTGGGCCCAGTCATACATCGGGTAGATGCACCACTTGTTGCCGGTGTTGTGGTGCTCCTCGTGGAGAATGCGGTACATCACCGGGTCGCGGAGGTTGAAGTTCGGCGAGTTCAGATCGATCTTGGCGCGGACACTCTTGGCGCCGTTGGGGTACTTGCCCTCGCGCATCTCGCGCAGGAACGCCAGGCTCTCCTCGGCGCTGCGATCGCGGAACGGGCTGGTCGCGGGAACGCCCGGCTTGCCGCGCCGTGCTGAGACTTCATCGCCCGAGAGGTCACAGACGTAGGCCTTGCCCTTCTTAATGAGTTCCTCGGCGAACGCGTACATCTGCTCGAAGTAGTCGCTGGCCCAGAAGATGCCGCCTGCGTGCGGGCCGCTCTCGTACTCCGCGCCGAGCCACTTCACGTCGCTCTTGATGGCGTCGACGTATTCCTGCTCTTCCTTCGCCGGGTTGGTGTCGTCGAAGCGGAGGTTGAACTTCCCACCGTAGCGCTTGGCCAGGCCGTAGTTCAGGCAGATGGACTTGGCGTGGCCGATGTGGAGGTAGCCGTTGGGCTCGGGCGGGAATCGCGTGTGGACGCGTCCCCCCCACTTCCCAGAGGCGATGTCGGCCTCGATGATCTGTTCGATGAAGTTCAGCGGCCTGCTGGCGTCGGACATGGCAGACTCCTTCGTCCGTCCCCGGAACACTCCCAGCGGAGGGCCCGAGCGGCGGACGGCATGCTTGATTTGGGCGGGAACTGTAGCGGGTTTCTCCCGGATTGGCGCGATCGACACCAGGCGTCAGACTCGCCCAACCACGCACACAAACCACGTCTCCCCCAGCTCCGCCGCATCAACGACCGCGTGCGGACGACTGTCCGGCGTCAGATCAATCCGTGCGTACACCTCGGTCGCGGCGAACCCGGCCTCCGTCATCGCCTCGCGCAGTTCCGCGATCGACCACAGCCGCCAGTCGTAGGTGAACGCGTCGGGGTGATCGGCGATGACCTCGCCGTCGCGGATGACGCGAAAATGCAGCGACGTCCGCACTCGACTGGTCAAAGGGTTCGCGTGGTCCTGGCGCCAGAGGTACTTCACCACGGTTCCATCAGGCGCTATATGCGTCCGCTCGACGCTGCCGAGCTGGAAAGCCGAAGCCCCCCCGTAGGTGTCGCAGACGAACACCCCGCCCGATCGGAGACGCGAGCGCGAACTCGCGAGGTAGTTCACCAGCGTCCGCCGATCACGGATGTACCCGATCGAGAAGTTCCCGACAAAGATGATGTCGGCAAGATCCTGATCGGCGGAACTGATGCAGTCCGCGCAGCGGAGATCCACATTCGGCCCCGCACCCCGGCGATGGGCCTCCCCGATCACCACGGCATCCGAGTCGATCGCAACCGCGGGTCCCGGCCAGTGGCGGGAGAGGGCTGCCGTGCCGCAAAAGTCCTCGCGCAGCGTGACCGGGCTGTTGCCATGCACCGCTCGCAGGAACGGCACGAGGTCCTGAGGCGACTGGACGCACAGTTCGTAGCAGTCGTGGCGGTCCATCAGCCGACCGACGCGAGGCAGCGGTCGATGCGCTTGAGCACCTCGTCCTTCCCCAGCACCGCCAACGTCTGCTCCAAGGGCGGCGTGACCGTGCCGCCGGAGACCGCCACGCGGAGCGGCTGGGCGATGTCGCCCATGCCGACGCCGAGCTTTGCGGCAAACGACTCGACGGCAGTATGCAACGCGGCCGGCTCATACACGGGCAGCGCGGCCAGCATCTCGCGCGTGTGGCGGAGCGTCTCGATTCCCTTGGCGTTGTCCTTCTTCAGCACCTTCTCGACCGCCTTGGGGTCGTACGCGATCTGGTCCGCGGTTTTCAGGAAGAACTCGTTCTCCTTGACGGCATCAGCGAACGTCCGCGTACGCAACTTGATCGACGAGCACAGCCAGCCGAACGGCTTGTCGGCCATGCGGGCAAAGGCGGGCGCGAAGGTGGTGCACCAGTCGCGGAAGCGGGCGGCGAACTCGCCCTCGCTCATCTGGGCGATGGTGTCCTTGTTGAACGCGGCGAGCTTGTTGCGATCGAAGCGTGAGTTGGTCTTGCCGATGCGCTCGAGGTCAAAGTTCTTGGCGAGGAACCGCATGTCGAAGCGCTCAAAGTCGGTGCCGTCGGCGTTCTTCTGGCCGGGGTTCCAGCCCAGGAGCGCGATGAAGTTGCAGATGACCTCCGGCAGGTACCCCGCCTTGCGGAAGTCGTGGACGCTGACCTCGGGCAGACGGAGCTTCATCGCATCGGCAAGGGTTTCGAGCTGCTCGGTTTCGAGCTGGCGCTTGGTGTCCCCCAGCCAGCCGGTGAAGGTCGCCTCGTCGATGGCGGGGACCGGCGAAGCCTTCAGCCCCGCCTGCTTCACGCTGTCGCGCGCCACCTTGTCGCGCTCGCGCTTGCTCATCTTGGCGCCCTGGTCGTTGAAGATGAGCGGCATGTGGGCGTAGATCGGCGTGCGGAAGCCCAGCGCCTTCTGAAGGGCGACGTGGCGCGGCGTGTTCATCAGGTGCTCCTGGCCGCGGAGCACGTGGGTGACGCCCATGAGTTCATCGTCCACAACGACGCCGAAGTGGTACGTCGGAAAGCCGTCGGGCTTGCGGAGGACAAAGTCGTCCACCTCGCCGGGGCCGAAGGCGACCTCGCCGAGAACGACGTCTGTCACGCTCACCGACTCGTCCTTGGCGCGGAAGCGGATCACATGAGGGATACCGCTCGCCATCTTCGTTCGCTGCTCGGCGAGGGGCAGGATCTCCGCATCCCCGGGATGGAAGCGGAAGGTCTCCTTGCGCGCCTCGGCGGCCTTGCGCATCGCGGCCATCTGCTCGGGCGTGGTGAAGTCGGCGTAGGCGAGCCCGCGCGCGAGCATGTCTTCGATGTATTTGTTGTAAATGTCCAGCCGCTGCGCCTGGTAGAAGGGCGCGACCTTGCGGGGGTCGCCGCCCAAGGTGCCCGAAGCGGTGCGGAGTTCGGGGCCTTCATCCCAGTTGATGCCGAGCCACGCGAGGTCTTCGAGGATGCCGCGGGCGGAGGCCTCGCTGGAGCGCGCCTGGTCGGTGTCCTCGATGCGCAGCAGGAACACCCCGCCCTGACGGCGTGCGAACGCCCAGCAAAACAGCGCGGTGCGTGCGCCGCCGACGTGCAGATGGCCGGTGGGGCTGGGGGCGAAACGGGTGACGATCTGGGAACTCGGTGAGGGCATAGTGCATCAGCGTAGCACAGCGTCAATCAGCGTTGGTCAGCAGTTTGATTCGACTCTATGCTCTATCATGCGACACTGGCGGAAGCTAGTTCATCTTGTGCTCGCAGCAGGGATGCTCGTCAGTCTGACCTGTCTCGCGTTCGGAATCCGTGGGTATGACAGACGAATTTGGGCGGATGCCGCCAGCATTCAAGGGATCATTCCGAAGGCTTACGCTGAACGTGGATGCGTAGCGTGGGGTTTCGATGCGCCGGCGATGCCTTCATCCGCCTATTGGTTCGTTCAAGGCCCTTTGACTGTCGGAAAAGACTGGTACTGGTGGTTCCCACCGAAGTTGGCTATTCGTCGCCAAAACTCTCCGCCGTACCGCTCGAAATACACCTACTTCTACGTCAACATTCCATGTTGGCTGCCGACTGTCCTCTTTCTTCCGACAAGCACCGTATGGTTTGTTTGGGCTTTCAGGCGACGGGGCAACTGCACAAACTCCTGCGGTGTCTGCGGGTACAGCCTGTCTGGACTGACAACGGCAATCTGCCCGGAATGCGGCGAGGTCATCCAGCCATCAAGTACCTCGAAAGCCTGATTTCTCCGCTACGATTGTCTCTCCCTCAGAACCTCAATCCCCGGACCCAGGACCCTCCCATGCCCCTCATCGTCACCGGTACCGTCTGCATCGATGACATCCACACGCCCTACGAGTCGCGCGAGCGTGTTCTGGGCGGGTCGTGCATGTATTTCGCCGCCGCGGCGAGCTTCTTCACCCATGTCCGCATGGTGGCTGTCGTCGGTGAGGACTTCCACGAGGATTACCGCTCGATCTTCAAGAAGTTCCCCAACGTCGATATCCAAGGCCTTGAGATCAGGCCCGGCGCCAAGACCTTCCGCTGGGGCGGCCGCTACAAGGAGAACTGGAACGACCGCGAGACGATCTTCACCGAACTCGGCGTCGTCGCCGAGCACCCGCCGGTCGCGCCCACGAAGTACCAGGACTCGCGCTTCGTGTTCCTCGCCAACAGCCACCCCCGGATCCAGCGCGAGATGCTGATGTCCCTCCCTCACCGCGTTTTCTCGGTGGCGGACACCATGAACCTCTGGATCGATATCGCCCGCGACGACCTCAACACCCTCCTCCGCGATGTCGACGGGATCATCCTCAACGACGAGGAAGCCTTCATGCTCACCGGCAAGCGCCACGCGGTGAGCGCCGGACGCAAGATCATCGAAGAAATGGGCCCGATGTTCGCCGTCATCAAGAAGGGCGAGCACGGCTGCGTGCTGGTGCACGACCAGGGCGTTGCCATGCTCCCCGCGTACCCCACCGAGAAGGTCATCGACCCCACCGGCGCGGGCGACAGCTTCGCCGGCGGCATGATGGGCTACCTCGCCGCAGCGCACTCCAAGGACAACAATGTCAGCCTCGATTCCATCCGCACCGCCCTCGCGCACGGCACGGTGATCGCCTCCTTCACCGTCGAATCCTTCAGCCTCGATCGCCTGGCTTCACTCTCGAAGGACGATGTGGCGCGGCGGTACAACGACTTCATGGAAATGATCAAGGTCAAGTGAGGCGAGTGGGCAATGGGCAATGGGCAATCGTGATTATGCCCAGCGCAGGCCTATGGCTTGATGGATCGCCTCCATCGCCGCGGCCTGGCCGATCGAGAACTCCATCGACGGCAGCGGCGCGACCTCGCCGCGGACGGCGCGGGCAAAGTGCTCGAACTGCAGGGTGAACTTCTCGCCGGCGTTCTCGAAGACTTCCTCGGCGTCGTTCACCGAGAGCGTCTGACGGATGGCGTCCGGGCTGAAGGGAAAGCCGGTGCGGGCGATGCCCTGATCACCGACGAGTTCGACGAAGACCGCCTGATCGTCGTCGAATGAAGCCCCGCCCTCGAAGGCGACCTCTCCGTGGCTGGTCGGCAGCGTGAACGAGAAATGGCAGGCGATGTCCACGCGGCCCGTTTCGCCGGGCAGCGGATCGGCAAAGCGTGCCGTGGCGCGAATGTCGGACGGCTCGGCGCCGGTGACGAATCGCGCGATGCTCAGCGGGTAGCAGCCCAGGTCCATCATCGCGCCCCCCTCCATCGCGTGGGAGAGCCGGGTGCTCAGGATGTGCGGGTCGGACTGGCGGACGAATCGAAGCGAGCGGATCGCCCGCAGCCGGCCAATCGGCGATTGCAGGATCCCCCCCGCTTCTGGGATGCCTGCGAGTTCGCGCAGACGCCGCGTCTGCGGGTGGTGGAGGTACATGAATCCCTCGACGGCAAGGCGGCCCGCGTCGCGCGCCGTGTGGGCGATGCGTTCGGCCTCCGCGAGCGTGGCGCACAGGGGCTTCTCACAGAGCACATGCTTCCCCGCGCGGAGAAGTCGGATGCACCACTCGGTGTGCAGGTGGTTCGGCAAGGTGACATAGACCGCGTCAACATCCGCACGCCGCGGGAGCTCGTCATACGTGCACGCCGCGGCGCGAGGGTCGGCAAGCCCCGCGGAGGTCGCCAGGCTCTGGGCCTTGGCGGGATCACGGGACGCGACGCAGGTGAGCGAGCACCCCCGGGCCTCAAGCAAGCGCGGCATGACCCCGCGGGCGATGCCGCCAGTTCCGAGGATCGCCCAGCGAAGCGTCATAGCGGTACCTCCGGAAACAAACAGGGCGAGCCTTGCGACTCGCCCGGACGATGCGACTGAATCCCGATCCTGCTCACGCGCGGGCCATGGCCAGCTTGGCGCGGGCCTTGGAACGCTCTTCGGTGATGCGGTCCATCTGGGCGGTATCGATCGACTTGTGAGCGACCGCCTCGGCGAGTTCGGCCTTGGCATCCTCAGCCTTGAGGTCCTCGGCGGCGGTGGCGCTGTTGGCGAGCACGGTCAGTTCGTTGTTGACGAACTGCATGAAGCCGCCGGCGATGAACCAGCGCTTGCTGCCTGATTCCTCGAGTTTGACGCCGACTTCGTAGCGGTCCACCAGCTCCACCCGCAGCTCGCCGAAGCCCAGCTTGCCCACCACCGCGCCGGCGTTGGACATGAAGCCGCGCATGCCGTCCCACATGGGGAGCGAGACGTACGCCGCCTGGGCGTCGATGACGCGTGCTTCGGGGGTGATGAGCTTGATGCGGAAGGGTTTGTCGGCCATGGGAAAACTCCGTCGGGAAGGGCCGAAAGTATAGCGTGGCGGGAAAACGGCCCGGGGACCCGGACAACCGCTCAGTATGGGCGTTCACACGGGCCGAAAAGGGCCCGTGGTCGGGGAACTACCGCCAGTCCTTCCGGACGGCCTCGACGATCCGCTCGGCGGTCCGGACGGCGGCGAAGCCGGCATCGGCGTCGATCGGCGGGTTGCTGCCGGTGCGGACGGCATCGATGAACGCCCGAAGCTCCATTTCGAGCTGGTCGGCGTCGTCGATCTGGAGCGGCTCCATCGCAATCAGGTGGTGGTAGTTCAGGCTGGAAAGGTCGGTGCCCTGGCGGAGGGCCTCGCGGATCTCCTCCATCTGCATCGCATTGGCGGTCTTGCGGATCAGGACGCCGGACTTGGCGGCGTAGTCGATCGAGACGTAGGCGTTCTCCCCGATGATCCGGGTTTTCCGCTCGGTCTTAAGGGCCAGACGAGACGCCGTAATGTTCGCCACGCATTTGCCCTGCGGGCAGTCGAACTCGAGACGGGCGTTGCAGACGTCTTCCTGCTCGGTGAGCACCGAGACGCCCGAGGCGTGGATGCTCGTGGGTTCGACGCCGCCCATCAGCCACAGGACCACATCAAGGTCGTGGATCATCATGTCCATGACGACGCTGACATCGACGCTGCGGAAGGTCATCGGGCTGACGCGGTGAACCTCGATGAACCGGGGAACGATGCTCCCCATGCCGGATTCCTGGGCCCGCTGAAGGGCTCGGACGGCAGGATTGAACCGCTCGATGTGGCCGACCATCAGGGTCGCGCCGGTGTCCTTGGCGAGTCGCTTGAGAATCTCGGCCTCGTGGGTGTCGGTCGCGAGTGGCTTCTCGATCAGGCAGGCGATTCCGGCTTCCAGGAGCGGAACGGCCGTCTGGAGGTGGTAGATCGTGGGAACCGCGATGCTGACCGCGTCGATGCCCAGGTCGAGCAACTGACGGGGGTCCTGCAGCGCCTGGCAGCCGCACTGGTCCGCGACGCTCTCGCGGCGATCCAGATCGGCGTCGACGACGGCGGCGAGTTTCACGCCCGGCATGCCGGCGTACTTCTTGGCGTGGTGGCGTCCCATGCGCCCGACGCCGACGACCGCGACGCGGAGCGTCTTGGCGATGGGAGAGGCAGGGGCCGAGGGAACAGGTACGGAAACGCGCGGGGTTCTGCTGGTCGCGCGATCGAGATGCTGAGGTGCCATGCGGGTCTTGGCTCTCCGATTGGCCGAGGGATCCGAGGGGATCCGGGGCGGTGACAGCGCGGGTGCGCGTCACCGACAAGGGGGTTCAGAGGGTTCGAGCGACCGGTCGGAACCGATGCTCGCCCGCCTCCGAAGAGGTGAGGGGTAACAAATATCGGCAGGTTCCGCCAGTTGAGCGGAGCAGGTCGTTCTTTGTTCGGGTTCAGCCGCCACCCGGCCCAGCATCGCCCTCAAGGCGATACGCGCCATCAGACGCCTTTGGAATGACCCGCTCGTTCAATGGGCGGACACCCGGCGGCGGGAGGCTGGTGGGGCGTCCGCCCGCCTCCGGCGACTCTGCGGGGGCCAGGACATCGTCCATGAACTGCTGGGCTTCCGGTGAGATGGGCTCGGGTTTGGCGAGTTCAGCGGAAATTGCAAAACGTCTGGCATCTTCGGCCGCCCGGGCGGCGCGGGCCTCATCCCGGGATTCCAGCGAATCCGCGTTCCGGAAGATCCAACGGACGTCGAGCGCCATTTGTGTGATCGAGACGATCACCGCCAGGATCGCGATGCCCGCCGCCAGATAAAACGGCGGATACCAGTACTTCCCCACCATCACCAGCGGCGGAATGCCCGAGTACCGCGCCCCGATGATCAGAATATTGAGCACCGCGACCCCGGCGATGCCCCAGCCGAGATTCCGAAAGCGGTTGGCAAGCGATTCATCGTCCGACCATTCGCACACCCGCGCGAGCCAATAGCACAGCGGCACCTGCCCGGCGATGAACGCCGCGCCGAAGAGCATCGCGAGAAAGCCCAGCAGCGGATGCCCGCCGTTCAGCCGCTGGTAGTCGAACACGAGCATTGGAACGATGGCGGACTGAGTCAAAAATGTTGAAATGCGCAGCACGCTGGTCCGCGTTGCGGCGGCGGCGGCGATGTTCGGGGGACGCAGCTCCTTTGGCCGCTCGCGCAGCACGATCAGCGTGCCGAGCGACCACAATCCGCCGACGATACATCCCACGATCAACTGCGCTTCGGTCGTGCGCGGGATCCACTTGTGCGCAACCAGCAGCAATGCCGCGAGCACGATCCAGGCGCTGCACATCAGGCACAAGCCCGCGGTGAGAACCAGCAGCCATGACCGCGGTGCATCGATCAGATTGCTCTGGCGTTCCCGCTTCCCGGCGCCGATGATGCGGCCGCATTCCGGGCAGTTGCCGCCGATGAACAGCCCTTTGAGGTTGTAGCCGCAGGAGCGACAGGGGCGGTCCTGGACGACCATCGGGCCGGGGCGGAAACTCGCAAGGGACGACTCGACTGTCGGCATCGAACCCTCCGATCGTCTGTCCAGATGGTACGGACGATGCCTCGACGCGGATGCCGACTTCCTACACAGCGACGTTCGAAACGTGCTCCACCGCATTGCGGAACATCCGCAGTCCCGGCGTCTCGCCTTGCCTGGTCTGTTGAGGCAGGCTGGTGGCGAAGGGATGGTTGGCCCATTCGAGGTACCGCTCGGGGTGGGGCATAAGGGCAAAGACACGCCCGGTCGGATCGCAGATACCGGCGACCCGGCCCTGCGAGCCGTTGACGTTGTCGGTTTCCGCGTAGCGGATCGCGACCTGCCCGCGCCGCTCCAGGTCGGCCATGACATCCGGTGACTTCGTCACGAACCGCCCCTCTCCGTGGGCGACCGGGAGCATCATGACTTGCTCGCTCAGGCCCGCGAGCCCCTGCGTCCACACGCACGGGCTGGCCGGGTTCACTTCCATGTGCAGCCAGCGGTCGATGAATCGGCCATTGATGTTGTCGGTGAGCGCGATGCTGCGCTCCGGCGGCGTCGGGGCGGCGTCCGTCACAGTTTCGCCGCCGGGCAGCAGTCCGATCTGCGTCATGATCTGGAAGCCGTTGCACGCCCCGATCACGCACGCGCCGCGCTTCACCGCCGCGTGAAACCGCGCGTACAGGCGTTCACGGACCCGCAGCGCAAAGACTCGACCCGATGCGATATCGTCGCCGTACGAGAACCCGCCGGGGAACCCAATGAGGTCGTAGCCATCAAGCTGCGCGGGATCGGCGACGAGGCGGTCCAAATGAAGAAGGTCCGCGCGGGCACCGGCAAGGGTGAACGCACGGACCATTTCGCCATCACAGTTCGTCCCGGCGGCACGCAGGACCACGGCGCGCGGGGCAGTGTTTCGAGAAGACATGCGGCACTCCGGCAGGCGGCAGGAATCGACCTCCGGCGGAGTGTAGCCGGGCTCAGTTGGCGCGAGCTTCGATCTTTCGCATCAACTCTTCCATCTTGGGCTGATCACCCATCGGGCCGACGAACACGTCAACCTTGGTGAGGCGTTCGCCTTCCTTGAACGTCTCGACCACCACGGCATCGCCGCGGGCCGTCTTGCCCTTCACGACGCCCTCGGTCATGTCGGACTTCTCGGATTCCATGGTGAAACCCAGGTCGCTCAGCGCGCCGATGCCGGCGCTGTGCGCGGTCTTGAGGTCCACGGGAAGCTGGAACGAGAGATTGCGGTCCGGCGTGATGGTGTACTTCGTGCCGCTGCTGGCGGTGTGCGAGCAGGCGGACAGTCCAGCGAAGGCGGCCAGAACGATGGCGGGAAGAGCCAGGTGACGAATCTTCATGGGGCAGATCTCCTTGTGTAGGGGAGAATTTACACCACGAGTCGCCAGTCCGTGTGGACGTTCGATGAAAACCATTTCAGACACTATCGCCCAAGCAGCTTCGCCAACGCGGTTCCCGGGCTGTCTTCCCGCATCAGACTTTCGCCCACCAACGCGATGCGAACACCGACGTCGCGCAGCCGCTTGAGGTCGGCAGGCGTGCGAATGCCCGATTCGCTGACTAGTACAGCGGGATCATCCACAAGGTCCACCATCCGCAGGGTGTGATTGAGGTCGGTGGTCATCGACGAAAGATCGCGGTTGTTGATGCCCAGCAGGCCGTACGACCGGTCGGGGAAACCGACGTGCGGACGGACCCGCAGCAGATTCTCCATGTCGTGGACCTCGATCAGCGTGGTCAGTTGGAGCTGTCGCGCCAGGATCATCAGGTCCACCATCTCTGACTCGGTGAGGCACTCGGCGATCAGCAGGATGGCGTCCGCCCCCGCCGCGCGGCTCTCCCACACCTGCCACGGGTCGATGATGAAGTCCTTCCGCAGCACCGGCAGAGGCACCGCGTCGCGGATGCGATGGATGAATGAGAGGTGGCCGCCGAAGAAGCGTTCGTCGGTGAGGCAGGAGATCGCCGATGCCCCGCTCGCGTGATACTGTCGGGCGATGGCCACCGGGTCGAACGAATCCGAGGCGTACTCCGGTCGGATCCAGCCGTCGTTGGTCCTCACCGACGGGCTCCGGCGTTTGATCTCCGCGATGATGGATGTGTGGCCATCGCTCGGGTGGCGAACGACCGCCGAGAAGAAGTTCCTCGGCCGCCCCAGCTCCGCGATCTGCTCTGTGAACTGCTCGATGGTGGCCCGCGATTTGGCGGCGTCCACCTCCGCACGCTTGTGCTCGACGATGTCGCGAAGGGTGATGGCTGGTTCGCCGGACATGCGGGTGGTTATAGCTTTGATCGGCGGATTGTTGCCATCACTGTGTTTCGCAGCGAGCCCCGAAGCGGCGACCGCGGCAGTCGATGCACCCTCCCAACGGGGTTTCGGACCTGCCGAGGGCGTGGTGCTTGTTCTCGGCCTTCTCGCGGCCGGGTTCGTGTGGAAAACTCGCCTTCTGCGCCTGCCCCAGGGAGCCCGCTCATGCCCCCCCGAGGCTCCCCCCACGCCGCATGTGGTCCGGGTGCTGCTGGTGAGCGGTCTGGCCATCTGGTTTGTGCAGCAGCTCGTTGCGGCCCTTTTGGCGACTGTCTGGAAAACGCCCGAGGGGGCCGAAATGACCCTCCGTCACCTGGGCCTGATCGGCACTAGCGCGTACGCCGTCGCCCTTCTGCTCGTTGCGACGATCGCCATCTGCCTCGCACCTTGGACCGGCCGCGTGTTGGGCTTGAGCACTACGCGAGGCGCCTGGGGGCACGCCATTGTGGCAACCGCGCTGATCCTCCCCATCGTGGCGG
>JBGSZV010000272.1:0-4078 GCA_041750235.1 Phycisphaerales bacterium
CACGCAGAACTTCACCCCGGGGGCAAAGACCACCTTCCTCAATGCCGCCGACTACCACCTCATCGCCCACGCGCTGGCGGGCGATCATGTCGTCGTGACCCACGAGCAAATCGAGCACACCCCCGCCCGCATCAAGATCCCCAACGTCTGCATCGCCTTCAAGGTCAAGTATCTCCGCACACACGAGATGCTGCGGCGTGAGAAGGTGCGACTCGTGCTCGGGGGTGCTACTTGACGTCCCCCAGTGCATCCCGCACGGCTTCGCCCGACGGTCTCGATGATGGGACGGTCGCGCTGCGCGACCACATCAAGCTGTTGACCGGGTATCCGTTTAAGAGCGAGTTCTACACGGAGCAACCGGACGGCGTGCGCCTGGTGCGTGGCGACAACGTCGTCCAGGGTCAGCTTCGATGGGACAACGTGAAGCGATGGCCACTGAATCGGATTGATGAAGCAAGCGGATATGAGCTGCGCGAAGGCGATGTCGTTCTGGCAATGGATCGTCCTTGGATCGAGGCGGGTCTCAAGTACGCCCGCATCGGATCAGACGACGTGCCCTCTCTCCTTGTGCAGCGCGTTTCATGCCTTCGTGCCAAGGACGGACTTGATCAAGGCTATCTGTTCTATCTCATTGGGAGCCACCGCTTCACGGATCACGTTCTGTCGATTCAGACCGGAACAGCGGTGCCTCACATCAGCGGGCCGCAGATCCTGCAGTTCAGGTATCGCCCGCTGCCGATCGACCGTCAGCGTGCCATCGCCGCGGTCCTTGGCTCACTGGATGACAAGATCGAACAGAACCGGCGAACGGCACGCGCGCTGGAGCGGCTGGCGCGGGCGATCTTCCGAGCGTGGTTCGTCGACTTCGAGCCCGTTAAGGCCAAGGCCGCCGGCGCGGCGTCGTTCCCCTCCATGCCGCAGGCCGTCTTCGAAGCCCTCCCGACCACCTTCACCGACTCCGACCTCGGCCCCGTGCCGGAGGGGTGGGAGGTGAAGGCGATGAGCGAGTGCATGGTGCTCACAATGGGGCAGTCGCCTCCGTCCGAGCACTACAACGAAGTTGGTGAAGGTCTGCCCTTCCACCAAGGCGTCACCGACTATGGGTTCCGATTCCCGACGCACCGTGTCTATTGCACCGTTGCCGCGCGTCTCGCGGAGGCCAAGGACGTGCTTCTCTCCGTCCGCGCTCCAGTTGGCCGCATCAATGTTGCGGATCAACGACTTGTCCTCGGTCGCGGCTTGGCGGGTGTTCGCCACCCGCGTGGCGCGCAGTCGTTCGTCCTGCACCAACTTAGCCACGCCTTTGCAGAAGAGGATGCGGTGGGTGATGGCACGATCTACAAGGCGGTGACGAAGCAGTTCCTGTCGCAGATGGCCACGTTGTCGCCGACGACGAGTGTGATTGATTGCTTCGAGAGCATCGCGCAGCCGCTTGATGCCCAGGTTTTCGCACTGGAGATGGAGACGCGAAACCTCGTCTCTCTCCGCGACTACCTCCTCCCCCAACTGCTGAGCGGTCAGGTGCCGGTGGAGGTGGGCGATGTCTGACGCTCCGGCGGCGAACGGCAAGTTCCAGATGGCGGGCTGCCGGGGCGCGATTCTCTCCGGCCCCGTGGCCGAGTCGATCGAGCAGCAAATCCGCGCGATCGAGAACGCTCTGGAGAGCGTACCCGACTTCGCCTTTGACCTCTCCAAGACGCTCGTTGAGTCGGTGTGCAAGACGGTACTTGCCGACATTGGACGGCCAGCCCATCCAAACTGGGATTGTCCACAGTTACTGCGCGAGGCCATGAGTAGGCTCTCGCTATTGCCCCGTGGACACCCTGGCGGAAAAGAGGCTCGCGATTCTGTAGAGAAGACCATCCGAGGACTTCTTCAAACGGTGCAGGGTCTGTGCGAATTGCGGCGCGAGTATGGGATTGCATCGCACGGCCGCGACGTGAACGCAGCGCGATTGGAGCAACGGCAGGCCATGCTCGCCGCGCAAGCGGCCGACACGATTGTGTCGTTTATGTATCGCATCCACCGCGACGCGCTGAGCCAGACGCCCGGCGCACGCGTGTACTACGAGGACCACGCGGACTTCAACAAGGACTTTGACGAGGGCAACGAGTCGATCCGGCTTGGCGACCTGGTGCTCCAGCCCAGCCGTGTGCTATTCCACGCAGACCGCGAGGCGTACAAGGCGGCGCTGAATGAGTTCATCGCAGACCGTGATGGCGAAGCCGACGATGAGGTACCAGGCGGTGCTGCACCGGAGGCGGGAGCATGAACAAGCCCAGCCCCACCGAGAATCTCGTCGAGGATGTGGCCGCGGTCTACTTCGGCTCGCTCAACTACGTCGTGAAGCGCGGCGTGGAGATCGACGACGCGGGCGAGCGGGGGAGCGCCTCGCAGTTGGTGCTGACCAACCGTCTGATCGCGGCCGTGCATCGGCTCAATCCGGAACTGCCGAACGAACAGTGCGAGCAGGTGGCCCGCACGCTGACGCGCCCGCCGCACCCGACGCTGATCCAGAACAACCGCTGGTTCCACAACCTACTGACCGACGGCGTGGAGGTGGAGTACCGCGATGCGGCCTCAGGCGAGACGCGCGGCGGGCGTGCCCGGCTCATCAACTTCGAGCAGCCAGAGAAGAACGACCTACTGGTCGTGCGGCAGTTGACGGTCGTCGGTCCAACGGGCAAGGCGATCCGCCCCGACCTGACGGTGTTCCTGAATGGCCTGCCAATCGCGGTGATCGAACTCAAGGATCCGACAGACACCGAGGCGGACCTGGGCGTGGCGATCGACCAGCTCGATCGGTACATGTCCGCCGATCGCGGCGCGCCGGACTTCTTCGTGCCGAACCTGCTACTGGCAGTGTCGGACGGGCTGCTGACGCGGGTGGGGTCGATCACGAGCGGTCGGAGCCGGTTCATGCCGTGGCGGCCGTCCGAGGGTGGCAAGCCGAGTCTGGAGGCGCTCATCCGCGGGCTGTTCGCGCCGGCGCTGCTGCTGGACTACCTGCGAACATGCGTGACGTTCGAGGAGGATGCACGGGGCGAGGTCGCGAAGAAGATCGCCGGGTATCACCAATTCCGTGCGATCCGCAAGGCGCGGGCGAGCGTGGTCTCGCATCTCAAGCCTAACGGTGACGGCCGCGGCGGCGTGGTTTGGCACACGCAGGGCTCGGGCAAGAGCCTGACGATGCTGATGCTGGCGGGCGCGTTGGTCCGCGAGCCGGCGATGGCCAACCCGACGATCGTGATGGTCACGGATCGGAACGACCTGGACGACCAGTTGTTCGGCACGTTCGCCGCCGGGCGGGTGCTCCTGCGGCAGGACCCCGTTCAGGCCGAGAGCCGCGATCAGTTGCGGCAGGTGCTGGACCGAGCGGCGGGCGGCGTGGTCTTCACGACGATCCACAAGTTCGCCGAGGCGCACGGCGAGATTTCGACGCGGAACAACATCGTCGTGATGGCCGACGAGGCGCACCGGAGCCAGTACGGCTTCGTCGAGGGCGGGGCACGCTGGATGCGTGAGGCGCTGCCGAACGCCACGTTCGTGGGCTTCACCGGCACGCCGCTGGAGCGCGACGACAAGAACACGATCCACGTCTTCGGCGAGTACGCGGATGTGTACGACATCCGTCAAGCGGTGGAGGATGGGGCAACCAAGCCGCTGTACTACGAGTCGCGGATCGTGAAACTCACGGTCGATGAGGCGGGTGCGGCGGCGGCCGAGGCAGAGATTGATCGGGCCGTGGCCGCGGACAAGCGGGGTGTCGAGGTCGAGGAACCGATCCGTGTGCCGCTGGAGGCGCTGGTCGGCGCGCAGGAGCGGGTGAACCGCCTGGCAACGTTCATCGTCGAGCACTGGGAGAAGCGGCGCTCGGCGATGGAAGGCAAGGCGATGGTCGTGACCATGAGCCGCGACATCGCCGCGCGGCTGTATGAGGCAATCAAGGCCCTGCGACCCGCTTGGCACGACGCCGACGATGAGCGGGGCGCGATGAAGGTGGTCGTGACGGGCACCGCGGACGACCCCGAGCCGCTGCGGCAGCACGTGCGCACAAAGGCGGCACGGAAGCGTCTGG
>JBGSZV010000273.1:0-7422 GCA_041750235.1 Phycisphaerales bacterium
GGCTCCCAAGCCTCGGCCTGCTGATGTGGAACCCTCCGCACTCCCTGAGGTCGTGAAGGTCGGACCCAACACGCACCGAGTCAGTCTCGGCATGCAGCGCGTGGTGCCGGGCGGGAGGCTTCCCAACGCTCTCGGCGGCCACGTCGTCGGTGCCGCCCGAACCGCTGCGGATGGACCTGTCGAGATCAAGTCGGAAGTCGGTGATGACTTCCCCCTGGCGGCGATCGCAACCGGAGGCGCAAGACCGTAAATGGCACTCATCGTCGGCCACATCAAGTCGATCCTGAGCCTGGACAACTCCGGGTTCAAGAAGTCGCTGCACGAGTCGGCGGGAGCGCTGTCGGCGTTTGCTCCGCAGGTGACGGCGTTCATCACCAACCCGATCGTGGGCGCGACGACGGCGATGGCGGCACTGGGCACGGTGGGCGTTCGTGAGCTCAACCGGATCGCGGCCGAAGTGGAGTCGCAAGACTTCTTCGAGCAGATGACGGGGTTCGCACCCGCGACGCAGAAGACCATCGAGACCATCCTCGGCAACGCGGGGCGGGATGCGGGCGCGGCCGCGGCGTCCATGCAGTTCTTCAACCGCCAAGTCGGCGAGGCACGCGACGGATCATCGGAGCTGGTCGAGGCGTTCGGCAAGCTGGGTGTGAGCCTCAACTCGAAACAGAGTATTGAAGAGACGTTCCGCCAGACGATCGACGGGCTGGCGCAGCTTGAAGACCGAAGCCTCCGCGCCGCGATGGCGCAGAAGCTCCTGGGACGCTCGGGCGGCGTCGAACTCGCCGCGGCACTCTCAGAGGGCTCGGCGGGCCTCGCTGCGTTCGAGGAGAAGTTCCGCAGCATGGGGCTGTTCGTCGAGGGCGACGGTCGCATCGCGATGCAGAAGTTCGATGAGACGATGGACGAGGTCGGCAACACGCTCGAAGGGTTCAAGACCAGCGCCATCACCGAACTCATGGCGGGCCTGAACGGCGCAAACGGCGCGGCCCGCAGCACCAACGAACTGGTGATCGCTCTCCGCGAGCTCGGCCAGACCATCGAGTACGTGAAGAGCGCGGCAGACTCCGGCGACGGTGGCTTCTTCACGACACTGCACGATTGGGACGAGCAGTTCGAGCGGTGGTGGATTAAGAACGTCCGGCCAAAGCTCGACATCTTCGGATCGATGGGTCACGCCATCAACGCGATGGACCGCGGCATCGGCGGCGCGAAGTACCTCTCGGCCGATCAGCTCGCGGAGCCGGGCACGGAGTGGCTCGGCATCACGAGCGGGCAGGACAATGAACGCAAGCGGCGGCGGAGGGCGCGTCAATGAGTTTGATGGACACCCTCAGCGCCATCGGCAACGTCACGGTCGGCACCTCCGACGCGTACCCGGTTCTCGGTCACCTCAGCATGACCGACGACTACGACGGACCGCCCGATCTCAACGGCACTCCCGTGCTGGTGCGCACGTGGCGGTTCAAGTGCCTGGCGAAGGCGGCGGCGAACAACCAGATCGGTGCCCTCGCCGAGACGCTCAAGACGCAGCTCGTGCGACGTGGTCAGGCGGTGAGCTTCGTCCAGTTCGGCGCGGCGGCGCGGACGATGCCGGCGACGGGTGGAACGGCTGGTTCGATGAAGGGCTACCCGCGCACCTCGATCAACCTGCTCGATGAAGAGAGCGTCGGTTCATGGCAGACCTTCGAGCTGGTGTGCGTGACGCACATCCCGCAGCCGCAAGGCGTGTTGTCTGGATTCAACCTCTGCTTCATCGACGTGGAGAACGTCTACAGCAAGGACAACGACGACAACGAGACCATCCGCCAGAGCGGCACAGTGCGCGTGCGCAACGACCAGAGCGCGAAGTCCTACATCGAGACCATCGTTCTGGGTCCGGCGAAGACGGCCGCGACCACCGCGGGGCACACCTTCACCAGCACCATCCGCGTCAAGAACGACGCCGCGACAGCGACGTATGACTATGTCGAAGCGCCTCAGGGCAGCAACCCCGGCAGCGGCATCGAGCAGGCCGACGTCACGGATATCACGACGTCGCAGTCCACCGGGCGCATCGTTCGTGTGATCAGTGGGTCGGCCAAGGGCGCCAACGCCACGACCTTCGCAACGGCGCAGGAACCAACGCCCGCGGCCGACGAGGTGCTGACCGCCCGCGAGGTCAGTCTGCCGAGCGTGCCCGATGGCCGCGTCACCTTCCGCTATGAGCTGCTCACCGGCATCGAAGACGCCAGCTTCCCCGGCATTCGCATCTTCGGCTTCTCGCAGACGATCACCCCGACCGCGGGTGGTCGCCGCATCGAGTCCGCGAGCTTCGCCAGCCGTTTGCCTCATCTGTGGAAGGGCGTTCAACGCCCTTGGTTCTACACGCAGCGGACGCGCATCGAGTTCATCGGCGATTGGGACGACGCTGAGATTGCCCCGTTGATGGATGAGGACAACCTGATGGAGCGGCCGGTGCCGAGCAACAGCACCACCGCCAACGGCCTGCGCGTGAGTGAAGTGACGCACGTCTTCATCTACGACGACGAGCAGACCGTCCCCGAACCCTATGAGATCCCCGCGCTGTGACCGCTCCTCCCCTCACTGCTGAGTACTTGACTGGCCGGGACGAGGACGGCATTGCTCTCGTGACACCCATCCCTTGCACCGTGCAGGGCGACATCCGGCGCACGATGGGCACCCACGGCGACGAGCTCACGGTGCTGGTGGCAATCACTGACTGGCCGATCGCGGACCTCGACAAGAGCAAGCCCTTCGACGTCACGTTCGGCGATGCGGGCGTTCCACTGGTGCTGGGCGGGTACATCCTTCAGGAGGATCGGCCTGCGACGTTCGGAGAGAACGTGCCTGCTGACAGTGGCGGCGATGTCTCGCAGATGATCGAGCTGCGGTTCGTGACGTTGCTGGGCACGCTGAAGGAAGGTCGCGGCGGACTGCTCCGCGAGAAGACCTTCAACCCTGTCAAGAGCGACGGCCTTGTGGACGATGCCCACGCGGATTACAAGACCAACCTTCAGCTCGCGGTCATCGCGCTCGATGCCCTGGGCGTTCCTTACGACGCACCGCCTACGACGATGAACGAGCTGCACCCGCCCTCGGCGCTGGACTGGGGCAACTGCCGAGCACTGCCGGAACTGGAGTCGCTGTGCGCAAGGTGTGGCCATGCGATCTGTCTCTCGAATGACGGCACCACGATCCGGATTGTTCGCCTGCCGCAGCCCGGTGAAGAGGTTGAGATCCCCATCGACCTTCCCGATGAGTCAGAGCCGTTCGAGCTGCGGGCCGGTCCGCCGGTCAGAGCCAAGAGCATCATCGTCACCAGCGGGCGGACGCGCACGACGATCGTCACCGACCTTGAACTCAGCGACATGGAGTGGGTGTGGTTCGACCCCATCACCAAGCGCTGGTTGAACGACGCGCAGACCGCGACGGAGTATCCGGGCACGATGCAGCCCGGCGACATCACCAAACTGCGCGTGCCCCCCAAGACGCCCGCTGAGCGCAAGGAGTACAACCGCCTCTTCACTGCTCTGCGTGTGACCGGCGAGAACCTCCCGAAGGTCAAGAAGATCGTCAACCTCTCGGCAGCCGCCGAGCTCGACAACGGCAGCGTGCTGCACGGAGCGCCCGCGATCGCGTACGCGATGTGCAGCACCGAACTGGTCAGCGGCCAGCTCCGCAACGTGCCCTCGTCCGACGAGGATGATCCGGTCCGCTTGGACGGCGTCCGGGCGATCGCCAACGAGGGCGTGTTCATCATGCCCAAGGAAGCCATCATCGCCCGCCTGGGTGATACGGCGGGCGGTTACGGCGACCTCAGCGCCATCGACGGCGATCAGCTCTACGTGCTGTTTGCTCACGAGTCCAACCGCGGGGATGAGCACGACTACTTCCGCGTCGGCTACAAGGCAGAGATGTCGAGTGGCCGTGTCGTAGCCACGGAGATGACCGAGGAAGAGTTCGAGGATGCACTCGCCGACATCAACACGGTCACCATCGAAGCGGACTTCCTCAAGCACCTCCTGGTGTGGCCCAAGGGCGAGACTGATCCCACTGAGTCGAACACCGACGACCTGAAGGTGCAGGCGCAGAAGCTCGCCCGCATCCGCGCGGCGGCTGACTACGCCCAGAGCGGTGAGATTCACGTGCACGGCCTTCAGGATCTCGCGCCTGGGGACTACGGTGGTGCCGTGACGTCGGTTGCCTGGTCCACTACCGATCGGGCGACCACCGTCGTCATCAATGAGCACGAAGCGCCCGATGGCGCGATGTCCTCGATCGAGAGTGACTCCGAGCGTTCATTCGTGACCGGCTTGCGCCGCTTCGCTAACCCCGGCTCGTCGGTCTCACTCAGCGACGTGCGGAACGGAAGCGCCCCCTCGACCATCGCCAACAACGGCGCGACGGCCGCCCAGGGCGAGCCGGGCGCGATGAGCGGGACGCGCGGTCGTGAGGAGAGCCACCCGATCACGCAGCTCTCGACCCCGCCCGCGCCGCAGATGAACCGCCGTGGCGACGCCGCCACGTTCTACGCGAAGATCACCGGCAACACTTCCCTGAGCGACAACAAGTGGTCGTACAACTTCGAGGAGGTCTACCTCGACGACTCGGCGGACTGGGTCACTGTCAGCGGCGGACGCACTCACACCACGCACGGCACAGCGCTCAACACGTTGGAGGCCAACAACAGCAGCAGCGGCGTGCAAGGCAACGGCATCGACCTGGCGAACCTCCCGCCCGAGTACGAGATACAGCCCATCGCCAACGGCGGCGTTCACCGCATGGAGGGACCGCTCGGCGCACCCGGTGCGCAACACTGCGTCTTCAGTTGCCCGAACGGCGTTGACGGAGTGTGTGAGTGATGTGGGGACACTGGCACTGCTGCGGCTGCAACCTCAAGACCGACTGCTGTGCGGCCGGGATGGCGCTCGCCGTCGGCAACCTCGGGCTCTTCTCGCCGTCCACTCAGGTGTGCGTCTACGACCCCAGCAGCCCGATCACGCTCACGCTGGGGGTGAGCGGCTCCTACAACCAGACCACCACGGTCGGCGGTGATCCGTGCAGCCCCTACGTCGATACCAAGTCTCTCTCGGGCACGATGGTGCTCGAATCGACCGACTCGAACCCCGATGCCAGCAGTGTCTTCGGACAGTTCTGCAACACCAAGCTCAGCCAGCATTTCGTGCGATTCGAGACGACAGGCTTCGGCGCCAACCCGCTCAACACGCTGACGTACACCGAGACCTCCGACAACTCCTGCGACCCGCTGGATTCGGATTCCGGCACGGTCAATATGGCGGTGACGCTGTGGCCGTTCTGGAACGTCGAGTCCAGCGCCACCTGGCTGCGGTTTCGCATCCCCGGCCTTGTCGAGTTCGATCTCACTGGCACGTCGCGTCAGGTTGGAACGTTCACTCGCAATTGCATGGGGCTCGCGAGCCACTCCGGGAGCACGCCCCTTTATGCCATCACGGCCAGCCGCACCTTCTCGGGCTCGGACCCCTGCATCATGAACACCAGCACCACGCTGTCTCACTCTCAGAGCTCGGCGGGGTATTCGCTGACAGCCTCCGTCACGGTGACGACGCAGTGGCAGGGACTCTTCCGCTGCAACCCCGAGGAACTCGCAATGCTCCACCGCGCTCAGCGGATGGAGGGTCGATCCGGCTCTCTGCTCGCCCGCGTCCTGGGCGGGGGGAGGATGGCATGAGCGAGCTGCTTGTCATCGCCGCCGCTGGGTTCGGCCTGGCTGGGTTGATCGTGGTCCCCTCGGACGGGCCGGTGGCGTTCGTTCGCGACCGGTTGCCCCAGGTGCGGCCGTTGCAATGCCTGCTCTGCGCCACCCCCTATGCGACGGCGGCGGTCTACGGGCTCCAGGCGGTCCTGGGCGGGGTGGTTCGCGAGCTGCTGCTCACGGTGCTGATCGCGGTCGGAATGACCGTGGCCTCGATGGTGCTGGCGGGGTTTGCCCAGCCCAACCCGACCAGGGCGAAGCGTTGCAAAGGGTGTTCGCGGAAGGGCGTCGAAGGGTCTTCGACGACGGCTCAATAGGCCGTCGATCGGGGTTTGAAGTGGGGGGCGGATAGCCCTCGGAAAGGCGACCAGGCCGGTCCGAGGGCGGTTTCATGCGCTGGGGGCGGGTGCAAACAATCCCGGTCGGGTGCAAACAATCGGTGGCCACTACGGCAAGGGCGAGGTCATCGTCCCTGCGCAGTCGTACGGGAAAGGGATCGATACCTCATTTCCTCTCGACGGCATTGCAGATGAGGTGACGGTTTCGACCTCGACTGTGGATCTCGAACTCAACGCATCGGATCCGGCTCCCGAGTTTGTCAGAGAGGACCGGGGCCAGTACGAGTTCAGCCTTGCTGCGGTAGCGGGCCAGACCATCTCGTCGGCCCTGCTCGAGTTTGAGGTGTTTGGACCCCCATCCGAGCACGCAACGCGGTTCTATGTCTATTCGGGCAATGGGGCGCTGGAGATCGCGGACTTCGGAAGGATTTCGACGCTGGCTGCGGCTGCGACCCTTGGGACGGGTGTGGTGAGCGTGAGCGTGACATCCGCGGTTCAGTCTCAAATCACCGCGGGTGCGACCCACGCCGGCTTTGTGATCCGGATGAGCACCGAGGATCAGATGCTGTCGATCTGGAATCCAGGGTTCGGGCACCTTGCCCCGCGGCTTCGTGTTGTCGTGCCGCCGGAGTGTGCGGGAGACGCAAATGGCGACAACGGCGTAAACGGCGCCGACCTGTCGGTTTTGCTGGCGCAGTTCGGAACGTCCGTTCCGGCGGGCACGGGCGCGGACTTCAACGCTGACGGCGTGGTGAATGGGGCCGATCTCTCGGTTCTGCTCGGGTCGTTCGGCACCTCGTGCTGAGGGCGTAGCGTGCTACATTCTGGCGGATGGGAGCGGCCAGTGTTCTAGAGTTGCGGGACGCGATCGCCGCGCGGCGGATGAGCGCGGTGGATGTGGTTCGCTCCGCGCTGGACGCGATCGGTCGGGATGACGGTCGGCTGCGGTGCTTCCTTCAGACCTTCGAGGTGATGTCGCTGCAGCGGGCCCGTGAGATTGATGACCGCGCTGCGCGGGGCGAACCAATCGGTCCGCTCGCGGGCGTGCCGGTGGCCCTGAAGGACAACATCTGTCTGAACTACGGCCGCACGACATGCGGCAGCCGGATGCTGGAGCACTATGAGTCGCCCTTTACAGCAACGGCCGCACAAAGGCTGATCGACGCCGGCGCGATCATCATCGGCAAGACGAACCTCGACGAGTTCGCCATGGGGTCGTCGACGGAGAACTCCGCGTTCGGTCCGACACGGAACCCGCACGATGAATCCCGTGTACCCGGCGGGTCGTCGGGCGGCTCAGCGGCTGCGGTGGCGGCGGGCATGTGTCCGATCGCGCTCGGCAGCGAC
>JBGSZV010000274.1:0-7915 GCA_041750235.1 Phycisphaerales bacterium
TGCAGCGAGCCCAGCGCCCCGAACTGCCACGCCAGGATCATCACGTCCGTCGAATCGCCCTCTTCCGCCACGCTGTCGAGCGTGATCAACGCCGCCGGAATCGCGGATTCCACGCGGCGCACCAGCGACTCCAGCGTCGGACGCCGGGAATCGAGGTACCACCGCATCGGCTTGGACTGGTCGAGGAAGGCCTGCAGTCCCGCGACCGCGACCGCCGTCGCCGCGGTGGAGCCGAACGAGCCATCGTCGGACTGGCGATCAAGAAGTGCCGCGACGAGGAGCTCCGATTCCTCGCCGGGCACGAAAGTCAGTTCCACCAATCGCTGCAGCGCGAGCCCCATGGCCGCAGCGGGCAGCGTCGCGGGATCCGACAGCCGCAGCTTCACCGCCAGCGGGGGCGTACGGCCGTTGCTCAGCACATCGTTCAGCAGACGGTCGAAGTCGCCACCGGAAACCAGACGATCGATTCGGTTGGTCGTCAGCATCTGTAATCCACTCCCTTGGCAGCCCTGCCTGCCCCCGGATGACCCTGCAGACCGCCTCGGTCCCACCATGGACGTCGATCGGTCTTTGTTCAGGTACATCATGTTCGGGTTATGGGGGGTTGTCAAGTGACATTTTGGACAATGTTTGGGTCTGCCCTTCCGAACAACTTTGCATCTCCGGACGGCCGGACGTACAACCGCCGTACATTTGACGCGGAAAGGCGGCAGTTCGATGTCACAAGTCTTTGGCCCAAACGACCCCTTCGAAACCCATGAGCGTCCCACCGGCACCAACGTGCTCGGGGTGGTCGGTTTCATCCTTTCCTTCTGCCTCTCTCCGATCGGGCTGGTCATCAGCCTCATCGCGCTCGCCAAGCAACCGCGCGGTTTTGCCATCGCGGGCGTGATCATCGGTTTGCTCGGATCCGGTGTGTGGGTGTGCGGCGGGATCGGTTACTCCGCGTTCAAGAAGGCCGGGCTGATGAGCGCCATCGAAATGACGCAGGACTTCGAGAAGATCCAGCCTGCCGCCAACGCCTCGACCACCGACATCACTTCCCTGGGACTCGCCTCGGATGTCTCCACCGACCCGTGGGGAACTCCCTATCGCATCGGGCCCAACGAAAGCGCTTCGAGCTTCAAGCTCACGAGCAACGGCCCGGACAAGCTGCCCGACACCGCGGACGATCTTTCCGTTGACGGTGCTCAGTCAACGCAGGAAGTCATGAGCTTCCTCATGGAAGAGCTGATGGGCCGCGCCGGATATGGCCCACCCAGGCCCGCGCCGGTCACCACTCCCGCACCGGCCCCCGCACCTGCCGAAGAACCCGAAGCGAAAGACGAAGCTCCCGCCGCCGATCAACCTGAATGAGAACCACCGTTCTTTTCAGGAGCTTTCGATGACGCAACCCGGACCGATGGACCCCTTTGGACGTCTTCCGCGCCCCGAGAACAACCTCGGCATCGCCGGGTTCATCCTGTCGGTCGTCGGTCTCGCCACTTGCGGGCTGCTCTCTCCCGTCGGCCTGATCATGAGCCTCTTTGCGCTTCGCCGGGAGCCCAAGGGATTTGCGATCGCAGGGACGATCATTGGAGCGGTCGGATCCTGCGGCACCATCTTCGCACTGGTGGTCGCCTTCACGAAGGTCATGATCGTTCTCGCCGCGCTCGGACTCGGCGGCCTGGCCATCGCCATCGGCGGCGCGAACATTGAAACCCAGGTCGAAATGGCGGAGATCGGCAAGGAAGTCGAGATCTACAAGCAGCGCACCGGCCAGTACCCGGCCTCGCTTGATCTGCTTCCCATCGTTGATTCCAACGCCCTCACCGACGCGTGGGGCAACACGTACAGCTACCGCCTGAGCGACGACGGCCTCACCTACGAACTGGTGTCATTCGGCCCCGACAAGACCGAAGCAACCGCCGACGACATCTCGCCCAGCGAAGACTTCACCCAGTTCCACGCTGAATCGGAGTTCAAAGTGAACCCCCAGCCGCCCGCTGCCACGCCTTGAGAGCGCTCAGCAGCCCGGCAGCACTTCATTGAGATAGTTGAGCACCGCCAGCGATCGTTCGCCGCCCTTTTCAGCGTGGGTGTACAGCGAGATGCCGTGCGGCCCCGGCACCCGAAGAAGCGCGGGCGAAACCGTAAAAGCGGCCTTGATGATCTCGAGCCTGCCCAGCATGGCAGCGCAGTAGAGATCAATGCGTGCGTCCTTCTCGAGCAGGTACTCCGCGATGTCCGCCCGGCCCATGTGCGAAGCGCCACCCAGCGCCGTCTCAAAATCACCCCCGCCCCAGTCCCACGTCGCGTTCACGAGGCCCGGAAAATCCGCCAGCGTCGCCTTTACCTCCTCAAGGTTCGAATGCGCAGCGCCAACGAAACGCTTCACCATCTGAGGCTCAAATGGCGGCCCCTTTTTCGAGACGTCGGTCGACGGCCCCATCTCCTCGCTCGCGGCAAGCGCAAGCCCGGCGACCGAAAGGCATGACAGCGACGCGATGGCGGAACGCCGTGTGATCAACTCGGCCATGATGGAGCTCCTTCAAGATGGGACCACTTGGGATACCCGCTCTCAAACCCCCCGTTGCAGGCCTCCTGCCACTTCGGCAGCCCGACGACCGTTGATGGATGGGATTGGCCCTTTTTCCCCTCCCAACCGGCTTTTCGACCATGAAGGATGCCACACCGGGCTGGCATCATCCTTGCAACAGTGGGGGAGTACGAAAGTCTGACCTCACGCACTCCTCCCCCGGGGGATACCAAACCATGTCAAAGATCATCGGAATCGACCTCGGCACCACGAACTCGGTCGTCGCCATCATGGAAGGCGGCCAGCCCAAAGTGCTGATTAACAGCTCCGGCAACCGCATCACCCCCTCGGTGGTCGGCTTCACCGAAAAGGGCGACCGCCTCGTCGGCCAGCCCGCGCGTCACCAGCAGGTGACCAACCCCAAGAACACCGTCTACTCCGTCAAGCGCTTCATGGGCCGCCGCCACTCGGAAGTCGAGAGCGAAGAGAAGCTCGTGCCGTATGAAGTGACCGGCGGCGCCAACGATCTCGTCAAGGTGAAGGTCCGGGGCAAGGAGTTCACTCCCCCGGAAGTCTCCGCGATGATCCTCCAGGACCTTAAGAAGACCGCCGAGGACTACCTCGGTGAGAAGGTCGAGCGCGCGGTCATCACCGTCCCCGCTTACTTCAACGACGCCCAGCGCCAGGCCACCAAGGACGCCGGCGAGATCGCCGGCCTCAAGGTCGAGCGCATCATCAACGAGCCCACCGCGGCCGCGCTCGCGTACGGCCTTGAAAAGAAGAAGAACGAGAAGATCGCGGTCTTCGACCTCGGCGGCGGCACGTTCGACGTGTCGATCCTCGACGTCGGCGACGGCGTCTTTGAAGTGCTCTCGACTAACGGCGACACCCACCTCGGCGGCGACGACTGGGATCAGAAGCTCATCGATTACATCGCCGAGGAGTTCCGCAAGAAGGAAGGCATCGACATCCGAAAGGACCCGATGGCCCTCCAGCGCGTGAAGGAAGCCGCCGAGAAGGCCAAGATGGAACTCTCGACGGCGCAGGAGACCACCGTCAACCTGCCCTTCATCACCGCCGACCAGAGCGGCCCCAAGCACCTCCAGATGTCGATCACCCGCAGCAAGTTCGAAGCGATCTGCGAGGATCTCTTTGACCGCATCCGCCGTCCCTGCGAGCAGGCCCTCAAGGACGCCAAGCTCGCCGCCAGCAAGATCGACGAGGTCGTGCTGGTCGGTGGCTCGACGCGCATGCCCAAGGCGGCCCAGATCGCCAAGGAAATCTTTGGCAAGGAGCCCAACCGCAGCGTCAACCCCGACGAGGTCGTCGCCATCGGCGCGGCCATCCAGGGCGGCGTGCTGCAGGGCGACGTCAAGGACGTGCTGCTGCTGGATGTCACCCCGCTCTCCCTGGGCGTCGAAACCCTCGGCAGCGTGATGACCGTCCTCATCCCCCGCAACACCACCATCCCGACCAGCAAGAAGGAAACCTTCTCGACCGCGAGCGACAACCAGAACAGCGTGCAGATCCACGTCCTGCAGGGCGAACGCGAGTTCGCCTCCGACAACCGCACGCTCGGCCGCTTCGAACTCTCCGGCATCGCTCCCGCCCCGCGCGGCATGCCGCAGATCGAGGTCGAGTTCGCGATCGACGCCAACGGCATCCTCAACGTCCAGGCCACCGACAAGGCCACCGGCAAGAGCCAGAAGATCGAGATCAAGGGCTCCAGTGGCATCGACAAGGCCGAGATCGAGCGCATGAAGCGCGACGCCGAGGCCCATGCCGCCGAGGACAAGGCCCGCCGCGAGACCGTCGAGATCAAGAACAAGGCCGAGCAGTTCATCTATCAGACCCGCAAGGCCCTGGACGAGCACGGCGCGAAAGTGGCCAACGACGTTCGCGGCAACATCGAGTCCGCGATCTCAAGCCTTGAGGACAAGGTCAAGGGCACCGACAAGGACGCCATCGAGAAGGCCGTCAAGGAACTCGAACGCGTCAGCATGGAACTCGGCAAGGCCGTCTACGAGGCCGAGGCCAAGAAGAACGCCGGGGGCGCCGCGACGGGCGAATCCGCCGAAGCCAAGCCCGCCGGCGCAGGTGCCGACGATGTGGTGGACGCCGAGTTCAAGGTCAAGGAAGACTGACGCCTCATCCGGCGTACCTCGACCTTAAGAAAGAGGGTCAGTCACCGCAATCAGCAGTTGCACCCACCCACCCCGCGTGATGAACGCGGGGTGTTTTCTACTTGCAAGCGTCACGCGACGGGCAGCGTGCGCATTCGAATGCGCTCATCGGTGATCACCGAAAAATGACCAGCCCAATCTTCCCGTGCTGTTAGTGCCGCAAACGCTCGGTCGTTGTCGACCTGGGGTGTTGTTCCTGTGAGCCTGAACAGCACGATCCCGCAAGCTGCTGAAAGTCGACGCTTGAACGCTAACTCGCCGAAGTCTTTGTCGATGGTGATAACCAGCCGTGACTCGGTCTGGGCTTTCTCTAGCACGGCCGTATCCGGTGCACCGCGCATCGATTCTGCGACCCAAAGCACATCATGCCCGGCGATCCTGAGTCGCGCGACAACCGGAGCGGGGAAGTTCTCGTTGGCGATGATCCGCATCACGTGGCCAGTTTACGCCGGAATGGAGTAAACCCGCTCAGACCGCAGAATCTCTGCCGTGTACGCGAGACACGCCTGGATGCCTTCTTTGGCGATGTGCGGATACTGCTGGATGATCTGTTCGTTCGACCACCCGCGTGCGAGCATGTCGATCACCAGTTCGACCGAGATGCGCGTGCCCTTGATCACGGGCTTTCCCACCAGGAACTGAGGGTCGATGGTGATATGGTCGCGCCAGTTCATCGTGCGTCCTCTCGGATGCATGAATCCTACGCCGCCATCGGTCTGGCAGCCAGCAAAAAGACTGCACGCCGAGGTCCGGTAGCCGTGAATGTTGGCCTACTCCTCCCCAACCGCCTCCGGCCGCAGCGTCAGCAGTTCCTTCAACTGCGTCGTCGTCAGCTCCGTGAGCCAGTCCTCGCCGCTGCCGATTACATCCTCCGCCAGCGCGATCTTGCTCTCGATCATCTGATCAATCTTCTCTTCCAACGTCCCGCTGACGACGAACTTGTGCACGTTCACCGTCTTGGTCTGACCGATGCGGAACGCGCGGTCCGTCGCCTGGTTCTCGACCGCCGGGTTCCACCAGCGGTCGAAGTGGAAGACGTGGCTCGCCGCCGTGAGGTTCAGGCCCACGCCGCCTGCCTTCAGGCTCAGGATGAAGATCGGCGTCGTGCCGTCGGCCTTCTGGAAGCGGTCGATCATCGCCTGGCGCTGCGCGCTGGGCGTGCCGCCGTGGAGCAGCAGCACTTCCTTGCCGAAGGCGTGCCGCAGCATGCTCGCCAAGATCACGCCCATCTGCCGGAACTGCGTGAACACCAGCGCCTGATCGCCCGCCGCGATGACTTCCTCGAGCATCTCGATGAGCCGGATGCATTTGCCCGAACGCGCCGCGTGGGCCGGCGGGCCGACCATCGACGCATCCTGCTTGGCGCTCTCCGTCGCCGGCATCGGTGCGTCGATGTCTTCCTTGAGCATCTGCGCCGGGTGGTTGCAGATCTGCTTCAGCCTGATCAGGCTCGTCAGCACGATGCCGCGACGACGGATCCCCTCCGCCGCCTCGACCTCCGCCAGCATCCCCTTCACGCACGCCTCGTACAACTGCGCCTGCTCGCCCGTGAGACGGCAGTATTCCTTCGTCTCCACCTTGCTCGGCAGGTCGGTGATGACCGCCGGATCGGTCTTGAGTCGCCGCAGGATGAACGGCCGCACCAGCGAACGAAGCTGCCGCGCCTTGCTCGCGTCGTGATACCGCTCGACCGGCAGGCTGAAGTTCCGTTTGAAGTCGCCGATGGTCCCCAGCAGTCCCGGGTTGCAGAAATCCATGATCGACCACAGTTCGGTCAGGCGATTCTCCAGCGGCGTGCCCGTCAGCGCCACGCGCCGCTGGCTCGCCATCTCCCGCAGTGCCTTGCTCTGCTTGGCGCCCGGGTTCTTGATGTTCTGCGCTTCATCGAGCACGACGCGGTGCCAGCCGACTTTTTCAAGCGTCTCGCGGTCGCGGTGCGCCAGCGCGTAGGTCGTCACCACCAGGTCCGCCGTCGCGGCGCGCTGGAAGAACTCCTCGCCGGTGAGCCGGATGCTGCCGTGGTGCACGATCACCTTCAGCGTCGGCGCAAACCGCTCCGCCTCGCGCGTCCAGTTGCCAACGATCGACATCGGGACCACCAGCATCGTGGGGCCGACCGTCCCCTCGCCGTTGAGCTTGGCCTGCTCCCGCTCGTGCAGCAGCAGCGCCAGGAGCTGGATCGTCTTGCCCAGGCCCATGTCGTCCGCGAGGCACGGCCCGAATCCGAATCGATCCAGGAACGCCAGCCACGACAGACCCTTGAGCTGGTATGGCCGCAACTCGCCCTTGAAGCCCTTCGGCGGTTCGAGGATCTGCAGCGCGTGCGACGCGAAGCCCGTGCCGCTCGCCTCTGTGCCGATCAGTTCCGCGACCCAGCCCTGCGCATCGATCCCCAGGATCGGCAGGCCCGTCTGCGAGCGGTCGCTCGTGTACGCCATCCGCATCGCATCACCGAAGCGGATCTGCCCGCCCGGGTTCTCGCGAATGAACTTCACTGCATGCTTCACATCCTCCGGGCGGATCTCGACCCAGCGCCCATCGATGCGCACCAGCGGTGCGCGCTGCGACGCCAGCTTCTCGAATTCTTCCAACGTCAGCGGCACATCGCCGACCGCCAGCTTCCATTCGTACCCAACCAGCGTGTGCAGACCCAGCTGCGCCCGCGCCACGCCTCCCGGCGCGGTCGTGGAGGCCCCGGATTCGTCGGGCATGTCCGACGAAAAGAGCTGCAGCCGCGAACCGATCCGCGCCGATGGCGTGTCCCACCAGTCGGGGCAGATCACGCCGAAACCCTGATCGATCAGGATCGGCCGGATCTCGCGCAGAAGCTGGTACGCCTGCGAGGTTGAAAGCTCAAAGCCGGTGGGGGAGGGCTCTTCCAGCGCTTCTTCGAGTGGCTTGTACAGGCGTGCCGCGCGACCAAGTTCCTTCAGCAAGAGATCGTGCGGGCTGTCGAGTCGCCGACCCTCAATGGTCGCGGTCGTCGAACGCCAGCTCCAGATGTCCTCCGCATCAACAATCGTCCGCTCACTCTCGACCGACTGCAGCCCCAGCGTCACATCCCATCGGATGTCTTCGCCCGGTGCGGTCAGGTCCGCAAGCTCCGGCCCGACCATGGGCTCGTGCAGCGTCAGGCACAGCCTCCACTGCCCGCCCGCGCCGCGATCATCCAGCGCCGCCAGCCAGTGCGTCACCGTCCGCGCCAAGGTCGCGC
>JBGSZV010000275.1:0-7735 GCA_041750235.1 Phycisphaerales bacterium
CGCCGCCTCCGACCGGCCGCCGTCAGTCCGCGCGCAAACTCTCCTTCGGCGAGCGCACCGAGGCCTTCATCTCCAAGCTCAGCACGCGCAACAACTTCTGGCACCGCGTCTGCTCGATGATCTGGCTCCCCTACGCCTTCAAGTCCGGCATCAAGATGAAGCGGATCGACGCCAAGACCTTCACGGCCGTCCTCCCCTTCCGCCGCTTCAACAAGAACTGGTACAACGCCATGGCCGGCGCCAGCCTCCTCGCCAACAGCGAGATCGCCGGCGGCATGTACGTCTTCTCCGCCGTCGGCGCCAACTACACCGTCGTCTGCAAGGAACTCACCTACCGGTTCCTCCGCCCCTGCTTCGGCCCCGCCGTCTACCGCATCACCCCGCAAGCCGATCTCGATGCCCTCATCGCCTCCGGCGGCGAGTTCAACATCGACATCCAGCTCGACATCTACCAGGGCCTCAATCTCCCCGGCAAGAAAGACAAAGCTGCCCCCGCCGAGTCCATTGACGACACCGCCGTCGCCACCACCCCCGGCGCGACTCCCGGCAAGTCCCGTGAGAAACGCGTCGGCCGCTGCATCGCGACCTTCCACGTGACGCCCAAGCTCCTCCACGACGAACGCAAAAAAGCCGGCCGCAAGCCGATGGTCCACGCCGAAGAAGGGGCGTAAGTCACGCATTTTCGTACCCCGACCATGAGGGAGGGGGTTGTCTTTCAGCGAAACCCGTGCTTCACATCTCTCTTGTTCCTTCGACGCAAGCCATCCCGACGCCGGAGGCGTCATCGTGAGTAGCCGGGGTGTGAAGGCTCGCCGCAGGCGAGACGACACCCCCGGACAACAGTCGTATCGTGCTGTGGACCCCGGAGGGGTCCGCGAGGGCTTTTCGTACTGTGAAGCAGAGCCGAAAACGGAACTCGCTTGTCGGATGGCCAATGCTCATGCTCTGCGTGCTGCTCGGCTTTGCAAGCACGATCGCAAGCCAGTTCATTCAGAATCCATTCCGCAAAGCCACCGACATGAACGACGTGTTCGACGCCATGGTGGTGCGGACTGCGCCCTTCACGAATGATGATGAACGCCATCTCGCTGCGGCGGGCCTTTCACTGACGGATACGGCCCGAGCAGCATGGCTCGTCAACACCATCTCGTACGTGAATGCCGACCTCCACATCATTGGATTGGTGCCAGCCAGTTCCCAGTTGAAGCAACAAGGCACGCTTTCGGCGTGGATGCGGCGTCCGTACCGCGGTTCTCTCACTTCAACGGCTTCAACGGACCCTGTCTTTACGGCCAACTTCGCCGCGGGCTTTCCGATGCGCGCGATGCGCATGTACTCAGAGTCGAGAACGCCCTCCGGTGCTTCGCACTGGAAAGGTGCCATCACACTTCCGAACGGCGACGCCCATCCGATCCTCCCCATCTGGCCCGGCCTCCTCGCCGATATCGCCTTCTGGGGCTTCGCCTGGTGGCTCTTGTTCGCTGCCTTCTTCACCACCAAACGCACCATCACCCGCCGCCGCCGCCTCGCGCGCAACCGCTGCCCCAACTGCGCCTACGACCTCCACAACCAACCCACCCCCGGCTGCCCCGAATGCGGCTGGCTCCGCGCAGCGGGTACAACATCCACCCAATGACCCTCCGCGCAATCCTCCCCGCCCTCTACCTCGCCGCCAGTTGGACCTGGGTCATCGGCATGTACTTCCCCCTCTACCTCCTCGCCGACTTCGGCTGGCCGGGCTGGGTCGCTTTCGCGATCCCCAACGTCATCGGCGCCGCCGCGATGGGCTTTGTCCTCCGCTCGCCGCAATCCTCCGACCGCTTCATCGCCGCCAACCCCCGCGCCTGCTGGTGGTTCAGCGCCATCACCATCGCCTTCCACGCCTCCGTCCTCTCGTGGTTCCTCGCCACAGTCACCGCGCAGCTTGCCGTGAGCAACCCACAAGGCTGGTGGGGCTCGTTCACCGCCACCATTTTGGTCGCCCTCGCCCTCCTTGCTTCCTTCCTCCGCTTCCGCGCCTCTCTCATCTTCGCCGCCATCACCTACCTCGCCAGCCTCGCCTGCGCCTTCCTCGCCTGGCAATCCACCCACAACACCCCCGAGCCCGCCCTCATCCTCCCCCCATCCCACGGCACACAATCCACCCTCGACGTCCTCTGCATCACCCCCGTCCTCCTCTTCGGCTTCGCCCTCTGCCCCTACCTCGACCTCACTTTCCACCGCATCCGCCGTGAGTACACGAACCCCACCGCACCCACTGCCTTCGCCCTCGGCTTCGGCCTCTTCTTCCTCGCGATGATCGTGATGACCCTCTTCTACGCCGGCGCGATGCTGCAAGGCGTCACCAGCACCTTCATCGTCGCCCACATCGCCGCCCAAAGTGTCTTCACCATGTCCATCCACTTCCGCGAGATGCGGCTCCTCCGCAACTCTTCTCCCATCACCGTCTCACCGTCTCACAAAATCACTCTCTCATGCCTCATCGCCGCCGCCCTCGCCACCGGCCCCCTCCCCTTCATCAAACTCGGCCTCGAACGCACCGCCTACGAAGCCTTCATGTCCTTCTACGGCCTCACCTTCCCCCTGATCGCCTGGATCCACCTCACCGCGCGAAACCTCCCCGCCCGCACCCGCACCATCACATGGGCAGCGGCCCTCGCCCTCGGCCTCCCGCTCCTGTGGTTCGGCTGGACGCAGCAGAACTACGTCCTCGTCCCCTTCGCCATCGTCATCGCCCTCGCCGCGCCGATCGTGGCGAAGCGGATTGCTCCCTCTCCCTCTGGGAGAGACTAGGAGAGGGCTTCGGTCTTTCTACTTCTTCTCTGTTCGCTCAACCTTCACCGTCACCGGCACCACCCGCCACCACAGCGCACCGGCGGCGGGAATCAGCGATCCGTCGGCCGACACACTCGGCTCGCCGACCGGTGGCGGGGTAAGCGATGTACGCGGAGCATCGGGGATCGCGACGACCAGGATCGGAACTTCGATCGCCTCATGTGCGGGCTCGACTTGGAACGCCACGCACGATTTGTCTTGACCCTTGATCGCCTGCGGTGCCGCCGCGCCGTCGAGTGGTTTCACTGCGGCGGGTACCAAGAGATAAAAGCGAAGATAGCGGCCCGCGTCAGCTCGAAGTCCCGCAAGCTCGAATGATACGCACACTGACCCTTGATCATGCTCTCCGACATCGACCGTGAAGCGAATTAGCGACCCCACCAGCATTGCCGAATCGCCATCGGACCAGGCGTCGGGTGCGAGTAGGTCGCGCATCCCCAGCAGCGCGGAACCCCATGCATATCGGTTTTTCCATCCGCCATCATCTGGTTGGCCGAGAGTGTTCGTAATTGTGCCGATGGCCTCCCTCAGTTGAGAAGGGCTCAGCGACCGTCGAGCAAGCGATTCCAGTGCGTCATCTATTTCAAATGGGCTCGCGGCCGCTTGTCTAATCATTGAGCTTGTCGGAGTGATCATCTCTGCGATTGTGGCCAACCATCCCCGGCGGCGCATCGGCATGAAGAAGAAGAACGTCAGTCCCAGCCAGATCGCAATGACGTACCACGTTACGGTTTGAAGTCGCGCATTCCGCTGCACAGTTCCAACGACAAGCCCCTTCTCGCTGTTCCATGCCGCACCACATTCGGGGCACACGGCCTGTACAGAATCCGGGATTGATGCCGATCGCTCGTACTCACATCGAGCACAGTGAGCGAGCGATCCGACTCGACGACGCGAACCAGAGTTGGCTAGGGGGCCGACAATCAGCGCGTACAGAATCATCCAGCCCGAGAACACCACGAGGGGCATCGCGGCGGGTTCGATCTGCAGCACGGCGAACCAAAAGCCAGTCAGCGAAGCCAACGAAGCCAGCGCCGGACCCAGCACCGCCGTGCCAACCCACCACTTTGGCCGTTTCTCTACCCAGCGGGACAGCCTCCATATGCCAACGCAACAAACTGCCAGCGAGCCGTAGAGCCACAAAGCACCGACGACCGTTGAGCCGCCAGATTGCGATCGAAGGAACCCGGCGAGTATCAGAGTGAGCGTTCCAAAGAAGCACACGCCGCCAAGATTGCACCACGCAATCACCATGGTGCGTTTCGGTGCCCACACCTCTGACTCGTGCGGGATCGGCTGCTTCTTCCACTTCCACCAACCCATCCTCCCATCCTAAACCCACCCCACAAACCACCCTCCAACCACCCCGTTTTCTCCAAGGGGTCGTAGGGGGTCCCACCCCCCGCACTCACCAAGAATTCCCCCGAAAATTCGCCTACAATCCCGCCCTCGGAGAACCCCCCAAATCATGCCCGACGACATCACCCCAACGACCCCCTCCGGACCCGACGGCACCACGGGTCTCAACGGCATCGGCCACGTCCTCGACCTGCAAATCGAGGACGAACTCAAGGACTCCTATCTCACCTACGCCATGAGCACCATCATGGACCGGGCGCTGCCCGACGTCCGTGACGGCCTCAAGCCCTCCCAGCGCCGAATCCTCGTCGCCATGAACGACCTCGGACTCCGGCCCGGCAAGAAGCACATCAAGTGCGCCAAGATCTGCGGCGACACCTCGGGTAACTACCACCCCCACGGCGAATCGGTCATCTACCCCACCCTCGCCGGCATGGCCCAGCCGTGGAAGATGCGCACCATCCTCATCGACCCCCAGGGCAACTTCGGCAGTATCGACCCCGACCCGCCCGCGGCCATGCGTTACACCGAAGCGCGACTCCACTACGCCGCGCTCGACATGCTCCAGGACCTCAACCTCGACACGGTTGACTTCCAGCCCAACTACGACGACCGACTCCAGGAACCCACCGTCCTCCCCGGCAAGTTCCCCAACCTCATGATCAACGGCGGCGTCGGCATCGCCGTCGGCATGGCGACCAGCTTGCTCCCGCACAACCCCGGCGAGATCTTCGACGCCATCGTCGCCGTCGTGGACCGCCCCGACATCACCTTCAACGAGCTCCTGCAGATCGTCCCCGGCCCCGACTTCCCCACCGGCGGCATCATCTGCGGACGCCGCGGCATCGTGGAGGGCTACGCCACCGGTCGCGGCAAGGTCACCGTGCGCGGCGTCGTCCATGTCGAGCCCATCCCCGGCTCCAAGGACCGCCAGCAGATCGTCATCGACACCATCCCCTACCAGCTCGGCCAACGCACCCTCGTGGAGCGCATTGCCGACGCCGTCAACGACGAGCGCATCAAGGACATCTCCGACGTTCGCAACGAGTCCGGCCGCGACGCCCAGACCCGCATCGTCTGCGAACTCAAGCGCGGCACCGACCCCGCCGTCGTCGAGAACCAGCTCTACCAGTTCACCCCGCTCGAGAGCACCCAGAGCATCATGAACATCGCGCTGGTCAACCGCCAGCCGCGCACGCTTCCGCTCAAGGAACTCATCCAGCACTACATCGAGCACCGCGTCGACGTCATCGAGCGCCGCACCCGCTTCCTCCTCCACGAGGCCCAGAAGAAGGCCCACATCCTCGAAGGCCTGATCTACGCCGTCTGCGATATCGACGACGTCATCAAGACCATCCGCGCCGCCAGCACCCGCGAAGAGGCCATCAACGCCCTGATCGCCAAGAAGTTCAAGATCGCCGACGATCACAAGTTCTTCCAGAAGATCCCCACCCGCCTGCAGAAGCAGATCCGCGCCAGCGACCCGACCGGCGTCGCCCTGACCCGCGTCCAGGCCGAGGCCATCGGCGCGATGCGTCTCATCCAGCTCGTCGGCCTCGAGATCGAGAAGCTCGTCGGCGACTACGCCGCGCTCGTCGCCGAGATCGAAGGCTACGAAGCCATTCTGGCCAACCGCCAGATGGTGCTCGACATCATCAAGGCCGACTGCGCCGAGATGAAGGCCCGCTACGCCACCCCCCGCAAGACCCGCATCGAAGAGGGCGAGAGCGATATCAACATCGCTTCTCTCATCGCCGTCGAAGATGTCGCCGTCACCATCTCCCACGAGGGCTACGTCAAGCGCACGCCCCTCAGCACCTACCGCGAGCAGAACCGCGGCGGCCGCGGCATCATCGGCGCGGATGCCAAGGACGAGGACTTCATCGAGCACCTCTTCGTCGCTTCCACGCACGACGACCTGCTCTGCTTCACCGACTCCGGCCGCGTCTACAAGATCAAGGTCTACGAGATCCCCGAGATGGCCCGCACCGCCAAGGGCCGCTCTATCGTCAACCTCATCGAACTCAAGCAGGGCGAAAAGTGCATCAACTACCTGCCCATCAAGGACTTTGAACGCGGCGAGGACTACCTCGTCTTCGCCACCACCCAGGGCAAGGTCAAGCGCACCAGCCTCCAGCTCTACCAGAACGTCAACCGCTCCGGCATCATCGCCATCGACCTCAACGAAGGCGATCACCTGGTCGGCGTCACCAACACCAGCGGCCAGGACCACCTCCTGCTCTGCACCACCCGCGGCATGTCGATCCGCTTCAAGGAGCACGACGCCCGGGCCATGGGCCGCGCCGCCGCCGGCGTCAAGGGCATCGAGCTTGAGGAAGGCGACGAAGTCGTCGGCCTCGTCCGTATCGAGATGCGCGACGCCGAAGACCCCCTCTCCGCCATCCACCCCAACATCGAACTCCTCACCGTCACCCAGAAGGGCTACGGCAAGCGGACCGACCTCAACGAGTACCTCGTCCAGGGCGAGGACGGCCTGCGCATCCAGTCGCGCGGCGGCAAGGGACGCATCGACATCCAGACCACAGACCGCAACGGCCCGGTCGTCGCCGTCGCCGCCGTCACCGAGAACATGGGGGCGGTCTTCGTCACCCAGGGCGGCCTCCTCGTCCGCATCCCCGTCGACCAGATCCGCAAGGTCGGCCGCAACACCCAGGGCGTCCGCGTCGTAAACATTAAGGACGGCGACAAACTCATCGCCGCCGCCGTCACCCCCCCAAGCGACGACTAAGTTCGCATGTCGGGCATTTTTCCAATGCCCATTGCCCAATGCCCATTGCCCTCTTTCTGTTACTATTCTCCAACGATGCCCACCGACTGGTCCGACGACATCGTGATCTGCGACCTCGCCGACGAGCCTGATCTCTCCGAAGAGCTCAGCGATCTGTACACGCGCCTCCGCGAGTCCATGAGCGGTGCGACGCCCAACGTCGTCCTCAACCTCGGCGGCGTCACCTACCTCAACTCCTCGAACATCGCCCAGCTCCTGCGCCTCCGTAAGCAGCTCATCGAGTCCGGACGCAAGCTCAAGCTCTGCTCAGCCACCGACGCCGTCTGGAGCATCATGCTCCTCACCGGCCTCGACAAGGTCTTCCAGTTCGCCCCCGACAAGGCGACCGCGATCGCATCGCTCCAGATCGACTGACCACAACGCAACCCCACCAAGACGCGACCACGAGGGAGCGTTTCATTTTGTTGGGGCCCGTGCTTGCCCCCGGGGTCCATATATCCCAATCTGATATCGTCGTCACAGGCAATCCCCGGCGCTCCGCCGGGATCAGACGTGGGCTATGAACGCGCAGCGCAAAAGCATCGCTGTCTTCATGTTCACCGACATCGTCGGGTCGGTCGAGCTCAAGGTGCGCATCGGTGCCTCCGCATACCTGAAGCTCCTAGAGCGCCACGACGCCCTCTTCCGCCGCGCCATCGCCGCACTCCCCGGCGCCACCCTCATCCAGGACACCGGCGACGGCTTCCTCGTCCGCTTCACCACCTGCAGCGACGCCGTCATCGCCGCTCTCGC
>JBGSZV010000276.1:0-14726 GCA_041750235.1 Phycisphaerales bacterium
GAGGTCGGCATCGACATGCTCGCCGGCCCCAGCGAACTCCTCATCCTCGCCGATGCATCCACGGACCCGGCCCTCGTCGCCGCCGATCTGATTGCGCAGGCCGAGCACGACGCCGACGCGATCCCCATGCTCGCAACCACCGACCCGACGATGCCCCAGCGCATCAATGCCGAGCTGGTTCGACAACTCGAGACGCTTCCCGGAGCCGCCACCGCACGCTCGGCGCTCGCGAACGGTTTTGCGATCATCGCCGCCACAGAAAGCGAACTGGTTGAGATCGCCGACACTCTTGCCCCGGAGCACCTTGAAGTCATCACCGCCGATGCACCTGCGCTGGCACGTCGCTGCTCCAGCTACGGGGCCGTCTTCATCGGGCCGCGATCCGCCGAGGTCTTCGGGGACTACGGCATCGGACCCAACCATGTCCTGCCTACCGGTCGCACCGCCCGCTTCTCCGCCGGACTCTCCGTCCTCACCTTCCTCAAACTTCGGACGTGGGTCGAACTCGACGACGCCCCCTCAGCTTCACTGATCGCTGACACCGCCTCCCTCGCCCGCCTGGAAGGCCTCGAAGGGCACGCCCGAGCCGCCGAGCGCCGCGCATGAAAAACGGCCCCCGCTCGGTGCGGGGGCCGTTGGCGTCAATCAGAGTTGCACGCGGCTCAGCAGGGCTGGCCGAAGTTCGACAGGAGCACCGAGAGATCGGCGCCGTTGACGAACCCGTCACCATTGAAGTCGCCGCCGCCGGTGTTCGGAGTCACACTCGTGCCGAACTGGCTCAGCAGCACCGAGAGGTCAGCGCCGTTGCGGACGCCGTCGCCGTTCGCATCGGCCGGGCACGGCGCACCGCAAGGACCGGTGATGGCCTGCAGCAGCGTCTTGTCGGCAGCGGTGATCGAGCCGTCCTTGTTCATGTCCGCGTACGCATTGAACGTCGCGCTGGCCTCGGTCTGACCGATCGCGGCGTTGAGCAGCGCCAGGTCGTCGCAATCGATCACGCCGTCATGGTCCACGTCGCCCAGCGCGGTCGCCGGAGTCGCCGTGACCAGGAAAGTCGCGGTGATCACCGAGCCGGAGTTGATCGTCGCCGGAGCGCCGACCCATTCCAGCCACACGCTCAGCGAGTCATCGTTCGGGTCCGTGCTGCTGGCAAGGAAGCCCTGCACGCCCAGCGCGCCGGCCGCGCCGCTCACGGAGACGAGTTCAACTTCCACGCTCGGGCTGCCCGCGTTCCAGGTCGCCGCAGTGTCCTTGTACAGCGTGAACGAACGCCCGACGCCGGTGGTCTGCGGGGCGCCGAAGAGATACGTGCCGCGCGGGGCATCATCGATCGCCAGCGTGCGGACCTGGCCGGAGGTGTTCTCGACCGCGATGTAGTTCGCGTCGTACTGCCCTGCGCCAAGATTCGCCAGCATGCTGCTCATCGAGATCAGGCGGAACGCATCGAAGCCGCGGCCCGTTGCGCCGCCCTGCAGCGCGATGTTCGAGGTCGCCGTGAACGTGTAGGTCACTTCGAACTGCGAGATCCCCACGCTCGGGTCGGGGTACTCGCGTGAAGAAACCACCGTCGCGAAGCCGGGGTAGCTGCCGGTTCCCTGGATGGTCACAGGGTCCGCACGCTCAGGCAGGCCACCGGGCGAGTTGGGCGGGTTGAACGCGGGGTTCGCGTCCGCCTGCGAAATCGACGGCACGGTGATGATCGGCTGGGCGTTGGGCTTGAAGCCGGGATGCGTCACCACTGACGTACCGATCGCCGTCGACGTTCCGTCGGCCTTCTGAACCAGGGGACGAACAAAGCCGTTCGCGATGATGTCGGCAAAGCTCAGCGGGAAGGCGCCCGTCGACGGCACGCGATCCGTAATGTCGATCAGGTCGTACGTCTCATCGCCCGCAACGCAGTCAAAGCCAATGCGCAGGCCATTGGAGAACAGCGGCACCGAAGGCTCGAGCACGCCCGCGTTCGTCTTGGCGGTGAGCACCACCTCGCGGTCATCCCAGAACTCGTTGTCAACGTCCTGGCCGCCGAGATCCTGGCTGTAGGTGATGTCGTCAAAGAAGATCGTGCCGTCGTCCAGAACAGGATTGGGTTCGATCATCGGATCTGGCGCGCCGAATCGGAACGGCAGCAGGCTCACCGCAATCGGAGCATCCGGGTACATCATTCCGCTGTTGTAGTAGTTGAAGATGAAATCCCAATCGCCCCGCGTGATCGTCAAGCAGATCTGCCGCCACTCACCGCTGGTTCCGGCGAAGTACGAGAGATCTTCAAACACGTCGTATACCGAAGAGTTCGACCGCCGGAACTCGAGCTTCAGGCCGCCGCTCTGGCCATACTCGGTGCCGAATCCGCCGGGTTGATTGCCGAGACCCATCATGGGCTGGTTGTCGGGAATGAAGTACCACACGCAGCACGTCGCGGGCCCGCACGGATACGACCGTTCGGGAGTCCACGCGTAGGCAGGATCGTTGTAGAGGAAGGTCGTCGAGTTGAAAACGTTTGTGTCAAGGCCGGAGAAGTCCACGCCCGGACGCAGTTCGATCAGCGCTGTTCCGCTGCCGCCCGGACGGATCGCCGGCATCGCCGGCGAAAGTCCGTCGCCGGGATAGCGCCGGGTGGCGGTGTTGAAATGACGCCAACCAAGGGCGTTGGCAGGGTTCACGGTGCGCGGGGTCTCGAAGCCGGGATTGACCACCGATGCGCTCTGGGCATGAGCCACGGACGCCATGGTCCCGCAACAAGCTAGGATGCCAATCAAGCTGAACTTCATCTCCGCCTCCACTGCTCTCAAGCGTGCATTTGCACGAGGGTTGACCGGTTTACCGACGTTCCAAGACTCGGCTGGAAGTGTCGTCAACGTAAACGCTTACATTCTGTCGGCGACCATGACCAAGAGTCAACACGATTCTCTTAGGTGAAACGCTTAACCTCGCCGCTCTTTTCGGGCCTGCCCACCACCACTTGGCCCCATTACTCCTTCAGCCCCTCCATAGCCACCCCCTGCACGAACGCCCGCTGGGCCAGGAAGAACAACACAAGCACCGGGGCGATCACCATCACGCTCGCCGCCATCAGCTCGTTCCACGGCGTGTTGCCCGCCTGACTCTGGAACATCTGCAGTCCCAGCGCCAGCGTGAACTGGTCCCGGTGCGTCAGGAAAATCAACGGCCCGATGAAGTCGCTCCACGTGTACGTGAAGTGCAGCACCGCCACCACCCCCAGCGCCGGCTTGCTCAGGGGCAGCATCACCCGCCAGAAGATCCCCCAGTGCGAGCACCCGTCGATTCGAGCCGCCTCGTCCAGATCCTTCGGCAGCCCACGGAAGAACTGCCGCAACAGGAAGATGCTGAACGCGCCGCCGAACCACGCGGGCACCCACAACGGTCGGAACGTCCCGACCCACCCGATCTTCGCGAAGATGATGTAGAGCGTCGTCATCAGAACCGGAAACGGGATCATCATCGTCGCCAGCAGCACCCCAAACGCAATGCCTCGGCCTCTCCACTGCACCCGCGCAAACCCGTACGCCACCACCGCGCTCGAGAGCGTCATCCCAGCCGTTCCCAGCACCGCCACGATCAGCGTATTCCGCAGGTACAGCGGGAAGTTCACCGTGTCATCCGTCCAGACGCTCGAGTAGTTCTCCGCGGCATACTCCGGCGTCTTCTCCACCGGTTGCGGCAGCAGCGTCTTGAGGCTCAGGCTCGTCTGCATCGTCTGATCGCCCGGCTTCATGGACGTCGTGACCATCCAAACCAAGGGCGCCACGCAGACCAGCGCCACGCCGAGCAGCGTCAACCATGCCGCTCCGCGTCCTGCCTGCCGTCGAACTCGTGCGCTGCGCCTGGCCATTCAGTTCCGCTCAAAGACCGCCTTCTTGCTCACGGCGAACAGGAGCCCCGTCATCGCCAGGATCACGATGAACAGCACCCACGCCAGGGCGCTCGCGTACCCCATTTGCTGGTACGTGAAAGCACTGTCGTACAGGTACATCGTGTAGAAATATGTCGCCCGGTCCGGGCCGCCCTTGGTCATGATGAACGGCACGGCAAAGACCTGCCACGCGTTGATCGCAGTCGTGATCACGTTGAACAGAATTAGCGGCGAAACCAGCGGCAGGGTGATGTAGACGAACCGCCGGATCGGACCCATGCCGTCCAGTTCCGCCGCCTCGTGCAGCGCCTTGGGCACATCCTGCATCGCCGCGACATAGATCGTCGCCGGCGGCCCCAGGATGATCCAGAGGTTCATCAGGATCACCGACGGCATCGCCCACGCTCGATCTCCGAGCCAGTTGGGGCCCTCAATGCCGATCAGCCGCAACCCTTGATTCAGCAGCCCGAGTTCGCTGTTGAAGATCCACAGCCAGATCATCGCGGATGCCACCACCGGCACCATGAACGGCACATACACCGCCGTCCGGAAGGCCCCCACTCCTCTCACTCTCATGTTGAGCAGTCCGGCGACCCCCAGCGACAGCACCGTGATCGCGGGAATTGTCACCGCGGCGAAGATCAGCGTGTTCTTCATCACGGTCCAGAACACATCATCTGAGAGCAGCCGCTTGTAGTTCTCGAGCCCGATCCACACCGGCTTCTCGAGCAGCGTGTAGTCCGTGAACGAGTAATACAGACTCATCGCCACCGGCAGCGCGAGGAACAGCGTAAAGCCGATCAGCCACGGCGACACCCACGCGAGCCCCGTGAGCGTCTTCTTCACGCCGCGCCCCCGCCGCGTTTCAGTCGCATCGCCGCGATCCGGTCGATCGCCCGCTGCCCACGATCCTGGACGTCCGTGAGCGCTTCCCGCGCCGAGCTCTCAAGGCGCCACATGCGCTCGGTCGCACTGTTGAACTGTGCCACGTACTCAGGCCACGCCCGCGTGTATGGAAACAGGAACGCGTTGTCGCTCTTGGCGATCGCATCGTGTGCCGTGACGCAGCGATTCGGGTGATTCCTGAGGAACGCCTCCGAGCTGACCGCCAGCGGAGAGTTCTTGCAGTGCGCTGTCGCAAGGCGCTCGATGTTCTCCGGTCGCTGCGTGAACGCAATGAACTCCACGCTCGCTTCGGGATTCTTTGCGCCGCGGGGCACCACCAGCACGTCCGCGTCCAGCATCCCCACCGGACCACGTTCCAGCAGCCGCTCATCGCCCACCGGCAGCCCGACGACGCCGTACTCCAGTTCAGGCGTGTACGCGTTCACCATGTTCGCCAGCCACGGCCCCTGCACCACCATCGCGACCGACCCGCGAAGGAAGGAGTTCTGCGCGGTGCCGTACTGCTGGCCGACCGACGACTGGAAGGCGACTAGTGGCTCGACGCCGTATCGCTTCGGGTACGATTGCATCCACTCGTATCCCGCGACATTTGCCGCGGATGCCGCCGTCGCTCGCCCCGCCTTCCCCACTTTTACCGGGGGCTCGTACACCGTTCCCCCAAATGGATACCCCCACAGCCAGGACCACCACCCGAACTCCGTGTGGATGAAACCCATGCGCTCGAACCGACCGCGCGCATCGCGACGGCACAGCTTCTCATTGAACGCGTCCAGTTCGGCCACCGTGCGCGGCGGCTGATTCGGATCAAGCCCTGCTTCGCGGAACAGCCCCTTGTTGTAATAGAGGCCCACGCTCCCGCACGTGCTCACGGCGCCCCACATCGCGCCCTCGTGGTGCATGAGCTTCCACACTGTCGGCGTATAGCGTTCCCGCGTGAAGCCGTGCTGCTCCGCGAATGTATCGAGCGGCAGGATCGCCCCGCTCTCGGCGTACGCGGGAATATTGAAGTTCCAGAGGCCCACGATGTCCGGCGGATCGCCGCCCGAGATGGCGATGAGCGCCTTCTGGTCGATCGCATTCATCGTAAAGTAGCGCACCTCGATGCGCGACTGCGACGCGTTGAACTCGTCCACGATCCGGCGCATCGCTTCGCCCTCGTGGCCAGTCCACTTCTCCCAGTAATCAAGAATGATCCGCCCGTTGGCCTTGGCTCGCCTTGGCCTCGGCCCGAACGCCACGAATCCCAGCGTCGCCGCCCCGAGCACCCCCAGCGCGGTGCGGCGACCGATCGCGACCGCTCGTGCACCGCTCGACATCACGACCCCGGCTTCGAGATTCCCCGCGACTTGTTGTACGCCTCACGCTCCGCGTTCAGCTGTTCGATCAGGTCGTCCCATTCGTCACGGTCCACGGGAAAGCCCGTCGCCTTGCCGGTCTTCGGATTGATCACGCCGTTCTTGGGATCAAGTGCGCCGTTCGCCGAAGCCCCCCGCAAAGCAGAGATGAGCTTTCCGCGCACCATCGTCCACTCTTCGCCGGTGACCGAGTCCTTGATCGTGATCCGCTGCGCAAGCCGCTCAGCAGTCTCCGGCCCGGCGCCGCTGCGCCCGCGGACGTACATGAAAGCCGCGATTCCCAGGATCAGGGCAACGACGACCCCGCCCATCCACGGCTTCTGCAGCGTGTCTCGAATCGCCATTTGAGGTCCCCTTCGAGCGCGTCCACTCAGTTGTAGTAGTGACCCCAGTTATAGAAGTTCGGCGACGAACCGAACTTGTCGGGGCCCGTGAACTCGACGGGCGCGAGCGTGAGCACACGCTGATCACCCATCAGCATGTTGATCTTGCCGGCCTGACGCGACGCGGGGTTGTTGAACGAGTTGCGCTCTTCCTGTGTGGTCGGCGGGAAGTGACGTGGGATCCAGTCCAAGGCATCCGCCGCCATGACCACTTCCTGCGGATGAGCAACCCGCGTGACGAGCTGCCCAGAGACGCCGTGCCACCGGTTGTTGAGACGACCCGGCGGGGAATCGTTGAACCAATACTCCGTGATCAGATCGTTCAGGACGTCATACTGCCCGTCCAGGTTCACATCTTTCGCTGGGATGCGCCCGCCTTCTTCAAACATCTCTTCCAGGTTGGCAAGCACGCTGAGGTTGCCGGTTGCGTTCGGACAGATGAACGCCTGCTTGTTGTCGTCCATGTACGGCATGAGCAGTTGCACCCCGCGATACAGCAGCGGGAGTTCAGGAGCATTCGGGACCGGCTTCCCCCGAATCGGGAGGAAGGTCGGCGCCTTCTGATCGTGCTGGTACATCGCGATCGCGAGACCCATCTGGCGAAGGTTGTTCTGACAGCCCAGGTTCTGCGCGTTCAGTCGCACCTTGCCCATCGCCGGCAGCAGCACGCTGATCAGCAGCGCGATGATTGCTACGACCACCAGCAGTTCAATCAGCGTGAACCCGCGACGACCGCTTCCACACATTCCGCTACATCCTGACGATTTCATCGGACAGTCTCCCGTCCCGCGACGACCACCGTCTCGCGGGAGTGCTCTTTGACCCGTCCACCCCAGGAAACGCGAACCTCGACCGACCCGCCCTCGGGAATATCACCGGGGCCGATCACATGACCTTCCATCAGTCGCCCGTCGATCTCCACACGCGGCGGCGATGAAGGATCGTACGCAGCCGCGTCGAAGCGGATCCGAAGCGTCCGGCCGCGCCACTGCCGCATCAGTTCCACCTCGCCCAGCGAGGCAAAGGGACGGGGATCAACCACCAGTCCCTCCCACGTCGCCCGAACGCCGCACACCCATTCAAGGCAGACGCGATTCAACCACGCCGCCGATCCGGTGTACCACGTCCACCCGGCCTTCCCGGGCGTCTCGCTCAAGGGGCCGTCCACGTTGCCCGGCATCACGTACGGCTCAGCGCGATACGCCTCCGCATCGTGGCATCGAGCAGGCGGCGACACCGCGTTCCAGATCTGTTCCACCGCCGCAACGTCACCGCGCTTACACGCGGCCGCGAGAGCCCACGTCGCCGCGTGCATGTACACGCCGCCGTTCTCGCGTGAACCCGGGGAATACCGCGTGATGTACCCGATCGACTCATCGGGAATGCTGTACGCGGGGTCGAGCAGCAGCGGACCCATCTCCGCGAGCAGGTGCTCCCGCACGCTCGCCCATGCCGCATCTTCGCGGTCCTTGGGCGCGCAACCCGTCAGGATTGCCCACGTCTGGCAGTTCAAGAAGATCTTCCCGGCCTCATTCGCCGAGGATCCGATCCATGTGCCATCATCCTTGGTCGCGCCGCGGTACCACTTGCCGTCCCAGGCGTGCGCGTTGATCGCCGCCACCATCTTGTCGTGGCGTGAGCGGTACGCCTTGGCTCGCTCCGGATCGCCGGCGCGATCAAGGATGACCGCCCAGTCTTCGAGCAGGCCGACCACGAACATCGCCAGCCACACGCTCTCGCCGCGGCCCTCGATGCCCACCGCCGACAGCCCGTCGTTCCAGTCGCACGCGCCGATGAAGGGCAATCCCCGCTCGCTCGTCCGCGCGAAGTTCCGCTCGAACGAACGCCGGCAATGCTCCAGCACGTTCGCCTCGGTCTTGTCGTCCACAAAGGGCGCCGTCTTCTGCAGAATGGTGAAGTCGCCGGTTTCCTTCAGGTAGTTCGCCACCACGAACGGCAGCCACAGGTAGTCGTCGCTGCACGTCGTGTGATTGCCGAACTCCACCAAGGGGTGCCACCAGTGGTACACGGTGCCGTCGGCAAACTGGTGTGCCGCGTGCAGCATGATCTGATCACGGCAGCGATCCGGATTCCTCGGCAGCCACACCTGGCTGTCCTGCAACTGATCACGGAACCCGAACGCGCCCGACTGCTGGTAGTAACCGGTCCGTCCCCAGAGGCGCCCGCTGATCGCCTGATACGCCAGCCAGTGGTTGTTGAGCAGATCGAAGTCCTGCCGATCGCTCGATACATCGCTGGGCGACAGGATCGCCGACCACATCTCATCCGAACCACGAACCGCCGCCTCCGCCGCGCCGCGCTCGCTGTACCGATCGATGAGGGCCAGCGTCTCAGCCTCCGTCTCCGCGATGGTCGTCACGAACTGCATGCGCACGCTCTGGCCCGGGCGCAGTTCCAAATCGCCGCCCACCGCTGCCGCGCCATCGCCGAAGCGGCCGAAGCTCGCCTCCGGCCCGTCGCTGGCTGTCATGCCCAGCGGCCGCGTCGGAACGCCGTAGCGCCCCATGAAGGTGGATTTGTCACCGCAGGCGATGTCTCTCGTAAAGCTGACCCCCGCCACCGCGTGTGCCGCGACATACGGCCATGGCCGGTTCCAGTGCTCCCGCTCATGACGGGGCGGCACATCCCACATGTTCTTCGTCGCGACCACCGCGCGCCGCTTGGCGTCGTGACGGGTCGTGATGAAGAGCCGGTGGAACTCGCGCTTCACATCCGGCGCCACGCCGCAGCACCACTCGAAGAACGATGCCACTCGAATCCGCCGCGCCCGCGTCGATTCGTTCACGATCTCAACCGACCACACCTCGACCGGATCCTTCGGCGCCACCGCGAGCGTCCACGTCGTCGCGATGCCGAACGCCGAAGTGCGGAACGTCGTCCGCCCCATCGTGTGCTCGCAGCGGTACGAGCTGTACGTCGGGAAGCAGGGCGCCGGCGCCGCCGACCAGACATCACCCGTATCGAGGTCCGACAGGTACAGGTACCGCCCGCGCTCATCGCGTGTCAGGTCCATGTCCCAGCGCGTGAGCACGTTCAACTGGCTGTTGTCGAGCCACGAGAATCCGCCGCCGTTCTGGCTCACCACAAAGCCGTAGCGCCCGTTGCACACCACGTTCACCCACGGCATGGGCGTGCGGGAGTCGGTGATCGTGAACGCACGACCCGACGCGTCAAACTGTCCGTAGTGGTTCTGAAGCATTGTGAGCGTGCGACTCCATGCATGCGCGCCGGGAACAACACATCTGCCGGCTCTTCCTGCAAACGCTTACATGAGTCTCCCCATCATCGGCTCGCATGTCAAGCAACCCTTGAACTTCATTCGACCCAAACTTCGTCGCGCACTCGAACTCGATTCGCAACTCTTCCAAAACAAAAAAGGCGGAGGCCGCCCGAACAGCGGCCTCCGCAGACGCAATGAGTGGACGTCAATCGTGATTACCGACGACGACGCAGCCCGGCGAGGCCGAGCAGGCCGAAGGCGCCGATCGCGCCGGGAGTCGGAATGCTGTTGCTGAAGTTGCTGAACGTCACGTCGTACGGCACAGCGGGAACTTCGTCCTCGGAGCCGAACGGACCCTGCGTGCCGCGGGCCTGGATGCCGAAGCCGAGGTTGAACGAGAAGTTCGACGGGATGCCGCCCTCGCCCGTGTTGAAAGCGATCTGGCCGCTGGAAACCCATCCGCCGCCCTGGTTGAACAGGTACTCGATCGTCGACGGGGTGCCGCCGCCGATCGGGTTCACGCCGTCGCCGGTGCCCGGCACGTGGACCATGCGCAGTTCAGTGACGGCGTCGGGATTGCCGACGAGGCCGAACGAATGGAAGGGCAGGATCGAGCCGAAGGCAGCGATCTCGCCGTTCGGCAGGCAGCCGAAGTAACCGAAGCCGAAGAGGTCGGCCTGGAAGCCGGCTTCGCGGCCTTCGAGGTTGCTGCCGTTGAGGTCGACCGTCATGCTGAGGTCGAACGCGTCGGCGTAGTCAAAGTCCATGCGAGTCGTGCCGGCATCGCCCGAGTACCAGAAGATGTGGCGATTGGCGAAGCCACCGACGCCGAAGGGGCCCTCGGTCACAGTCACGCTCGACGGATAGTTGTTGGCGACATTCAACGTGCTGCCCGGGAAGTCGTTGAAAGTACGGCTCCCGTCGACAACACCATTGATCCCGGATGCCACGCCGGCGGACGCAGTCGCGCACGCTCCGCACAGCATGAAAACGCTTACCGCAGTGAAACGCTTCATCTCTGTCTCTCCCTTCAAAGTGATCTCTTGTCTCGCCCTGTACTTCAATACCCCCGGGCCGATCCAAGGCGTCGTGCCACGGCAAACGCCGCAACACGACTTGAAACCGCTTTCAGTCTCAGCCCGATTGCCCATCCCGTCAAGAGAAAATCTGCATTCTTCTCACTAGGTATAACGCTTTAGTGGAACGGTTTACTGATCGCCCGATTTCGAACGGGCCACTTGAACCTCGCTCTTATCGCCACCATCCTCACCCAACACCATGCCCACCCCCGCCTCCCACACAGCTCCAATTACTTGCCTCGGCGCCTGCTCGTGGTCGCTCCGCCCGGACTCCCCGGGAGAACTCACCGCCGCCCTGACCGCCTGCGGCATCAGCACCATTCAGCTTGCGCTCGAACCGCTACGAACCCACGCATGGCGGCTTGATGACACGAGTGAAGCGCTCCGCGCCGCCGACATCCGCATCGCTTCCGCCATGATGTCAATGCACGCCGAGGACTACAGCACGCTCCAGTCCATTCACACCACCGGCGGCCTGCGTCCCGATGCCGCGTGGCCGATCAACAGAGCTGCCGGCGTTGAGAACGCCAGGATCGCCGCCGCTCTCGGTGTCAGCCTCATGACCTTCCATGCCGGATTTCTTCCCGACGACCCCGCGAGTCCGCTCGGGGCCACGATGCTCTCACGCCTCCGCGAGTTCGCTTCGATCTTCGCGAATGAGCACATTCAAGTGGCGCTCGAGACCGGTCAGGAGCCCGCACGCACGCTCCTCCGCTACCTCGATGAACTGCGTGACCTCAAGGTCGGCGTCAACTTCGATCCCGCCAACATGATCCTCTACGCCAGCGGGGATCCAGTCACCGCGTTGGAAGAGCTGCTTCCGTTTGTCGCGCAAGTCCACATCAAGGACGCCGTCAACACCCGAACGCCGGGAACCTGGGGCGAGGAAGTCCGTGTCGGATCCGGCGAAGTGGATTGGCCCGCCTTCTTCACCACGCTCGCGCGGGCGCCGAAACCCATTCCCGCCATGATCGAGCGTGAGGCCGGCGAGACCCGCGCCGAAGACATCCGCCACGCCGCCGCATTCGTGAGCCAAATGATCCGCGTACCATGAGCCAACCATGACTTCCACCATCGGCGTCGGCGTCATCGGACTCGGTTTCATGGGGTGGCGCCATGTTGATGCGTATCTCGCGGCGGCCGACGTGCTTCCCTGCACGCTCCGGGCCGTCTGCGACGCCAGCCCCGAGCGTTGGCACGCAGGACTCACCAGCCCCACCGCCGTCGCCCGCCAGAACTACCGCGATGGCGTGCAGTTGTACGCCGAACCCTCCCAGTTGCTGTCCGATCCTCGTGTGCAGCTCGTCAGCATCTGCACCTACACCGAATCGCACGTCGAACTCGCCATCGCCGCGCTTCACGCCGGAAAGCACGTGATTGTCGAGAAGCCCGTCGCGCTCTCGGCCGATGGCGTGCGCCCGCTCGCTCTGGCGGCATCGCGTTCATCCACGCTCTGCATGCCCGCGATGTGCATGCGCTTCTGGCCCGGCTGGGACTGGCTTCACGCCCGCATCACCGAGCACGCCTTCGGCCGTGTTCGCAGCGTCCGCTTCGAGCGCCTGGGATCGCCCCCCGCGTGGGCGCAGCACTTCTACGCCGACCAGTCCAGGAGCGGCGGCGCGCTCATCGATCTGCACATCCACGACGCCGATTTCCTTTACTGGTGCTTCGGCCGCCCAGTCAGCGTCACGACCCACGGCACCCTCGCCCACGCCACCACCACCTACCGATACTCCGGCGCCCCGGCCCACGCCGCCGCCGAAGGAGGCTGGAGCCTGCACCCCAGCGCCGGCTTCCGCATGCGGTACGCCGTCGCCTTCGAACACGCCACCGCCGACTTCGACATCGCCCGGACCACCGCGTTGCTCCTGCACACCGACGCGGGGTCCCAGTCCATCGACCTGCCGTCCGGCACGGGCTACGACTATGAAGTGCGCGCCATGCTCCAAGCGATCGGAACGGGGGCGACATCGCCACCTTGCACGATGGATGACGCCCTCGCCGTCGCCGAAATGCTCGATGCGGAGCGCCGCAGCCTTGAAACCGGATTGCCGGTCTCGCTCTGACGTCGCTTAATCATTCGAACGAACGCGGATGTCGCGGAACCACACTTCGTCGCCATGGTCCTGCAGCGCGATATGGCCACGGAGCCGCGTCCCGAAGTCCGGCATGCCCGTCCACTTGCTGGCCTTCCACGCCGCCTTGTACGCGTCGCTCTGGGTATTCACATCCACGACCTTCGTCCCGTTCAACCAGTGCTGCAGATGGGTGCCGCGTGCGACGATCCGCGACTCGTTCCATTCGCCCGCGGGCTTGGCGACATCCTTCGACACCGCAAAGAGATCGTACAAGGACCCAGCGCTCGTCTTTGCCTTGCCGCCGTCGCGATGGGCGTCGTCGTCAAGGATCTGCATCTCAAACCCCGTCTCCCACGCGAAAGTGTGATCCTCGGTCGCGCGGTAGATGATCCCGCTGTTGCCGCCCTTCGCGACCTTCCATTCGCAGCGGAACTCAAAGTCCTTGTACTGCTCACGCGTCACGATGTCGCCGCCGCCCTCACCCGCCGGGCGATGCAGGCAGCCGTCGGTGATCGTCCAGCCCTTCTCGGGCATCGCGTCCTTCTTGTAGCCGCGGAACGCGTTCATCGAAGTGCCGTCAAAAAGCACCGTCCACGCTTGCGACGGCGCGGCGCGCGGCGCATCGCTGCCCCCGCCCGAGGCGCATCCCGCTGCGAACACCGAAACAGCCGCCAACGCGCATCGAATCCACATGCTCAAGGCTCCTTCACGACATCGGTGATCTCGTCACGCAGCCGCTGCAACAAACGCTTGGTCGCCAGAATTCCCTCGGGCTCGCTGAGCCGCTTGCCCTCATACTCGATGCCGATGTACCCGTGGTACTTCGCGGCCATCACGATCTTGATCATCCTGGCGTAGTCGATCATCGTCTCGTTGCCAGCTTCATCAAAGTCATACGACTTGGCGCTGACCCCCTTGGCATATGGCATGAGATCTTCGATGCCGCGGTACCGGTCGTACTCCTTCGGATCAAAGTTCCCGAAGTCCGGCAGGGTGCCGCACCGCCGGTGATCCACGCGACGCATCAGTCCCGACAGCCAGTTGCCGTTCGAAGAGAGTCCCCAGTGGTTCTCGACGATGACATTGATCGCGTGCCCATCAGCAAACTCGCACAACTTCCGCAGCCCGTCCGCCGCACGTCCCTGCTGCTCGTCGTAGCTCCCCTCGCTCTGAGCATTGACGCGGATCGAGTGACACCCAAGCGACTTGGCCGCCTCCACCCACTTGTGATGGTTCTCGACCGCCGTGCGCCGCTTGGCCTCATCGGGATCGCCCAGCGCCCCTTCGCCATCGCACATGATCAGCAGCGACCGTACGCCCAGGTCATCGCAGCGCTTCTTCAGTTCCGCGACATACGCGGGCGCCGTCTTCTCCTTGAAGAAAGCGTTGACGTACTCGACGGCATCGATGCCATACTCCTGCTTGGCGGCCTTCGGGAAATCGAGGTGATCCATCTGCCCGCCGAACAACGCCCGATTCAGCGACCACTGGGCCAGCGAGATCGAAAAAGGCCACGTCGCCGTCTTCGGCACCGCCACCTCCGGCTGAGCCCGTACGCGCAGCATGATCGACCCCGCCGCGAGCGCCGCCGCACCCCGACCCAGCCACTGCCGTCGTGTCAGACTCATGACCGCGAACCTCCCTTGGGCCGCCACAACTCGATCAGCGTCAAAAGCACCATCAGAACCATGGCTGCGTTGTACACACCGCCCGCCGCGGCGATGGCGTACACCCATCGGTCATCCATCCGCGCCAGCCACCACGCGCCGAGATCCACCGCGAGCGCCACGCCCGCGAACCCGAGCAGCCCACC
>JBGSZV010000277.1:0-13545 GCA_041750235.1 Phycisphaerales bacterium
CGTGCGCCCGTTCCACGGCCGCGATGGGCCGCCGGGTTGAATCGCCGGGCCAGCCGCCACAGCCCGGCAACCTCCGCCCGCGTCCCGGGGGCGTGGAGAATGTCGTACCAGTGGGGTTCGTCGTACCAGTCACCGCGTTGCGTCTTGGTCATGCGCGACCGGTAGAGTAAGGCTTCATCAGCCATCCGGAGCCCGCCGTGACCCAAGCTCTTTTCGCCCGGTTCATCATCCTGGTCCTGCTCCTCCCCATGACGCTGCGGGCCGACAACGCCCCGCGCTTCAGCGTGAGCTTCCCCACGTCGACCCGAGCCGAGCCGATCTCCGGACGCCTCATCGTCTACCTCGTTCGGGAAGGCTCCTCCATCAACGAACGCCGACCCCCCTCCGATGCCCCCTTCTTCGACGACCCGCAGCCCATGTTCGCGATCGACGTGTGGCAACTCGCCCCCGAGGCGCTCGTGATCCTGGACGACGAGGCAACCAGCTTCCCCGCCAAACCCAGCCGCCTCGCGCCCGGCACGTACCGCGTGCAGGCCGTGCTCGACGCCAATCGCCTCAACAGCAGTTGGCGCCGCGAGGAAGGCAACCTCTTCTCGCAGATCGTCACCGTCACCATCGACCCCGCCGCACCGCTCGAGCAGCCCATCGCCCTCTCCCTGACCGACCACACCTCCGAGCGCATCCCGCGCAAAGCACCCGGAGTCGAGTACGTCAGCGTGCCCTCAAAGCTCCTCTCAGACTTCCGCGCCACGCCCGTCGCGCTCAACGCCGGAGTTGTCTTCCCCACTAACCACGACCCGGCACGCCAATATCCGGCGATCTACGTCGTGCCCGGCTTCGGCGGCGACCACGCCATGGCCGCCGGAGAAGCCCTCATCCGCAACAGCCCCCGCTTCCAGGATGTCCCCCATCAAACCCTGTGGAAGAACGCCTTCGTGGTCGTCCTCGACCCCGAAGGGCCCTACGGCCACCACCTGTTCGCCAACTCCGACAACAACGGCCCAGTCGGCGACGCACTCGTCCAGGAACTCATCCCCGCGCTTGAGCAACAGTTCAACCTCGCGCCGTCACCCGGCGGCAGGCTCATCACCGGCCACTCATCCGGCGGCTGGTCGAGCCTCTGGCTGACACTCACCTACCCCGACGTCTTCGGCGGTTGCTGGTCCAGCAGCCCCGACCCCGTGGACTTCCGCAGCTTCCAGCTTTCCAACCTCTATGAGAGCGACAACTGGTACACCGACCTGCCCGAAGGGCATGCAACCTTCAGCGCCGCTGGCATCGTTGAGGGCGAGATCCCCAGCTACCGCGAGAAAACCAAAGTCAAAATGACGGTCCGCCAGGAGAACGCGATGGAGGAGGTCATCGGCCCGCGTAACACCAGCGGGCAGCAGTGGGATTCCTGGTTCGCCGCCTTCGGGCCCCGAGACAGCGGGGGCTTCCCGGCAGCGCTCTTCGACCCCGCGACCGGCGCCATGGACGCACGCATCGCCGAGAAGTACCGCCGCTTCGACATCGGCGCGCTCCTCCGCGCCGAACCGCAGAAATACGCCCCGCTCTTTCACGAGCGCGTGCGGCTCGCGGTCGGCGCGGATGACAACTACTTCCTGAACGAAGCCGTCACACTCCTGAAGAATGATCTGCAGGCGATCCCCTTCCAGCCGCTCGTGGCCAGCAAGGGCTCGATCATCATCGTGCCCGATACCGACCACAACTCGGTGCAAAGCTCCGAGGTCATGCGCCAGTGGCCCACCGACATGATCGAGTTCCTCAAGGCCGGCGGCTTCCTCACCGACTGACACAGCCGAACCCTCACGCGGCCGACTCGTCCTTGTGCATCACACCAAACAGCACACCCGTCGGGTCCAGACAGTACGCCAGCCACCCCACCCCTTGAATCGCTATCTTCGGCACGCACACCTGCCCACCCGACTTCGTCACCGCCGCGCAGGTGCTGTCCACATTCTCAACCTCGATGGTGTTGACGGTCCGCTGCTGCCCGTCGCGCGAGCGCATGATCCCGCCGTGGATCCCCGGCTCAGCCGGCCCCGTGTCACAGATCCAGTACTCCTGCGGCCCTCCCCAGGCGTTCACCTTCCAACCAAAGATGCTCTGGAAGAACGCGTTGGTCGCCTCGGGATCGGCCGAGTGCATCTCAAAGTGAATGGGTCGGTTCATGGGAACGGCTCCACGGCATGGTTCTGGTATCTCCCGCCATTCAAGCTACTCGGACCCAACCCGGGTTCTTGCAGTTTCCTGCCATTTTCCCAATCACCTGACAGGATTGTGGAACTTTGCCGTGCTTCACCGGGACAAACGTCTGGTGAAACATGATCGCGACCCGACCCGCCACCCCGTCGCCCGCACGCCCGCCACTGGCGCCGCGTGATCGCCTCCAGCCCGTGGCCGTCACCCCGCTCTCGACCATTCTCTTCGCCTCGCCCAGCGTCGGACTGATCCGCTTCAAATGCGCGGCGGACCACTTCTCCTGGAACAAGGAACTCACCATCGCCAGCTGCGCCATCAGCCTGGCCCGAACGCCGGTGGTCTACCGGCTCGATTCCTGGCGCGGCGAAGCGGTGAGCAACCACAACAGCGCCGTCTTCGTCAACGGCGGGCAGACCTACATCCGGCGACCGCTCACCGATGAAGGCCTGCGATGCGACACCCTCGCGATCGACTCCGGCGTCCTCGTCGACGCCATCCGACCCTTTGATCCCGCGGTCGTCGATCGCCCCCACCTCCCCTTCACTATCAACTACGCACTGACGCCGCCCGCCGCCGTCGTCGCGGTGCGTCGCCTCAGCGCCGAACTCGAGCAGGAGCGTCCGATCGACGGCCTCGAAATCGAGGAGCGACTGGTCAACATCGCGTCAGACCTGATCGCCGCCTCGTACACCTGCGGACCCGGACGCCTCCAGCCCGGCCTGCTGCACCGACTCAGCACCGACCGCGCCCACCGCGAGATCGTCGAGAACGTCAAGGCGCTCGTCGGCATCCACCCCGAAGAGCGCTGGACCCTGCACAGCCTCGCCCGCGAAGCCCACACCTCCGCGTTCCACCTCGCGCGCATCTTCAAATCCCACACCGGCGCCAGCGTCCACGCCTACCTGCGCTCGCTCCGCGTCCGTATCGCTTACGACCGCATCGCCGACTCGCCGCGCGGCAATCTCGCCACCATCGCGCTCGCCTGCGGTTTCGCCAGCCACAGCCACCTCACCCGCGCCTTCATCGAAGAACTCGCCATGCGCCCCAGCGAAGTACGCGGACGCGACGCATCACGCCGGTAGGCGTTCAGCCCGCTGTATCACCAAAGAGCGCCGCGTCGATCACGGGATTGACCTCGATCGCGTCCAGTTCGATCGGTGCGGCCCCCATCGCCTCTCCGTTCCAGGTGGTCGTTCGCGCGTACGGCACCATGAACCCACCGGCCTCGCGGAAATCGCAGTACACCCGCCGCACATCCCCAAGCAGCGCCCGCTTGCCGCGCCCGCGAAACTCCGTCGTGATCACCCGCCCGCTGACGGGATCGATCCCCAGCGTCGTCGTCGCCCCGTCGAAGTTGACCACCACCCGCTCCAGCTTGACGCCGTCCAGTTCGCCCGGCTCGGCCATCCCCGCGACAAAGTCCGCGCGGTTCCGGGCACGGAGAATCACCATCGGGTGATGCGCCAACTCGCGACGCATCGCGCTCACCTGCGCGGCGACCATCGTCTCCTCACCGCGCGAACTCACAAACGTGCCCGTCTCGCCACGGATGTGCCGCGCATACTCGTGCTCCCCCCACGTTTCCCGCAGATGCCCGGCGTCGGGGAAAACAATCGTGAGCGTCACCGTGTCCTCACGGGCAGGATCATCCGCCGCCTTCTCGCTGCGATACTCGCGCCACGCAGTCAATCCGTCGACCTTCGCCGCGCCCCCCATCGCCTCCACGCCGCGCTCGATCAAAGCCCGCGCCTTCTCCGTTGACTCATGCATCACCGTCGGCGCCGGCTCATCCGTTTCCACGCACAACGCGGGATCCGCCACAAACGTCTGACGGCACTGTTCAGAAGCGAAGATGAACACCCGCCCGTCGTGGACGGCATACCACTCCGGCCGTCCCTTCCCCGAAAGCGGCCCCATCCGCCCGCACGCCCCCGCCCACATCACCTCGTAGCGGTCGGGGTTCATCAGGAACCGCGTCACGTTCTCGCGGCTCGCAAACAGGTAGCGATAGCCCCGATGCTCGGAGCTGATCCCCGGCTCGCCCGGAATCTCCCGCCCATCAACGGCCTCCACAGGGTCGATCGGAACCGTTCGGGAGCGATCAACCTCTTGCCCAGCCGCGCCGCCCGCGAAGAACGCCAGCACCCCCATCACCACCAACGCCCGCCCGCGCATCCTGTTCGCCATCGCCGCCTCCGTCTTCTTGAACGATCGTTCAAGAGGAGGCTACCACCCCGTTGAACCGGCGCCAAGGGTTTTTCGCGACCCGTCGGCCACGCTTCTTGCCCCTGACGACCTCCAAACGCCGGGAATCCTCTCGACAACTCCAGTGACTCCGTGTCACAATGGGCCGACTCGTGGCCAAGACGCCCGCGAGCGGATGGCGGCGACCGTCGCAGTCCATCCTCGGGTGTGTGTCACAACAACGCAGCAATCCGCGGCCCGTCGGCGCGCCCATCTGAGCGCGTCAGGAAGACACGCCTGCGCACCAGCGCAGACCTCGCGGAACGACGATTCGGAACAGGACGCTCCAATGCCGGCGATCTTCTCGGGCACCCAGGCGATCCAGCTCACGCAGACCGGCGCTCAACTCGCCGCGCAGGGCAACACGCGCTCCACGATCACACTCTGGATCAAACCCAGCGAGCCGCAATCCCTCACCTTTCCCCTCGCTGAATCAACCGACGCGAACTCCGCCAACCCGCGCTTCGGCCTCCGCTTGCAGGGCACGCTCATCAACGGCGACTTCGAGCAGTTCTCCTTCTCCGTCAACAGCGCCGTCGCCAGTGGCGCCGGCGCAACCATGGGCCAGCTCGGTGGAGGCGGCGGCGGTGGCGGAGGCAGCTCGATCGATGTCCATACTCCTGGAATCTCCCTCCCCATCGGCCAGTGGTCGCTTGTCATCCTCGAACGCAACTTCGATGCCCTCACGCTCTATGTCTGGCGCCCGGGCGACACCGATTTCCAGGTCACCAACGCCTTCGGCTGCGGCAACGGCGCCGCGGCGTTCAACATGGCCTTCCTCAACGTCGGACGAGCCGCCGTCCCCGGTTCCACGCGGTTCAAGGGTGCCCTCGCATTCGTCGCCGGATACCCAAGCATTCTCTCAGGACTCGATAAGCGCTCGCTGTGGAACGCCGGTGTTCCCTCGCGCACCGCCTACGAATCGACCGAGATCCCCGCACGCTACATCTTCCCTTTGAGCGACCTCGCCGGCGCGGTCCGCCACAAGTTCGCGCTCATCCAGAACGGCTTCGCCCCCGACTTCACGCCCAACGATTCAGTCTGGCCCACCTGCGGCGATCCCATCCGCCTCAACCAGACCTTCCTCGACAATCATCCCAGTGTCCGCGCCTTCTGGACTTTCCAGGAGCCCGCCCCGGGACCCTTCTACGACCGCATCCACAATCTTCAGCTCGCGCACGACAACGTCGTCCTCGGCAACGGCTCCCCCGCGAACATCGCCCGCGTCGGCGACGGCCTCTTCGGCCAGCACGCCATCCGCCTCGATCAGGTCGGACTGCACTGCCTGAATGATGCGGGCCTGCTGCACTTCCCCGGCGCCTGCCAGTTCAGCGTCGTCGCGTGGATCAAAACCTTCCAGACCTTCAACGTCGGCACCCAGATGGGATTGGTCGCCGGCGTCTGGGAAGAAGGCGGCGCCGCCCAGGGCGATCGACAGTACGCCCTCTTCCACTCCCTCCGCGACATCAACGACAACCTCGTCATCATGCCCCCCGGCACCGTCAACTGCCACACCTCCAACGACGGCGGCATCACCGAGCCGTACCAGTTCAACTACGAAGTCTCAGCCTCCGGCATCTCCATGCGCCACGGCACATGGCAGTGCCTCGCCATCACCTGGGACGGCACACGCTCCCGCAGCTACGTCAACGGCCGCTTCGTCCCCAGCTTCCGCAATCCCTACGAACCCGGCTACCACACCCTCCACCCCTCCGCATCGCCCTTCCGCGTCGGCGGCGTGAAGGTCAGCGGCGCGGGGTTCTGGGGCAACTGGATGAACGCCGACATCGGCGGACTCGCGGTCTTCGACACCGCCCTCTCGGAGTTCGAACTCTTCGAGAAGTGCCGCCGCAACGACATCCGCGGCGTGTTCGACTAAGCGGACGCACCCACGGCAAGCTCAATCAACCGAGCGCTCACCGCGTCCGCGACATCATCCGGACAACGAACACCCGCATCAAAGATGACCCCGCCGGTCCACGTGATGCGAAGGTGCCGCCAGAACGGGCTGATGCGCCGCAAGAACACCTCCGCGCCCGGCGGCCACGCGATATACGCCCGCGCAGCGCCGACATCGCCCGTCACGAGCGGCAGACACACGATCCCGCGCTGACCAAAGACAAACCGCTCCTGCCCGCGCCGATCGCCCTTCTTCGTCAGCACCATCGCAAACAGCCACACGCCGACCCCAAGGCCGATGCCGATCGCAATCACCGGCTGAAACATGAACAGCACGCCGATGAACTGAGAGTAGACGCCGCCGATGACGGCAAGCGCTACCCACGCCCATCGACGTGAAGTCATCCCCGCCTGCGAACGATTCGCGACGCCGCACAACACCAGGTAGCTCGAGTCAAACGCCAGCCCGCACTCCGGGCACGGCCCGGGCGCGACCGTCCCGCGCAGGTCATACCCGCACCGAAGACAATCGGGGACCAGGCAATCAAGCTGCGGATCGGGCAGATGTGCTGCTTTGGCCATCGTCCGTTACGAGATGCCCGGAAGTGCCGTCGGTGCCGGACCCTGGTACTGATCCTTGCCGAAGCCCAGGATGCAATAGAAGATCGGCGCGAGCAGCCACAGTCCGATGCCGAAAAGCACCGACTTGCCGAACGACTTGGCGACATCGATCGAGACGATCGCCCCCACCACGAATCCGACGATCGGAATAAGCAGCAGGATGAGCCACCAGCCCGGACGACCGGCGATCTTGCACAAGATGTACAGATTGAGGAACGGGATGATCGCCATCCAGCCGGGGTGACCTGCCTTCACGAACACTTTCCAGAACCCCGCGATCACCAGCACGATCACCGCAAGCCAGATCACCAGCATGAGCATGCCCGCGATCCCGCCGCCGCCCCCGCCGCCGGTGTTCTGTGCCAGAGTCAGGACCTGAGAAATGGACATGCGAAATCTCCCCTATCGAGGCGCCCGAAGCGGGCGCTCATAAGAAAAGACGTCGGCCAGACGCCCCAAATCTCCCCAAAACGGGTGCTGACGCCACCTTGACACAACCCAGTGTCATGTACGCCTCACGCCCCCGCCCGCTCCAGCGCCTCCCCCGTCAGCCGCCACACCGTCCATTCGGCCAATGCCGTCGCCCCCATCCGCTTGTAGAACCCGATCGCCGGCTCGTTCCAGTCCAGCACCGCCCACTCCATGCGCGCACACCCCCGCTCCACCGCCAGCCGCGCGAGATGCCTGAACAGCGCCTTCCCCAACCCCGCCCCGCGCGCAGGTGGCCGGACAAACAGGTCCTCGAGGTACAGCCCCGGTCGCCCGCGCCACGTCGAGAAGTTGTGAAAGTACAGCGCGAACCCCTGCACCACGCCATCCACCTCGCCCATCACGCACTGGGCGTACGGGCTGGCGCCAAAGAGATGATCCCGCAACTGCCCCTCGGTCGCGACCACCGCGCCGGGCTCGCGCTCATACTCCGCGAGTTCGCGGATCAGCGTGAGGATCAACGGCACATCGGCAGGCGTCGCTGGGCGGATGGTCAGGCTGGGCATGCCACGAGCGTAGCACCCTCGCTCACTTCCCCATCGGCGACTCATCCTTCAGCATGTCGCCAAACTTCTCCCGCACCTTCTTGACCTTCGGCCACGCCACACCCTCGATGTACGGGTTCGAAAGGTTCTGGCACGCGTAGTTCTGGTGATACTGCTCCGCCGGATAGAACTTCTCGAGCGGCTCGAGCTTGGTCACGATCGCCTTGCTCCCAAAAGCCTTGGCGTCGGTCAGTTCCTTGATAAACGCCTCCGCCTCCTTCTTCTCCGCCTCGTTCGCGTAGAAGATCGACGACCGGTACTGCGGCCCCACATCCGCCCCCTGGCGATTCAACGTCGTCGGGTCGTGCGTCGCAAAGTGCACCTTCAAGAGATCGTGGTACGAGATCACCGCCGGGTCGTACGAAATCCGCACCGCCTCGGCATGCCCCGTGTTGCCGTTGCACACATCCTTGTAGTTCGCCGTCTCCGGCGTACCCCCCGCGTACCCAGACTCCGCGTCGAACACGCCCTCAAGCTCCTCGAACACCGCCTCCACGCACCAGAAGCAGCCACCGGCAAACACCACCTGCGCCCGCTTCGCACCCGATCCATTGGACTCATTCACCGCAGACTCTCCGCTTGCCCCCGGCTTCGCCGGCGCGATCTCATCCTTCTCCGGAACACCCGGCTGCGCCGGCTCACCCCGCGCCGCCGTCGGCGTGACGACCACCCCGCCCCGCTCATCACGGCAGCCACCCAACCACATCACCGCCAAAGCCGCCGGGACCACCAGACACTGGAGCCATCGCATGGAAGCCACCTCCGAAAGAGAACAAAGACCGCACCAACACTATTCGATGCGGCAGGCAGGGTGGATGTTTCACCGGCGCTCAGCGGGATTCCGGCTGCACCAATAGCAGCGAATACACCTCATCCAGAAGGTAGGACGCCGCATCCCGGTCATACGGCTGTGGCGCCAGCGAATCCACGATCACCAAGCGACCATCCACCCGCCCCGCCGCAACTACCCAGTGGTACTCCTTCAGCTTCACCAGCACCAGCGCATAGTGCCCCGAATCCAGGTGCTTGAACAGCCGCTTGAGCGCATCGTCCGAAGAGGGCCTCAATACCTCCGTCTCAAAGCCGTCCTGCGAAAGCACCCGCAGCATGTCAGGGTGAATCGTCCCCTGCGTGTCCGGCAGAAAGTTCGACACAGGCACATCGGTGCCAAGCCGGAAGCGCAGCCGCAACTCCTCAACATCCAAGCCGTACGCGCGATAGACCGCCGCCATGCTGCAGAACCCGCACGTGTGCGGCTCTACCTGCTTGATCGCATACACGCGATCAGGCTTCGAGTTCGGGGAGCGACGAACCGGCGCAGCCGACATCTTCGACGAGTAATACCTCGGTGAGCCGACGCAGAAGAACACGCCGACAGCAATATCAATCAGGATGAACGCCAGAATCGCCCAATGCCACCAAGACCAACGCTTGGCGCGCGATGCACCATCACTCTCGACCGCCTCACGCATCCGCGTCCCGCCGTTCAATCAGATCCCACAAATTCCCATACAGATCCTTGAACACCCCCACCGTCCCATACGCCTCCACCGACGGCCCGCGCACAAACTCCACCCCCTTCGCGCACCAAGCCTCATAGTCGCGCGCAAAGTCGTCCGTTTCCAGAAACAAAAACACCCGCCCGCCCGTCTGATTGCCCACGCTCGCAAGCTGCTGCTCATTCACCGCCCGCGCCAGCAAAATGTCCGGCCCGCCCTCCTGCCCGCCAGGACGCACCCGCACCCACCGCTTGGCGTTCCCCATGTCAGTGTCCTCGACGAGCGTGAACCCAAGCACGCCGACAAAGAACGCGATGGCCTCGTCATACTCGCGGACGGTGAGAGCGAACTGGGAAAGGCGGTGGGGCATGCCCTCAAATCACCCGATCATCCTTCCCAATCCCCAGCGCCGGCCGCACATCCACCTGCACCAGCGTCGTCCCCTGCACCTTCAACGCCGTCTCCGGGTCCACGTAGTCGCTGTGGCAGCTCGCCTTCTCGCCGACCTCGGCCCCCACGGCCTTCTTCGTCTTGCTCGCCAGCTTGTGGATCTCATCCGGGCTCAGCACGCCGCGCGTCTCCAGGATCCGCTGCTGCTCCTCCGTCAGCGCCGCCGAGCGCACCGGCTTGCCTCTCTCAAAGCCCTCTGCCTTACCGCTGGCGAACTCCTGGATCTCCTTGCTGATCCGCACGCTGCACCAGTCGTGCCCGCACATCGCGCAGAAGTCCGTATCGACATCCAGATCCTCATCGTGATACGCCCGCGCCACATCCGGGTCGAAGCTCAGTTCAAAGTGCTTCTCCCAGTTCAAGGCCGCTCGCGCCTTCGTCAGCGCATCATCGCGGTCCCTCGCCCCCGGGATCCCCAGCGCCACGTCCGCCGCGTGCGCCGCGATCTTGTACGCGATGCACCCCTGCTTCACATCGTCCTTCTTCGGCAGCCCCAGGTGCTCCTTGGGCGTCACGTAGCACAGCATCGCCGCGCCGTGGTACCCCGCGCTCGTCGCGCCGATGCAGCTCGTGATGTGGTCGTACCCCGGGAACATGTCCGTGACCAGCGGCCCCAGCACATAGAACGGCGCGCCGTGGCACATGCGCCGTTGAAGTTTCATGTTGAACTCGATCTGATCGAACGGCACGTGCCCCGGCCCCTCCACCATCACCTGGCAGCCCTTCCGCCACGCCCGCTCCGTCAGCTCGCCCAATGTCTCAAGCTCCAGCAGCTGCGCCATGTCCGTCGCGTCCGCCAGCCCGCCCGGCCGCAATCCATCGCCCAATGAGAACGACACATCATGCTCGCGCATCACGTCGCAGATCGCCTCAAAGTGCGTGTACATCGGGTTCTCGTCGTTGTGCACGAGGCACCACTTCGCGAGCAAACTCCCGCCGCGCGACACGATCCCGATCAGCCGGTTCTTGATGTGCTTCAGATGCCCCTTCCGCACCCCCGCATGGATCGTGAAGTAGTCCACCCCCTGCTCGGCCTGCTTCCGCAGCGTGTCGAGAATCAACTCCAGCGTCAGATCCTCGATCTTCCGCCCGATGATCATCGAATAGATCGGCACCGTCCCGATCGGAACCGTGCTGTTCTGAATGATCGCCGTACGGCAGGCATCCAGATCGCCCCCCGTGGACAGATCCATCACTGTGTCCGCGCCCCACTTCTCCGCCCACTTGAGCTTCTCAACCTCTTCATCCGTCCCGCTCGACACCGGCGAGGCACCCATGTTCGCGTTGATCTTCGTCTTGCTCGCGCGCCCGATCGCCATCGGATCAAGGTTGTGCCTCAGGTGGTTCACGTTCGCCGGGATGATCAGCCGTCCCGCCGCCACCTCATCGCGCACCATCTCCGCCGACAGATGCGGCTCCCGCTCCGCCACCCGCGCCATCTGCGGCGTCACCACGCCCAGCCGCGCAAACTCAAGCTGCGTCACCGGGTTGAACCCCGCCGGGACCGTCACCCGCCGCGTCACATCCCGCGTGTCGGTGAACACATAGTCCGTCTTCACCGCCGTACGGCACGAACATCCGCCCGCGCAATGACTCGCGATGTCCGGCTTCCCGACGACTTCACACTTCCAGTCCGGCGGCAGGAAGTCCCACGCCGTCTTGTCCGAGAGTCCCGGCATGCCCGGCGTGTTCGGCGAACTGAACATCAGCGCCCCGCCCAGGTCCGCCTTCATCGCCAGCGACCCCGGCGTCGTTCCCTCAAGCTGCGAGCTCGGATTGAACGCACCCTTCCACGGCACGCCGAACCGTTCCATCAACTCCGCGACGTTCTGGTCCATCGATCGACTCGTCTCGGAAGTCGGACCATCACCCATCGGAATTTCGGTTGTATGAATCCGCCCATCCAGAGGATGCTCACCACCACGCGACGCGTTCATCTTCTGAATCAAGTGATCATCCTCCGAGCAGGCGATGTCGTCGGAGGGGCGCTGAACGTCGAATCGGTCCCGCACGTTCGCTTCCCTCCGCCGGTCCGAACCGGATCAGGTTCAACGGGTGCCTCTCAGGCCGCCAATCGGCGGCCGCCCCGAGCGAACTGGGGCAGTATAGCCGCCACCCCAGTGCATTCCCCGATCCCGCCGCTCCAACGGTTTCCCTGCCTTCTTAGGGTTCCCCGGCCATCTGCCATTCCAGCTCATCCAGATCCGCCCCCACCGGCCGACCCAGGTGCCGCAGCATGTTCATGCACTGCGCACGGTGGTGCATGCCGTGGTTCGTCACGTGAATCACCGCCGCCGCGACGCCGAAGGTGTACGACTCACTCCCGAATCGCCACTCGCGCACCTCATTGATCCGGCCATCGGCACGCACTCGCTCCACCACCGCCGCCAGATCTGCGCACGCGCGATCATTCAGCGCCAGCAACTCCCCCGCGCTCCGCCGCATCATCGGCGCCGATGTGTCGCCGATCGTGCGCCCCTCCATCGACGCCCGCAACTCGCCGCCCCCGATGCGGTCCGACCAACGGAAGATCGCGCCGATCACGTGCGTCATCGTGTCGTGCAACGACCCCGGCCCGATCGGGAACACCTGATGGAACTCGTCGTCCGCCAGCGCCTCGCAGCGCCGAAGAACCTCCGCATTCGCCCAGCGGTTGTGACTCAGCAAAATGGCATACGCATCAGTAGACAGCACGCTCGACATCGTTCCCTCCCGCCCCCATCGCCATCATTGTAATTGAGTCGCCATCACCCTCCCCCACCTTCTCGGACCCCGCATTTTCACGGACGAAACCCCTCAATCCACCCGCGCCAGGCGGCAAGGTCGAGCCCCCGCTTCCGGCCATCGATGCAGCGATGTGAACGCCCCGCCGATGCCTTCTCTCGCATCGGCTGCGTTCACCACGGGGGCCACTCGCATGTCACTCGGCAAGGGACTCATCTTCGCCGCCATCGGCGCTGCGCTCGGCGCGGTCGTCTGGGGCGGCATCTGCTACGCCACGGATATGCGCCTCTGGATCCTCGCGCCGATCGTCGGCGGGGCCGCGGGCTACGGCATGATGCGCGGCACGTCCATGAAGGGCGGACTCCCCGCCGGAGCGCTTGCCGCGCTCGTCACCATCGTCGCCATCTTTGCCACCCGCCACACGCTCGTCAGTCACGATGTCGACAAGGCCCTGGCCATCGACGGCGAAACCATCCGCGGCTCGCTGGCCGTTGAAGTCGCCGACGAATGGGCCGAGGAAGACATCGCCGTCTTCGACACCGAGGAAGGCGACTTCACCGCCGAGGTCTACGACGAAGCCGACGCCCGCTGGCACGCGATGAACGAGGCCGAGCAGACCGAGTACGTCGCCCTCCTCCGCGGCGAGTCCGAATCCGACAAGGCCTTCCTGACGCCGCTCGCCCTTCTCTTTGATTTCGGCATCATCGGAACCCTCTGCGCCGCCCTCTCCGCCGGCGCCGCGTTCAAGGGCGGCAGCATCACCCTGGAAACCGCCCTCATCGAGAACGGCCACGCCACCACCGCCGACGAAGCCGGCCTCCTCGCCGCCAATCTCCGCGACGAGGACGCCCGCCGCCGCACCGGCTTCG
>JBGSZV010000278.1:0-3830 GCA_041750235.1 Phycisphaerales bacterium
GCTGCACGCCACCCGCGCCGCGGTCGCCGAGGGCATCGTTCCCGGCGGCGGCGTCTCGTTCATCCGCGCTCGCAAGGCGATCGAGTCCCAGAAGGACTGGAAGGCCGTCTTCGCCAAGGGCAAGGAGATCACCAGCGACGACATCGGGCAGGTGAAGTACGACCTCGCCGCGGGCCTGGACGTCGTGTACAAGGCCCTGGCCGTGCCGCTGCAGACCATCGCCGACAACGCCGGGGCCAAGGGCACGGTGGTCGTGGCCAAGGTCGCCGAGAGCACCAGCGCGACGTTCGGTTACAACGCGCTGACCGACACGTACGAGGACCTCGTCAAGGCGGGCGTCATCACCCCGGCGAAGGTCGATCGCAGCGCGCTGCAGAACGCCGCGAGCGTGGCGACGATCCTGCTCGCCGCGGACTGCATCATCACCGAGAAGAAGGAAGACAAGGCCGAGCACGACCACGGCGGTGGCATGGGTGGCATGGGTGGGATGGGCGGCATGGGCGGAGGCATGGGTGGAATGGGCGGCATGGGCGGGATGGGGTTCTAAGCGATCGAGGAGCAGCGCTTCGAGTTCTTGCTATGCAAAGTGACGCCGTTAGCATGGACGAATTGTGGAAAGATTTCGATTGCGAAGTCCGCCGCGCGGAAGTTGCAGTGGGTCTCCTGCTCGCGCTTTGTACCCACAGTGATTCGGTTGAAGCCGAAAGAAAGCACGCACTGCAGGAGCAGGCGGGGACGTTCTTCCCGTATGCGTGGGATATGTTTCATGACTATGCCATCATCATGTTGACGCGCCTCGCCGATCCGGCTAAGCAGGGACCGGGAAAGGAGAACTGTTCGCTGGACTACGTGCTCCAGGCTATGGGCATCGATCTTGACGAAACGCGACATCAGGAGCTCAAGCCTCTTGTGGATCGCTTTCGTGAGAAAGTTGAGAATGCCAGACGGCATCGGAACAAGCGAATTGCTCACTTGGATCGAACATACATCTTTAATCCCGACGCAGAGTATGAAAAGTTGGGGCCTGTGAAGTACCTGGATGTTAAGCAGGCGGCGGAGTCACTGTGTCGGATCATGGAGATCTTGCACGAGAGCACGGGACAGGGCCAGATTGGCCGCGGCGCAACGGACATGCGTATTGGAGTCCAGGCGGGCTACCAGCTTTGGGAGGCGCTGCACGATGCTCGACGTTGGCAACGCCTCATGTTTGAGCATCGAGACTTGGGCGAGAAGGGTGTCTGGGATATTGTGCGAAAGGGGAGGTTTCCAGATTGGCCTAGAGATTGGCGATTGCCTCCACCGAGCCTCGAAATGGTCGGTCTCGATGACTGAAGGGGTAAGCTCTATGAAGTTCCGCATCCACATCGAGCAGGACGAGGACGGCGTGTTCGTCGCATCGTGCCCATCGCTCCCGGGGTGCTGGAGCCAGGGCTCGACTCGCGACGAGGCCGTGCGGAATGTCACCGAGGCGATCGGGATGTACGTCGAGGACCTTGATTCACGCGGCGAGCCCGTGCCGCCGCCGATCACGGAGGAAGTCGTTGAGGTCGATGTGAAGCGGAGGGCGGTCTGAGTGGGTCGTTTGCCCGTCGTTTCGGGCGATGACGCGATCCGCGCGTTCGCGCTCGTGGGCTACGAAGTCAGCCACCAGCGCGGGAGCCACGTGATGCTTCGCCACGCCGAACCGCCGCACCGGAGGCTCACGATCCCGCGGCACAAGGAACTGGCAAAGGGAACGCTGAGAGGACTGATCCGTGACGCTGGGCTCACGGTGGACGAGTTTGCAGAACTGGTTGCACGCATCTAGCACCGCGGCCCGAAGCCGCGAGATGGAGAAACGAAATGGCCGTCAAACCCCTTGAAGATCGTGTGCTCGTCAAGCCCATCGAGGCCGAGAGCAAGACCGCCTCGGGCATCTTCCTCCCCGACAGCGCGAAGGAGAAGCCCGTCCGCGGCACCGTCGTCGCCGCGGGCCCCGGCAAGCGCCTCGACAACGGGAAGCGCGCCGAGATGAGCGTCCGCAAGGGCGACACCGTCGTGTACGGCAAGTGGGCCGGCACCGAGGTCGAGATCAAGGGCGACAAGCACCTGATCCTCCGCGAGACCGAGCTGCTGGGTGTGATTGAGGGCTGAGAGAGGGGGCATCAGGCATCGGGCACTGGGCACCAGGGTCAGCCATGAGCACCGTTCGGTCATACCGGGACCTGATCGCGTGGCAGCGGTCGATGGATCTGGTCGACGAGGTGTATCGGTTGTCCTCGCTCTTTCCGCCCGAAGAGCGGTTCGGTCTGGTGCCGCAGGTTCGGCGAGCCGCGGTGTCCATCCCGAGCAACGTGGCCGAGGGCTATGGGAGGGGATCGAAGGCGGACTATGTGCGTTTTCTTCGGTCGGCACGCGGGTCGTTGTACGAGGTCGAGACCCAGATGCTCATCGCGGTGCGACAGGGCTACGTGACGCAGCAGGTCGTTTTGGTTGTTCAGCAGTTGCTCGAAGAGTGCGGTCGGATCCTCGCCGGCCTGATCCGGAGTTTGACCAAGGAAGATGGCATCCGCGCCGGTCATGCATCCCCCGATGCCTGATGCCCAGTGCCCGGTGCCTTTGAAAGGTTCATCATGGCAAGCAAGCAGATCATGTTCGACGACGCCGCGCTTCTTGAGATGAAGAAGGGCGTCGACCGCCTCGCAGAGGCCGTCAAATGCACCATGGGCCCAGCAGGGCGCCACGTGGTCATCGAGAAGTCCTACGGCGGGCCGCACATCACCAAGGACGGCGTCAGCGTCGCCAAGGAGATCGAGCTGCCCGAGCCCTTCGAGAGCATGGGCGCGAAGATGGTCCACCAGGTCGCCAAGAAGACCGCCGACAAGGCGGGCGACGGCACCACCGCGGCCACCGTGCTCGCGCAGGCGATCTTCACCGAGGGCCTGCGTCACGTCGCCGCCGGGGCCAACCCGGTGCACATCCAGCGGGGCATCAACGCCGCCGCGACGACCGCGGGCAACGCGATCGACGCGATGGCGACCAAGTGCAAGGGCAAGGACGACTACCGCAAGATCGCGACGGTCTCGGCGAACCACGACGCGCAGGTCGGCGAGCTCATCGCCGAGGCGATCGCCAAGGTCGGCGCCGAGGGCGTCGTGGAGGTTGAGGACGGCAAGAGCTCCGAGACGACGCTCGAGTACGTCGAGGGCATGCAGTTCGACAAGGGCTACCTCTCGCCCTACTTCATGACCGACCCCAAGACCGCCGAGTGCGTGCTTGAGGACGCGATCGTGCTCATCCACGAGAAGAAGATCTCCAACCTCGCGGACTTCCTGCCGCTGCTCAACAAGATCGCCGGCACGGGCAAGCCCCTGCTCATCATCGCGGAGGAGGTCGAGAACGAGGCCCTTGCCGCGCTGGTGGTCAACAAGCTCCGCGGCGTGCTGCGCATCTGCGCGGTCAAGGCCCCGGGCTTCGGCGACCGGCGGAAGGCCATGCTCGGCGACATCGGCGTGCTGACCGGCGGCACGTTCTTCTCCGAGGACCTGGGCCGCTCGCTCGAGAGCATCGAGCTGTCGGAGCTCGGCCGCGCCAAGAAGATCGTGGTGGACAAGGATAACACCACCATCATCGAGGGCGCGGGCAAGAAGGGCGACATCAAGGCCCGGGCCGACCAGATCATGGCCCAGCACGAGAAGTCCACCAGCGACTACGACCGCGAGAAGCTGATGGAGCGTCACGCCAAGCTGACCGGCGGCGTCGCGATCATCAACGTCGGCGGCACCAGCGAGACGGCCCAGAAGGCCCTCAAGGACCTCGTCGACGACGCGCTCCACGCCACCCGCGCCGCG
>JBGSZV010000279.1:0-13545 GCA_041750235.1 Phycisphaerales bacterium
GAACGCTCACCCGCCACCCATTCAGGCGCCGCGGCCGCCGAAGGCCAAGGCGGCCCCCGGCTGCCCCAGCAGGACGACGAGGACCAGGACGATCAGGACACGCCGCAGACCGACGAAGACGAAGTCTCCGACGATCCCGACGTCGACGAAACCGAGGACCACGCGAGCGTGAACACCCGCCAGGCCGCCGGTCGCGTCAAGCAACACTGATCAGCGTCCTCGCCATATTCGCCGAACGGAACCGATCGCAGGATCCCCACCCAAAACCAAGCATCCCGCATCCGACTTCCAACTCGGCAACCGACCGACGCGCCACCTCACCCCTCACCGGCGCGTCGTGTCGCTTTTTTGGGTTTTGCCTGAATCCCGTTGGCTCAGCCCGGATCGTTCCACACCGCGCCGAGCTGCGCGACATTGGTCGCCGGGAAATCATCGTTCACGCGGTCGAACCACAGGCTCCGGTCCACCGGCTTGATGCCGCCCTCGCCGTACGACTCAAACGCCAGCGCCTCGCGCGGTCCGACCGCCTTCATGAAGTAGGGCGCCGGCCTCTCAAACTCGTACCAGTACGGCCCGCTTTCCATCAGCACAACCTGGTCCGCCGAGGCATCGCTCGGCGCGATCGCGCTCACCTGCACGCGGACAACCGCGTCGGAGTTCGCCGTATACCACCCCTTGCGACCAAGCTGCACCCGCTTCTTGTCGCCCGGATCGATCTCGAACGCAGCGGGGCTGCGCCAGTCGGCGACCCCGTCCGGCGCACGGCAATCAACCTTTCCGACCCAGTACCGAACCGCAAGCCGCGACTCGCTCGTGTTGTGGAACGCGGCGGTCGGACCATGCTTTGCCTGCGTTGTGCCGTACGCGACGGGAACCGCGACCGCAGGAACAATGAGCGGAGTCGCCATCGCGAAGCCGACCGGTATCGGTGTCGTGGAGACGTTGTAGAACGCGCCGGCGTAGCAACCGCCCATCGTGCCAAAGAACAGCAGTCCAAAAACAACCGCTGCTCCACGAATCCACCAACGCGCATTCATCGCCGGTCCTCCGCCTCTGTACCCATCGGGCGTTCGATCTCGACTTCTTCAACCACCGTGCGCCGCAACGTCACCTTGCCGGATGGCGTTTCGACCGGTGCATCTTCGACCACTTCCCGTTTCAGCACAAGGCGATCGCTGGTCCGCTTTGGAGTTACATCCTCGCGGAAGCCCTGCAGGACGTTCCCAAAGAACGCCCCGAGGTTCCGGGCCAGAGATTTCTTCGGCTGCTCGCCCATCCACCCGGTGCCCCGACCCCCGAACCAATCTTGCGCGATTCGCGATTCGCGATCTCTCAGTGATGCTTGTGGCCGTTCTTATTCGCCGCATCGATCGCCGCGCCGATCTTCTCAGCGGTGAGGTTCTCGTGCAGCGTCTCATCCACCAGCGCCACCGGCGCGCTGCCGCACGATCCCAGGCACTCGATCTCGATCAGCGTGAACTTTCCATCATCCGTTGTCTCGCCCACTTCGATGTTCAGCTTCTTGCGGCACGCGTCCGTGACCGCCTTGTGATCGCAGAACTCACACGCGATCGAACGGCACACCGCGATCAGATGCTCGCCCTTGGGCTTCAGCCAGTATTCCTCGTAGAAACTGGCCGTGTCGATCACGCTCGCCGGCGCCAGTTCGAGAAACTCCGCGATCTCCATCATCGCCTGATGCGGCACCCACCCGTAGGCGTGCTGGATCATGTGCAGCGTCGGCAGCAGCGCGCCGGCCTTGGTCTCGTACCGCGGCAGGTACGTCTTCGTGACCTCGTCCTTCATCTTGGGGGTGAGGTACGCCTCGTTCCGCCGCTCGATCTTCATCGTGCCCGAAGGCTTGGTCATCCACGCCATGAACGCTGCTCCACGAAGGTTGGACCCTTCGCCCGGGAAGGTCTCCCCAGCATGGTAGCGACCTCAACGCGGCTTCTTGACCTCAGGCTTTTCCGGCTCCGCGGGCGTTTTCTCGCCGGTGGACGGCATCTCGCCCGGGCTGAAGGGCCGGTCGTCGATGCTCGTGTGGGCCTGCAGCTCATCCTCAGCGGTCAACCGCTGCACGCTGCATCGCGTGCCGCCGCTCACCGATTCCGCCCGCCCCGCCTCCGAAGGAGGCTCCGGGTCCGGATTCCCCCACGACACACACGCCACCGCTTTCCCGCCCGCGTCCGACAGCAGCACGAAGTCGCCCTCGTTCTTGAGCGCCAGCATCGGCTGCTTGATGCCCATCGAAAAAACAAACGCCTCCGCGAACTCCTTGTTCTTCTCCCCCGGCGCCCGCTGCGCGGTCCCGTTCGGGCCCGGGATGGCCGCCTTGTACCCGTTGAACACCACCACCACCCCGCCCGGCGGCAGTTCGAACTTCGGGAACGTGAACCGCACCCCGCGCTTGGGATCTTTCTCCCCGGTGCTCAGACGGCTCGTGATCGTGTACCCCTTGAGGTCGATCGCCTTGCCGTGAGGATTGAAGAGTTCAACAAACTCATCGCCCGTCGAGTCGCGCGAGCCGTCCTTATTCGCGTCACCGGCGTCGCCCGGCGGTACGTTGAACAGCACCTCGGTGATCACCGGATGCAGCGCCTCTGACTTTGGCGCATCGCCCGCGCCAATCATCCCAAGCGCACCCACGCCAACGCCAGCCAGCCACGCTTCAGTCCGTGCCATGACAAAAGCGTACCAATGCCCGAAAGCCTGCCGCAACCCTTATGTTCGTGGTTCGGTCAACCGTGCGTCTTGCGCGCCAGCTCCGCGACCTTCCGCCCGATCCCCGCCACGGTCTCCGCCGTCTTGGCGTCTTTGATCGTCCCGTCGGGATTGAATACCTCGTGCGCCTTCACCAGCGAATAGCCGTCGGGCAGCACGATGAAACTGATGTTGTTCAGGATGAAGCTGAGATGACCCAGCGCCCGGATGCCCCCGAACGCCCCCGGCGATGCAGACATCGTGCCCACAACCTTCCCCGCGAACGGCTCAAAGGGCTTCTCGTCCGGCACCGGGCGCGACACCCAGTCGATCACGTTCTTCAGCACCGCCGGGATGCTCTTGTTGTACTCCGGCGTCGCGATCAGCAGCCCCTGATGGCTCTTGAACAGTTCCTTGAGCTTCCGCGCATTGGCGGGGAGCCCCTCGCGCTTCTCCAAATCCTCATCCATGAAGGGCAGCGGATAGTCGGCCAGATCAATGAACGTCACCTCCGCCCCCGCCGCCTTCGCGCCGGCCAGCGCCGCCTTCACCATCAGCTTGTTGTACGAGTCCTTCCGAAGACTGCCGGCAAACGCAAGGATCTTGGTCATGGGAGTGTTTCCAGAATCAAACCACCGATACGCCGAGACACGGAGAAGCTACATGGTATTGAGCCAAGTCTTCTCTCCGTGCCTCCGTGTCTCCGTGGTGAGCCTTTTCAGCGATCCAGTTCCGCTGCGACAACGTTGATTGATCCCAGGATCGCCACGATGTCCGCCAGCATGTGACCCTCGGTCAGCTTCGCCATCACCGAGTAGTTGATGAAGCAAGGCGGCCGCGTTCTCGCACGCCACGCCCGCGGCCCGCCGTCGCTCACCAGGTAGAAACCCAGCTCGCCGTTGGCCGATTCCACACAGCCGTACGCCTCGGCCACCGGGGGCTTCCAGCCGCGGTTGCTCATGATGATCTCAAAGTGCTGGATCAATCCTTCGATCGAGCCGTACACCTCGGCCTTCTTCGGCTTGACGAACTTGCCGTCCGCGAAGGTGTCGATCGGAGCGCCCCTGATCCGCGCCCATGCCGCGTCATTCGTGAGCTGTGTGATGATCGACAGGCTCTGCCGCATCTCCTCCAGCCGCACATGGAACCGCGCGTACACGTCGCCGTCGGTGTGCACCGGGACCTTGAACTTCACCGCCTCGGCGCCCTGGCCGTCCCAGTTCTCGGCGTAGCACAGATACGGCTCATCCTTGCGAACATCCCGCATCACGCCGCTCGCCCGCGCCATCGGACCGCTCAGCGACCATGCGATCGCCTCGTCACGCGTGATGTGGCCGATCCCCGCCGTGCGGTCGATGAAGATCTTGTTCCGCAGCACCAGGCTCTCAAGATCCTTGATCGCCTGCGGCACTTCCTTCTCAACGATGTCGCGCACCATCCGCAGGAAGGTGTCGTCATCCGCGAGGTCCTGCATCGCGCCGCCGACACGCGTCCAGTCCGGATGGAACCGCTGCCCGGAGATGTAATCGCACAGGTCGTAGATCTTCTCGCGTACGTTGAACGCGTAGAGGAAGCCCGTGAACCCTCCCAGGTCCAGCGCCGCCGCGCCCACGCAGAGCAGGTGGTTCTGGATGCGCGCGATCTCCGACATGACCGTCCGGATCACCTTGCACCGCGGCGTCACATCAATGCCGAACAGCTTCTCCGCCGCGTGGTGCCAGGCAATGTCATTGGCGATCGGCGAGAGGTAATCCATCCGCGACACGATCGTCACGTACTGGTTGTAGTCCAGCTCTTCGCCCAGCTTCTCAAAGCCCGAGTGCAGATAGCCGATATGCGGCGTGCACCGCGCCACCCGCTCGCCGTCCAGTTCGAGCACCAGCCGGAGCGTCGTGTGGGTCGCCGGGTGCTGGGGGCCGAAGTTCAGCGTCCACCGGTCCCCGGTGTCCACATGGCCCTTCAGGTAGTCCAGACTCTCGACATCGGTATCGAATCCCTGGTCTGGCTTGATCGTGTAAGGCACCGCCGGCTCCTCTTGGAACTCCCGCCGTCCAACCGCGGACGATGATCCCGCCTTTGGGTCATTTCCGGGGATCATTTCCCGGGGGGTCGTTTCCGGGGGGCGAGTATAGGTTCGACCCCCCTCCCGCCCCCGATTCATCACTGTCGAATCGCCCGCCCCGAGCCGATCTCTTCCCCTCCTACGCTTTCCCCACCCCCAATCCACCCCTCCGGGAGCCGCCCGCAGTGACACCCCGCCTCGCCGCCATCACACTCCTCGCCCTCTCCGCCACGGCCATCGCCCAGCACTCCGGTCTCCCGCCGCAGAACCCCATCGGCCCGGCCAAACCTGCGCCGACCCCTGCGCCGCAGAACCCTCTCTCGGGTCCGGCGGTCACCGAGAATCCCAAGGCCACCATCGTCGAACTCGACGCCACCGGCCGCCTCGTCCGCCCCGAGGAAGGCCCCGAGGTCGCCGCCTACCGGAAGCTCGAACTCACCGACGAGCAGCGCGCCCCCATCGAAACGATCCTCATCAAGCGCGCCGCCGCCTTCGACATCGCCGTCCGCGACAACATCGAGCTCCTCACCCAGCTCCAGTCCGCCCGCATGGCCGGCGACGCCGAGGCCTATCGCAAAACTTTCACGGATGTCCAGCGCGCCTTCCGCCCCGTCATGGCCGAAGGCCCGCTCCGTGCCCAGATCTCCAAGGCGCTCCCCAAGGAGCAGTCCGACGAGTACGAAGCCACCCTTCGCCAGTACTGGCGCGCCGTTTACGACGAAGCCGTCAAACTCGAGAACGCCCCCGCCCCCACCGACAGCTCGCACCAGGCCGGCAGCGTGATGATGGCGGATGTTCTTCGCCGCGAGGTCGTCACCAACTTCGGCCAGGAAATCGACCGCTCGTTCAAGCGCATCACCGCGCAACTGAACGACCGCCTCGAAGTCGCCGTCACCGAGCTGGGGCTCAACGATGAGCAGAAGTCCAAGGTCAGCGCCATCACCAGCGAGTACGTCGTCCGCACCAAGCTCAAGCCCACCGACGACCAGCGCGCCGAGTTCTTCCGCCGCCTGCTCGCGGAACTCACCCCCGAGCAGCGCAAGAAACTGATCGCGATGTCGCGCCCGGAAACGGCTACGCCTTCAACGCCGCCGCAGCAGCCATAACCCGCGCCCGTCCGCACTCCGGGCACACCGGCCCTTCGATCCCCGCAAGGTCATACCCGCATCCGGCGCAGTGACTGCCGCTGAGTCGCCGCGTTCGCGCGCGCACGGCCCAGAGCACGATTGCACCCACGACGATCGCGTGCCAGCATGCCGCGGCCGCGAAGATAGCGCCGAGGTGGTTCGTGAGCAGCGACCACACCACGCCTGAAGCCCCAATGCAAACCAGCATCGTGGGGCGCGATCGGGTCGCAAGGCCGGCAAGCAGGCCGCTCGCACCGCAGATGAACATCGCAATCGCAATTGAAAGCAGGCGATCGTTTCCCGTGAACCCCAAACCATCCGGGAGCGAGTTGAACAGCGAAATGACCAATCGCTGGAGGATGCCGAGCCAGGCTTCAAGACCGATCGTCCACACCGCGAGGCAGACAAGTGCCACAACTCTAAATTGTGATAACGGCCGCCCCACTCCATACACCACCCATGCCGCGACAAGCAACGCGAAAGTCGCGCCGTACAACGGCATGAAGGTCGTCATCCCCGCCCCCAGCACCGCCGCCACCGTCGACAGCCACGCCCCCGCCACCCACACCGCCTTGGGCTTCTCAAAAACCACGTTCTTCGGCGTCGTTTCGCTCATCGACTCACCTATCGGCCGTTCGCAATCCCCCGCTCCCGGTTCCCACCAACAATGCACTGGTCCCCCATCGTCCGGAGCCACCCCATGCGCGCCGCCCTGCTCACCATCGTTCTCTCGGCCACCGCTCTCGCCGCCGACCCCGCCCTTCCCACCGAGTCGGATGCCCCCCTCGCCGGACCGCGTATTACCGGCACTGCCGCCGGCCCCACTCTTATCGAGCGCGACGAGTACGCCAAGGTCCGTCGCTTGGACCTTCGCCCCGAGGAAGCCGCACTCGACAAGCTCGGCCTGACCTCCGACACCCTCGCCCCCGCGCGCAAGGTCATCGACGACCGCGCCATCGCCCTCGACCGCGTCATCACCAAGCACCGCACTTTGGTCGAGCGCCTCGGCCCGGCCTTCGAGTCCGGCCGTGCGCTCGAAGGCGCGGCGCTCCTCCTGGAACTCCACACCCACTTCCTCGCCGTGGTCGGCCCTGCGCCGCTCGCCGACAAGGTCGCTGAAGCGCTGCCCGAGCAATCGCGCGACCAGTACCGCGCACTGGTAAAGGACTACAACGACGCCGTCGCGAAAGATCTCGCCGCCGCCAACCCCGACGCGAAGAAGAACAAGCTCTCCGCCGGTCTCGCCAAGCTCGGCGCCCGCACCCAGCTCGCGATCGAACACTTCGTCATCGAACTCCAGCGCTCCGGCGAACGCATCTTTAGCGAGAAGTCCGCCATCGACACCTACGCCGAAGCCTTCCTCGCCAAGATGAAACTCCCCGAAGCCGATGAAGCCCAGGTCCGCACCATCTTCACCGAGTGGGCCGTCACGCTCAACGGCAACGAACCCACCAAACGCCAGCTCGCCGACCTGCTCCTCCAGATCTACGACACTCTCGATGAATCACAGCGCCGCGCCTACTTCGAGGCCGTGATCATGTCGGAGGATTGATTGCACCCTCCCCCGTCACCGAGTCCGAGGCGGGGGAGGACAGATCACCGCGCAGCGGTGATCAGGAGAGGGCGCGAATTGCTCCCGTCGGCCCCAGCGGGGGCGCATGGTTGTAGCCAGGGGCTTCAGCCCCTGGACTCTTTCATCATCGGGAACAAAAGCACATCCCGAATCGTCCGCTGATTCATCATCACCATCATCAGCCGTTCAATCCCGATGCCCAGCCCCCCCGCGGGCGGCATGCCCACCTTGAGCGCATTCACGAAGTCTTCATCAAAGTTCCGGAACGTGCTCTCCTCATCATCCAGCCCAGCAAGCTGCTCCTTGAACTTCGCCTCCTGGATGTCCGGGTCGTTCAGCTCAGTGTACGCGTTGGCCATCTCCATGCCGCCGATGAACAGCTCGAACCGCTCGGCGACCTCCGGCCGTTCCTTCTTCGAGCGCGTCAGCGGGCACAGCGCCGCCGGGTAGTCGATCACGAACGTCGGCCGCGCGGGATCGATCTTCTCCTCGGCGTACTCAAAGAGTTCATTCACCAGCAGCATCGCGTCAAACGCCACACCATTCTTCCCCACCACCGGCAACCCGCGCTTCTTCGCCTCCGCGATCACCTTCGCCGAGTCCCACATCGAGAACCCCAGCGCCCGCTCGAACAACTCCTCGTACTTCACGCACTCAAACGCCGGCCCAAAGTCGATCTCCAGCTCGCCAAACCGATGCTTTGGCTCTTCCCCATTGCCCATTGCCCGTTGCCCATTGCCCTCTGCTGCAACGCAGCGGGCGCATTCGCGGAACAACGACTCCGTCAACTCCCGCATCGTGTTGTAGTCACCGAACGCCTCATACAGTTCGAGGATCGTGAACTCCGGGTTATGCGTCTTGTCCAGCCCCTCGTTCCGGAAGTTCCGGCTCCACTCGAACACCTTCGGCATCCCGCCCACCAGCAGCCGCTTGAGATACAGCTCCGGCGCGACGCGCATGAACAGGTCGATGTCCAGCGCGTTCATATGCGTGACGAACGGCCGTGCCGCCGCCCCGCCCGCCTGAATCTGCAAGACCGGCGTCTCGACCTCCATGAACCCGCGCCCCTCGAGGAACCGTCGGATCAAAGATGTCAGCTTCGCCCGCAGCTTGAAGTCCTGCATCGTCTCGGGGTTCGCGTACAGATCGACGTACCGCCGCCGATAGCGCAGTTCGACATCCGTGAGCCCCTCCCACTTCGCCGGCGGCGGCGCGACGCTCTTGCACGCCACCTCCACCTTCGACGCCCAGATGGTGATCTCCCCCACCTTCGTCTTCATCAGCGGGCCTTCAATGATCACGACATCCCCAAGGTCCAAGAGCTTCGCCACCTCAAACCCCGGCGCTGCGCAGTCCTTCAGGCTGATCGCAATCTGCAGGTCCGGCTCAAGCAAGGCCTTCCCCCCATTGCCCAATGCCCGTTGCCCATTGCCCTCTTCCGCCTTCGGCCCCGTCGTGTGATCCCGCAACTGCATCCAGATCAGCTTCCCGCCGTCGCGCTTCAGCACGATCCGCCCCGACACCTTTACCAACGGCCGCGGATCGGGCCCCGGACTGGGACTCTTGGCGACTTCGTTCCACTTCGCATCCGCCGCCGCGTCATACTTCGCGCGCGCCTCGGCAAGCGTGATCAGCCCCGTCGTCCGCTGGCCGTAGGGGTCAACCCCCAAGGCCGCAATCGCCGCCCGGTTCTCGCGCCGCTGCTGCTCAAGGCGATGGGGGGATTCTTCAGGGGCGGGAACTTGGGAGGCCGGATTGGTCGGGGTCGGATTCATGGGGAGCATCGTAAGCCATAAGACTCCGGAAAAGTCGACCTGTGGTGATACCCTCATTGCGGGCGAAGTACCCTGTTGCAGGACTGCCGCGCTGACCCAGAGGATTGACCGTTGCCGTGGGTTGCACTCCTTGTTGCCGTCACTGCGGTCGCCTTGGTGGCGATGCCTTTCGAGCGACGGTCGAAGTCCGGTCGCGCGTTCGCGGTCGTGCGTGTAGCAACCCGTTGGCACGCCCGGATGTTTGAGTTCACGCTGTGGTGTTACGCAGCAGTTCTCATACTCGACTGGGGCCAATCCACTTCTCCCCTGCGACCGGCATATGCGCCCTTGTTCCTGGCTGCCCCATTCGCCGTCGTGTACGCGCTGCAGGTCCTCTCTCGAAGTACTACGCCCCGACGTTTCGTGCTGGTGTCGGTTTTCATGCTCGCTGCCCCGATGACAGTACTGCTCAAGGCCGCAGCAATGCCGCCCGATGCCCCCGCAGATGATTGGGCGAGCGTACTGCTGGGTTCGTTCTTCCCCTCACTCATCGAGGCCGTCGCCCTCGTGCACTGCATTCCGCTTGTACTCGCGGCCTATGCGCTCGCTCGCGGCGTATCGCTGCTGCCGTGGTTTGGGCGCACGTCGCCCCCCGGCGATCGCTGCTAGGGTTTGCCTGCCTTACTGGGGGGTGCGGGGGCAAAGCCCCTGCAGTGTGAATCATCCTCTCAATACTGAAAGCGCAAATCCAATGCCCTGGCTCCTCCTCACCCTTGCCGGACTCCTCGAAATCGTCTGGGCAGTCTCGATGAAGTACTCGAACGGCTTCACTCGTCTCGGACCCAGCGTCCTCACGATCGTCACCATGCTCGCCTCCTTCGCACTCCTCGCCAAGGCGATGAAAGACCTCCCCGCCGGCACCACCTATGCCGTCTGGGTCGGCATCGGAGCCGTCGGCGTCGCGATCTACGGCATGGTCTTCCTCAAGGAACCGCTGACCGCCGCCCGCGTCGCCTGCATCGCGCTCATCCTCATCGGTGTCGTGGGGATGAAAGTGGTGACGCCCACTTCAACGAACGCGTCGCTTTCACCCACGCCTCTTCCCGGGCCGTGAAACGGCCCTTCGATGGTTGCTCCCGGCGCGCCGGGACGACAGCATCTGGAGAGTTGGGTTGAGGACTCACCCGCCCACGACATGGGCGGTGATCCCTCCGGTACTCTGTCTCCATGCCCACCCCCATCGAGATCAAGAACATCTCGAAGCACTACAAGCCCTCCGCCCTCACCGGCGGCGTGCTCACCAAGGCCGTTGACGACGTCTCCCTTTCCGTCAACGCCGGCGACCTCTTCTTCCTCCTCGGCCCCTCCGGCTGCGGCAAGACGACCCTCCTCCGCATGATCGCCGGCTTCATCGAGCCCACCGGCGGCCAGATCCTCTTCGGCGGCCGCAACGTCGCAAACCTCCCCCCCGACAAGCGCAACACGGGCATGGTCTTCCAGAGCTACGCCCTCTGGCCCCACATGACCGTCGCCCAGAATGTCGCCTTCGGGCTCAACGTCCGCAAGGTTCCCAAGTCCGAGCGCGAGGCCCGTGTCGATGAAGCCCTCCGCGTCGTCCGCATGCAGGACTACGCCAAACGCAAGCCCAACCAGCTCTCCGGCGGCCAGCAGCAGCGCGTCGCCCTCGCCCGCGCCCTCGTCGTCCGCCCCGATGTCCTTCTCCTCGACGAACCCCTCTCCAACCTCGACGCCAAACTCCGCCTCGAGATGCGCCACGAGATCCGCCGCATCTGCAAGGAAGGAAACACTTCCGGGGGCGGCGGCGGCATCACCACCGTCTACGTCACCCACGACCGATCCGAAGCGCTCAGCATGGCCGACCAGGTCGCCGTCATGAGCATGGGCCGCCTGGCGCAGCTCGGCTCCCCCCGCGAGCTCTACGAGCGCCCCCGCACCCGCTTCGTCGCCGAGTTCCTGGGCGAGACCAACTTCATCCCCGGTGAGATCAACGCCCACTTCGCCGGCAGCCTCATCATCCGCACCAAGGCCGGCGACCTCGGCGCCATCAACCCCCACACCCGCGACGACACCAGCCCCCGCGGCAACGTCACCGTCTCCATCCGCCCCGAAGCAATGCAGATCGTGCGTCACAACAACCATGTCGCAACCGGCCTCGCCCCCGAATCTGCGCCCACCACCCTCGAAGGCCGTATCGCCGAGTCCACCTACCTCGGCGACACCGCGCAGCACATCGTCGAACTCAAGGGCGGCACCACCGTCCGCGTCACCGAACTCCATCCCGGTCTGAACACCACAACACGCCCGGGCTCGAATGTCACACTGATGGTCCGCCCCGAGGATGTCGTCGTGCTGGCGGAGTGAAACTCATGAGCACGCTGAGTGACAAGGAAATCAAGCCCCGCCGTCGCTCCGGCCGCATACGCCGGTTTGTCAAGCGCCTGTGCTTCCTCGTCCTCATTCTGGCCCTGTCGTTCCTGGCCTTCCTCTTCTTCCTCGCCTACCTCGGCCGCTCGCGCCCCGCGCTCAACGACTGGCACACCCGCGCCGTCACCGGCGAGTTCCGCGCCAAGGGCGAATCCGCCACCACCCTCACCGACTACCTCGCGCTCGAAGACAAGCTCTTCGAGCAGCTCTCCTCGTTCGAACTCTCCGGCGAAGACGCAAAGGCCAGGCCGTGGGCCGCGCGCTATCTCAAAGACGGCCCGCTCAACCCCACCAACTTTCCGCGCAACTGGAACCGCACCACCATCCTCGAGCCCACCAGCGGGCCCATCCGGGGCGGCGCGCTCCTCATCCACGGCTGCTCCGACTCCCCCTACAGCCTCCGCGCCATCGGCGAGGCCATGCAGGCCGCCGGCTGGTACGTCGTCTGCATCCGGCTCCCCGGCCACGGCACAACGCCCTCGGGCCTTCTCGACATCGACTGGCGCGACTGGTCCGCCGCCACCCGCGTCGCCGCCCGGCACATTCAGAAAACCATCGGCGCCGACCAGCCTTTCGTTGCGGGCGGTTACTCCCTCGGCGGCGCACTCGCCATTCGCTACGCCGTCGATGCCATCGACGACAACTCCCTCCCGAAACCTCAGCGCCTCTTCCTCTTCTCCCCCGCCGTCGGCGTCTCGGGCGCCGCGCGGCTGGCCGAGGTGAGCCTCCTCCCGGCGGTCGCCTCCTCCTATTTTGAGAAGTCGCGCTGGGTCGACATCGCGCCCGAGTACGACCCCTACAAGTACAACTCCTTCACCAAGCGCGCCGGCTACGAAACGTGGAGCCTCACTGTCCGCAACATCGCCTCCCTCGAACGCCTCTCGCGCTCCAAGGCGACCGATCCCTTCCCGCCCATCACCTGCTTCGTCTCAACTGTTGACGCCACGGTCCACAACGACCAGTTGCTGCACATCCTTGAGCGTGCGCAGAACAAGGGCAACGAACTTGTCCTCTTCGACATCAACCGCCGTCCACGCCTGGAGCCCTACTTCCGCGCTGACATCGCGTCCGCCCCGCGACTCATGGATGCCGCCAAGCCGCACACCTACGACCTCACCGTCGTCACCAATCGCAACGCCTCAACCGACGAGATCATCACCCGCACCCGCGCCGCCGGCGGAACCGCCATCACCGAACGCGACCCCAGCCTCGCGTGGCCCCCTGGGATCATCACCCTCTCCCATACCGCGATCCCATTCCGCTTCGATGACCCCATCTACGGCGACACCACCGCCGCCAATGGCGAAAAGCGCACCAACGTCGGCAATCTCATCGTCCGCGCCGAGCGCGGCGCCCTGAGCGTGAACACCGACTCGCTGCTCCGCATGCGCGCCAACCCGTTCTACAAGGTCGTCGAAGACCGCGTGGTCGAGCAGTTGCCGGCGCAGCCGTGATCCTCTACAACCCCGCCGCAATCTCATCACAGAACGTCTTGGCCTCCAGCAGGCACGTCTCGAACGCGGGCAGCGCCCAGTTGTCCTGGTTCACGAAGTACACGTGCTCCAGGAACGGCGACCGCACCCGCTCCGCGTGCCCGCTCGCGATGAACTCCCGCCGCGCCAGGCACATCGCGTGCCCCCACCGCGCCATCCGCACCTGCCGCACCGCGCTCCGCGGCGTTTTCATCAGCGCCAGCGCCAGATCCACCTGCGGCGCCAGCATCTCCGCATAGTTCTTCCAGGCGCTGTCAGCGATCAGTTCAAACATGAAGGGCGGACGGGGCAACGGCCAGTACAGCGTCAGCACGCTCTTTTCCGGCGGCGCTTTGCCGCCAAGCGCATAGTGCCCGCTCAAGAGGTCCGTCACGTGACTCTCGTGCGC
>JBGSZV010000280.1:0-6538 GCA_041750235.1 Phycisphaerales bacterium
GCGACGCCAACGGCGACGGCCTGACCAACGGCGCCGACCTCTCGGTGCTCCTCGGCCAGTTCGGCACCAGCGTCACCCCCAGCTCCGGCGCCGACTTCAACGGCGACGGCAACGTGAACGGTGCCGACCTCTCGGTGCTCCTCAGCAACTTCGGCTGCGGCAGCTAATCGACGGTCGATCGCTTCGCTCAAATCCACGCTGGGGAGGCCGCCAGCCTCCCCGGCGTTTTTCTTTGGATCGCTTTCCCGGGCCATGCCCACCCAGATATGGGACATGCCCGCCGCGAGGGAGAAAGACTCTCGACGCGTCGCCCCCCCCTGAGTACCGTGCAGTCGGCCGATGTGATGATGCGGAATGCACCTGCGTGTCGTTCCCGCCGCCGGCCATCCTGGAGAGAGTGATCGATGATCCGCCGTTCGACCGCCACGCTTGTGACCGCCCTCGCCGCCGGCCTGTGCGCGAGCCTCGCCCCTGTCTGCGCCGCCAAGAATGTCGCGCCACCGCCCGTGCCGCTGCGCGTGGTGACCTACAACGTGCTGACGGGCTTCGGCACCGTCGGGACCATCGCGTACACCGCCGCGGCGAACATGATCACGACCAATGACCTCGACGGCGCCGGCCCCAACCGCGGGCTGAACCCCGACATCGTCTGCTTCAACGAACTCGACTGGGCGGATCAGGCGGCGCTCACGCAGTTCCGCGACGCCAACCTCCCCGGCTACCTGCTCTTCAGCGGCATCGGCGACAGCTTCAACTACAACGGCTTTGCCGTCCGCCCCGACATCACGGTGCTCGACTTCGACACCATCCGCCCCAGCGGCGCGCCGCGCGACAGCCTGCGCATCACCGTCCAGGTCCCCGGGGCGCTCAAGTCGCTGACGGTCTACGGCGTGCACTTCAAGTGCTGCGGCACCACCGGCGACCAGAACACGCGCCGCCAGGAGGCCAACACCATCGGGCGGAATATCTACCTGGACCGCACCCTCGGGCTGGACCTGGATGACAACGGAAGCCGGGAAACACCGGCCGGAAACGTGATCGCCATCGGCGACATGAACTCCAACAACAACAGCGACGGCACGCTCAACGGCATGTTCACCAGCTTCATCGAACTCCAGCCCACGGGCATGCAGAACCTGCCTGTGGAGCATCTTTCGGGGCGTGCAAACAACGGCGTCGCGCCGACCTTCTGGACGTGGCGCTCCAGCGGCGGCTCCACTTCGCGGCTCGACTACATCATGCTCGACCCCGAACTCGTCGCCCCCTTCGACGCGAACAACGACGGATTCTCCATCCCGCTCAACGCGACCGATCAGGCCGAAGTGAACATGATGGGCTTTGTCTACAACTCGACCGACAGCACCAGCGAACACACGCCGGGGCAGTGGGCCAACGGCAACAGCGCCGCGAGCGGCAACAGCTCCGACCATCGCCCGCTGGTGTTCGATCTGCGCCTGCCGCGTGATCCCGCGTCGTACGACAACCCGTGCGATGTTGATGACGACGGCGACATCGATTCGGAAGATCTCGTGCTGTGGGAGAATCGGCGCACGCTCGGCAGCGCGAACGACATCGATCTCGACAGCGATATTGACGACGCCGATCAAGCGCTGCTGCGCACCACGGTGCGCGACGAAGAGATCAGCGACACGAGCGCGCGCTGACACGCGTCGAAAAAGAAAATCACAGGCCCGGAGCGTCCCGTCCCTGAAGCGGGACGTTTTCTTGCGCCCCGATAACTGCTTGGAAAACAGGGAGTTGCGCGATGGTCGGGGTGGCGGACCGCCGCCAGGCCCGAAAACTGTCCCCTGACAGACCCCGTTCGCGTTGTCAAAAACTCGGAAAACAGGGCTTTTCGCGCAACTTTCCCCTTGTGTTCAGTCTGTGGCGTGCTAATCTCACTCTTGCACAAAGGGACACAGCTCTGCGCTGTGGGCGAGACGGAATCGCATTACAAGCAGAGTTCAAGAGAAGAGATGGAGATCAGCTCTATGACGAAGTCTTTGAGCGCTATCGCTCTGTTCGCGATCGCCGGCGCTGCCAATGCAGCTTTCGACGTTCGCTCCGTTGACACCACTAGCCCCAACAGCGCCATGATCGTGACCGGCACGCTGTTCCAGAGCACTGCTCCTGGTAACGGCAACACCGGCCCCGCTGGTGACTCGATCGAGGCCAGCAACGTCAACCAGTACCTCGCCTTCGACAGCTATGTCGCGGTCGATACTGGCCCCAGCGTCGGTGGCGATCCGGGCACCAAGGGTGACGGCTTCCAGGCCAACCCCGGCGACATTTCGCTCATCGGCAACCCCTTCGCGGTCGCCGGCGAGATCAATGGCCTGTGGTTCATGGACCCCGCCAGCACCCGTCCGGAAGTCCCGGCCATCGCCCAGGCTTCCCTCGGCGGCGCCAACGGCATCTTCCTCGGTCGTTTCAGCTTCCGGAACACCACCGGAACCTTCCCGACCGGCGACCTCGCCCTCGGCGCCAACGGCATCTCGGTTGACATCCGCGATGCGGGCACCACCGGCGTCGGCTCCCCCGCCACCGACTCCCTCCTCGTCCGCTTCACCGCGTTCAACACGCCGGTGCAGCAGGGCCAGGACGGCGGCGACCTGTCGATCCACCCGACCGCCAACCAGTACCAGCTCGTCAAGGTCGTGAGCCAGCAGGGCCCGATCGGTGCCGGCGTCGCTCGCTGGCTGGTCATCGACCTCTACGTTCAGGAAATCATCCCGACCCCGGGCGCCATCGCCCTGGCCGGTATCGCGGGTCTCGCCGGCCTCCGCCGTCGCCGCGCCTGATCGCAGCCATCTCTTGAAGTGATTGAACTCGACCGGTCCGCCCCTGGGCGGACCGGTTTTTCGTTTTTGGAGGCCGGGAAGCGTCCGGATAACCGAACGAATCAGGCCGAAACCGGGTAGGTGACCACACGAAGACGTGGTATTTGGGTTCTGTTCCCATCCAGAATGCGGATTCTGTGGCGGAAATGGTCATCCAGCCGTCAAAGTCTTGCCAGATTTGCGTTGCCTGCCTGAATTGCGCGGCCTTTGTTCTTGCGTGACCCCCAAGCCACGGCTACTCTTTCTCTCACAGTAGGGGTGGTGGACACCGCGAAGCAGTTTCGCATGTCCCCAACATTTTCAGAGGTAGAGGAGAATCACGTCATGATGAAGGTTGTGAGCGCTACTGCGCTTCTCGCGGCTGCTGGCGCTGCCAATGCCGCGTTCTTTGAGGTCCGTTCGGCCGATGCCGGTTCGCTCGGTTCGCCGATCACCGCTTCCGGCACCCTGTTCAACTCGTCCGCTCCCGGTAACGGCAACTTCGGCCCGTCCGGCGATGCGATCGAGGCTTCCGCTGCCAATCAGTACCTCGGCTTCGACAGCTATGTCGCGGTCGACGTCGGTCCCAGCCTCGCTGGTGACATCGGCACCAAGGGCGACGGCTTCCAGGCCAACCCCGGCGACATCTCCAGCATCGGCCTCACGGTCGGTGGCACGAGCGTCGCTGGCGTGTGGTTCATGGACCCCGCTTCGGCTCGCCCCGAAGTCGGTTCGGTTGCCAACGCTCTCTTCGGCGGCGCCGATGCCCTGTTCCTCGGTCGCTTCAGCTTCCGCAGCACGACGACTCAGCCCACCGGCACCCTCAGCCTCGGCGCCAATGGCCTCGTGGTTGACATCCGTGACCCGGGCACCGTCGGCGTCGGCTCCGGCGCGACCGACTCCCTGCTCGTCCGCTTCAACGCCTTCGGCGCTGGCGTGGCTCAGGGTCTCGACGGTGGCAGCCTGACCACCCACCCGACTGCCTACGAGTACCAGCTCGTTGAAGTCGTCACCCAGGCCGGCCCCCTCCCCGGTGGCACGGCTCGCTTCGAGATCCACGACCTCTACGTCGTGCAGATCCCGACCCCGGGCGCTCTCGCTCTCTTCGGCGCTGCCGGCCTCGCGGCTGCTCGTCGTCGTCGGGCGTAATCGCCTCTGACTTTCTCTACTGAGAGCTTCACCGGTCCGCCTCACGGCGGGCCGGTTTTTCTTTTTGCCCCGCGCACTTCATGAAACAGGGATCCCTGGTCGGGCCACTTCGCACGTTCTTATGTTCCCGCGGAATCATCCTTCATACTGATGGAAGTTCCCAAGGCCCCATGCGATACTTCTGTCAGGATCGGGAAGCAAGAGAGGGGAACACGTCATGAAGATCGCGATGATCGTGACGCCGGCCGCGCTGGCCGTGCTGTCGGGGACCGTGCTGGGGAACTTTGAGGTTCGCAGCGCCGACACCACCGGTTCTCCGATCACCGCCAGCGCCAACTTCTTTCAGTCCTCGATCGCCGGCCCGGGGCCGTTTCCGCCTTCACCGGAACTGATTGAATCAAGCATCCCGACACCGGATGATTTTGCGGAATACGACTCTTACGTCTCGATCGATGTCGGACCATCCGTCGGCGGCGCGCCCGATATCAAGGGCGACGGCTTCCATGCCAATCCGGGCGATCTCGCATCCATCCCGGCCGATCCGTTCATCGTGCCCAACCAGGTGAACGCGGTCTGGTTCATGAATCCACTTGGACCGCGCCCCGAAGTTGCCTCCATTGCTAATCCAATCTTCGGCGGGCGCCACGCGATGTTTCTCGCGAGACTGTCGTTTCGGAGCCTCGATGGGAACTTCCCATCGGAAACGCTCTCACTCGGTTCCAACGGGATTGGAATCAACATTCGCGACTTTGGGACTTTGAATGTGGGCTCACCGGCGTCTGATTCACTGATTGTGCGGTTCACCAACTTCAATCAGCCCTCGAACATCGGCCTCGACGATGCCAGCCTCACGTTTCATCTGACCGGCAACATCTACGAACTCCGCGAAGTCGTGACGCTTGCGGGCCCACTCCCCGGTGGCACGGCCCGCTGGCAGATCCATGATCTGTACGTGGTGGAAGTGCCGGGACCAGGGATCCCCGCCATGCTGACGTGCGCCGCCCCGTTCTTATGGCGTCGCCGCCGGGCTTCATAATGGGTTCGCAGGACGTTCGTATCGCCCGAATGTAAGAAATAGCCGGTCCGCACGGGTTCGCGCTTGCGTCCAGCAAGCCGGGTGGTGACACTACGCCGCAGAGGAAGAAATGCGTCGCTCATAGGGAGAGCGACGATGTCGACTTTATTGCTTGCGAGTTTGGCCGCGGCCCAGACGCTTGGTGGGTTCCAAGTGCGGTCGGTGAACACCACCGCGCCGTTCTCACCCATGAGCGTCGTGGGAGATCTTTTCCAAAGCGCTGCTGGGTCCAGCACTGGTCCGACTGAACTGGCGATCGACTCCAATCAGGGCAATCAGAGCCCGGAGTTTGACTCGTACGTTGCCATCGACAGTGGTCCGAGCTTTGGTGGAGCCGCCAACGTCAAAGGCGACGGCTTCCAAGCGAACCCGGGCGACATGTCGATCATCGGCAACCCCTTCGCGAACCCGGGCGAGATCGGCGGTCTGTGGTTCATGGACGCGCAGGGCCCGCGGCCGCACGTTGAGGCGGTCCCGAACTCGCTCTTTGGAAACCGGCCCGCCCTGTTCCTGGGCCGCTTCAGTTTCCGCACGACAACCGGTGCGACACCCTCGGGAACCATCACGCTCGGGCCGGGTGGCCTTGGCGTGGAAGCACGCAACTTCCCCATCATCGAGACCGGCCTTGATGACACGGTGATCGTCCACTTCACGCAGTTCAACGTCGGAACAAACAACGGGTTTGACCCTTCCACCGCGGCACCCGTCACGTTCAACGGGCCGGGACTCATCCTGACCACACACGTCTTTCAGGCCGGCCCTCTCCCGGGCGGAAACGCCCGCTGGGAAGTGCATGATCTGTACGTCGTCGAAGTGCCGTCGCCGGCGACCGCCGCCGTGGTCGGGCTCAGTGTGCTCGGGGTCGCCCGGAGGCGAAGGCGGTAGGGACGAGGCGGGGATGGGGTTATTCTTGGAGGATGAGCACCCCCGGAACGCCTTCTGGCCCCAAGCCCGACTCCTCCATCGAATCCATCCTCCACGAGAACCGCGTTTTCCCGCCGCCGGCGGGGCTGGCCAAGACCGCCCACGTCGGGTCGATGGAGCAGTACCGCGCGATGCACGCGCGGTCGATCGCCGATCCCGACGGCTTCTGGGGCGAGGTGGCACGGGAACTGGACTGGTTCACGCCGTGGAAGAAGGTGAGCGACTGGTCCCCCACCGCTCCGATGGACGCGAAGTTTTTCGTGGGCGGGAAGACCAACGTCTCGCACAACTGCCTGGACCGGCAGATCAAGGCGGGGTTCGGTGATCAGGTCGCGCTGATCTGGGAGGGAGAGCCCGCGCAGGCCGGCGGCGGGTTTGAGGTTCGGAAGCTGACCTACCGGGAGCTGCACGCGGAGACATGCCGCTTCGCCAACGCGCTGCGGGCGCTGGGCGTGCGCAAGGGCGACGTCGTCACGATCTACATGCCGATGGTGCCGGAGCTGGCGGTAGCGATGCTGGCGTGCGCCCGGATCGGCGCGCCGCACTCGGTGATCTTCGGCGGCTTCAGCGC
>JBGSZV010000281.1:0-9166 GCA_041750235.1 Phycisphaerales bacterium
CCCCGGCATCCGCAAGCCCAAGGCATACCGTGCTGTTGCGCCGTCGGGCTCCTGAATCACTCGAAGCGATCACAGGGAATAAGAAAGGGGCGGGCCCGAACGGCCCGCCCCTCTTCAAACCAATCCATAAACAACTGCTCAGTTGCAGTCGTTGCCGAAGCTGCCCAGCAGCACCGACAGGTCGGCGCTGTTCACAAAGCCGTCGCCGTTGAAGTCGCCGAAGGCGGCCCCGCCGCCGGTGGCGGTGTTGAAGTTCGAGAGAAGCACCGACAGGTCGGCGCTGTCCACGATGTTGTCGCCGTTGGCGTCACCGTCGCACACGGGCGGCGGCACGAAGGCCCGGACGCGCAGCAGCGCGTTGGCCGAGCCCAGGGCGCTGCTGTTGTAACCCACCCCCGCGGCGTTCTTGATGTTCGCCATGAAGTACAGCCAGCCGTCGTCCGTCACAAAGGCCGTGTCCGGGGTGTACGCCGAGCTGGTGTTCGTCGCGTGACCGATGAAGCAGTCGTCGTCGAGGATGCCGTTGCCGTCCACGTCAACGCCGTCGCCTTCGCGCACGATCACCGTCTCGCCGTTGAGCACGATCACGTCGTTCGTCGCTTCCGCGGCGCTGGTACGCCCCACGAGCAACCAGTCGCCATTCCGGTTGCCGCTGAATCCGCTGAACGACGTGCCGATCCACGTCTCGCCCGTGGCGGGCAGAACGATCTCATCGCCCGCTTCCACCAGCAGTCCGTCGCTGCGCCACGCGAATCCACCGGTCGCGGAAGTCAGGCCGAGCCCGCCACGGCAGTAGATCTCGTCGCCGTAGGCGCCGAGCGCTGTGCCATCAAAGAACGTGCTGGCCGAGCCCGGCAGCGGCTGCTGCTGGCGCATGATGACCTCGTCGTTCACGATCAGCGCGTTGCTGAAGCCCGTCGGCCGAGCGATATCGCCGACAAAGCCCCACTTCGTGCCGTCGGTCGTCGTGTAGAAGTTGTTGCCGCCGATGCTCGACACCGTCTCGACGCCGACGCCGCCCAGACCCGTGACGATGCTCACGTTGCTCTGGCGGAAACCCGCGAGGTCGTAGGCGCACACCGGACGACGCGTCGTCGCGATGCCCGTCACCGTGCTGTCCTGCGAGCCGATGCGACCATCATTCAGAATGTGGATCGAGCCGATCGAGTTGCCGACCGCCTCATCGCCGGTGGCGCCGGTATCCGCAAGGCCCGTGTAGAGGTCGCCCATCTGGATCGGCAGCGTGAACACCGCGCCGTCCCACACGAGCACCTTCTGGAACACGCTCGCCACCCCGCCGCGTGCCCGCAGCGAGAAGGCAAAATCATTCGCATCGTTGAACCGTCCGAAGCCCGACCCGAAGAAATCGACCAGCTCGCCGGCCGCTCCCGCGGGGACCGCTTCGCTCTCCTGAAGGAACTTCGTGCCGGTCGTCCCGCTGCCCATTAGGACGATGTTCTCAAAGTCGGCGCCCAACTGATTGCTCGCGCGCACCGCCCACTGCGAGCCGTCGGGCGAGATCGTGAACTGAAAGAGCTGGCGGAATGTCGTCACAGCAGGCATGCCCGCGCCATCCACCGCGCCGGGGACAACTTCTGTCGGGCTGCCGGCAACCTTCGTGTAGATCGCCGAGATCGGCGCGGGCGCGCCCGCGCTCGCCATCCCGCACGCGCACAGCAACGCCGCAACTCCCACGCTTCCGCGCTTGAGTGATTTCATCTCTTTACCTCCATCCCGGATTGATCACGGCCAGACAACCACCCGACACATCCCTTGGGGCCGGGCGACAACACTGCCACGATGACGTGGCTTTGCCCAGTCTAACGCCCCACCCCCCCACCCCCAACGTGAAATCCCGCACATATCGGCACGGGAACCCTCATTCGGAGGCCAATACTCCGCCTGAAGTTCGCCTTGTCGCCGTCGCTCAAGCCCACGATCACGGCCGACGCTTCAGAACCGGCCGCGTGCCTTGAACAACGTCATCAGGAACGCGATCGCCGGCTGCTTGAACTGAACGCCCCGCAATCCACCAAGCGCCTCCAGCTCGTTCTCGAAGTAATCCAAAATTTGTCCGAGCCGGATCGTCTTGATATGCCGAGGCAGTTCCGGATCAACCTTGGAACCAAACGCCATCAGCCGTACCCGCAGCATCGGCGTCGGCTCCGAAACCCCGTGCGCGATCAGGTCATCCACGATCCCTTCCAGGGAGTCCATTTCAAGGCCTCCGAGCCGCAGCAGCGCATATGCCAGCACACCGCGATCCAGAATCGCCTCGTTGAGCGTCGCCGCCCCCTCCTTGATCTCGCCGATGATCAAGTCGACGCGGTCGTCCTTCACTTCCAGCAGATCGTGCGGCGGAGATCCCAGATCTCGCAGTTCACGCTGGCGGCCAAGCAACATCCGCCGTGCACCCGGCAAACGAACACCGACGATGTCGAGATCCGTCACCGGTGCAAAACCACCCTGCTGCTCGCGGACCACCGGGACCTCCACCTGCGTGAAGTAGCCGTTGCTCTGGAGATACGCCTGAACCAGTCCCGTCGCCCCATCCACGCTGCACCACCCTCTCAACGGCGATCGCCGAGAATCCGATTCTACTGCGACCCTACCACCCGTTCGGGTCCTCCCACGGAATAGAGAACCCCACCCCAGCGATTCCCTATAAAGTTGGTAACCGCAAACTTGCGGCGACACCAACACAAAGCCTCGCCGTCCACCATCCACGACGGCACGGAGAGATCCTTCCCATGTCCATCACCCGCATCGTCCGCACCGGCGCCCTGACGGCGTTCCTCCTGTCCTCCGCCCTCCTCGCGACCGGCTGCCAGAGCAACCAGCCCGCGCCCAACCGCGGCGTCACCACCACCGCCGACCCCTCCAAGCGTCTCAGTTCCGAAGATGGCCTTGGCTCCAAGGACGTCGTCACCGCCACCGACGACATGGTCCAGCAGATCGCCAGCAAACCCGAGTTCCGCAACTCGCCCACGCGCATCCAGATCGTGATGGATCGCGTCGCCAACAAGACCAGCATGGGCGCGCGCAACTTCGATGTCTACCTCGCCCGCATCCGCGCCAACCTGAATCAGGCCGGCACGCGCTACAACATCGGCTTCGTCCTCAAGCGCGCCGATGTCGAAGGGGTCCGCGAGTCCGAGGGCCTCCCCGCCGCCGGTCCCACCAAAGCCGATTATGTCCTCCGCGGCGAGATCTACGACGCCCCCAACGCCGGCTCGGACTACTACTTCATGAGCTTCCAGATCGTCGACATCCGCGACAACGAGATCGTCTGGGAAGGCTCCTACGAAGTGAAGTTCGCGTCGTGATCCCGATTCAACCACGGAGACACGGAGTCACGGAGAAGAAGCCATCATGATTCAATCTCTGTGTCTCCGTGTCTCCGTGGTAAGCCTCTGCATCTGCATTTCCGCGTGCGCGGCGCCGCGGATCAACACCACCACCCTCACCGCCGCCGACATCGTCCGCATGACCGACGAGATGGCGATGGACCTCGCATCCTCCCCGCAGATCGCCCAGCGAAACGCCGGCAGCGAGCCCTGGGTCTTCACCCTCGACCAGGTGACCAACCGCACCGAGCACCTCATGGACGAATCCGAGCGATGGGGCACGATGGTCCGCTTCCGCTCGCGCCTCAGCGAATCGTTCGTCGCCCGCGAGCGGAATATCCGGTTTGTCGTCCCTGCCGTCGAGTGGCGACGTTACGCGGACGCCGAGTTCCGCGCCAGCCCCGACGCCCGGCTCACGCCGACCCACACCCTTCGCGCCGAGTTCCGCTCCGACACCAGCACCTCCGCCCGCCACCGCTCCGACTACTACCTGTGCGCCTTCCAGCTCGTGGACCTCCGCGATGGCGGACTGGTCTGGGAAGACGCCTACGAAGTGAAGTACGCCATCACCCGCAACGCACTTGATTGATGTGCAACACGCGGCACACGGAGAAGACGTGAAGAAGAGCCACAGATATCACGGATGGTCACTGATGAAAGGAAATGCCGCGCGCGCTGGCGTCGCTCGTTTCCTGCCTGATCGGTGTTCATCTGTGACATCTGTGGTCTGCCTTTCTCCGTGTCTCCGTGCCTCCGTGGTTGGCCTGCTCGCGCTCATGACCGCCTGCACCACCTCCGCACCTCACGCGGGCCCCAGCTACTACGCCGGCAACCTCACCGCCGCGCGCGAACAACTCCGCCCCGCCGCGCTCAAGGACACCCTCGACGAGAACTCCGTCCTCAACAACGCCAGCCTCGGCATGGCCGCCCTCGCCGACGGCGACACCACCGAAGCCAAGGCCGCTCTCCGCACCGCCTACCAGATCCTCGAATCGGGCAACGTCAACGATGACGCACGCCTCTTTGCCTCCGAAGTGATCTGGGAGGGCGCCAAGGTCTACAAGGGCGAACCCTTCGAGCAGGCGCTCACCTACACCGCCCTCGCCACAACCTTCGCCTTGGAAGGTGACTGGCAGAACGTCCGCGTCGCCAGCCGTGCGACCCTCCGAAAGCTCAAGGACTACTCGGACGCAAAATCCGGCAGCAGTTCTTCCACGGGACTCTCGCAGGAAGACCTCGCCCATCGCGCCGCCGAAGCAGAGACCGAGCGATCATCCGACACCAACTACGACTACTTCGAGGATGAAGGCCGATTCGTCGAATCCGACTTCGCCCTCGGCTACCTGATGCAGGGCATCGCGGATCAGGTTCTCAACGAATCTTCGGATGCGCTCGACGCCGCCGTCCGCGTCAACCCCCGCCTCGCCCCCCTTGCCGACACCATCCGTTCCGGCAACTTCAACACCATCCTCCTCATCGACTACGCCCACGGCCCACGCAAAGTGAACACCGGGCCCGACGGCGCCCTCACCGAGTGGATCCCCCGCGGCGAAGGCAACCCCTCGCCCCTCTCCATCACCATCGACGGCGCCCCCTTTCCCGGTTTCACCGGACCCGTGTGCGACGTCAACCAGATGGCCCGCGACCACCGCTGGAACACCTTCGAGAACGCCCGACGGGCCAAGAGCCTGATCGGCGACGCCATGATGATCGGCGGAGGCATCACCGCCGCGTCGAGCCGCGACGAAGGGACACAACTCGTCGGGCTTGGGATCCTCCTTGCCGGCCTGGCGCTCAAGGGAACCGCTGCCGCCGACATCCGCCACAACGAACTCCTCCCCAGCGCCGTCTACCTCTGCGCGCTGGAAGTTCCGCCCGGCGCCGAGCTCCGCATCAATATTCCCGCCGCCTTGAACGGCGCTCCGGCGATGTCCTATGTGCTTCCCAGCTTTCGCCCGCTTAATATCGCAGCGCCGCGGATGATCTACCTGCGTGCCGTGCCCGGCGCGCCCGCCAACAGCACCCTCGCCGCAGCGACGCTCATCTTCACGAACGACATCGAACGCCCCCAGGTCGGCGACTACCCCTACATCCTCGGCGGTTCGTGCGTCGCCACCCCCACCGCCGACGTCCTGCGGATCTATCAGCAGGGCGGCTATCTCACCGACCTCGGCGTCGCGGACCTCGAATCGCTCTACGCTGATGAGGGCATCCATCTTGGCGCCGGCTCACCCGCGCCAGGCCGACGCCTGCACGCCGACAGCGTTCACATTCTGGAAGGCGGCAACGCGCTCTTCACCCCCGCCTACGCCACCAACGGCTACAAGCGCCTCATGTACAGCACCCACACACCCTGGACTCCCCGCTCGCCGCGCGTCCGCGATCTCGCGGAACAGATCCGGTCCCGAAACCCTTGATACACATCTTCACCGCAGAGATGCAGAGTTCGCGGAGTGAGCTTGATCTGAGAACACCATTCATAAACTCTGCGATCTCTGCGTCTCTGCGGTAAAAACTCCCCGAGGAACACCATGACACGCACCACGCTCATTTCCCTCGCCCTCGCCAGCCTTGCCCTCACCGGCTGCAACCAGCAGAAGGATGTCAATCCCTGGGTCGGCCAGCAGGACCCCGTGGCATCCCCCAACAACAACCCCCGCATCGTCGTCAGCCAGGCCGATCTCCTGAACTCCCTCGGCTTCGATCAGCCCATCGTCCTCCGCAAAGACGACCTGCTCACCGTCGCCGTGCCCACACGCAACCTCGGCGACTACCGCTACCTGCTCGACTACCGCTTCGTGTGGTACGACGCCGACGGCCTGGAGATCCGCCCCGCGATGGGCTGGAAGGAAGTCGCCATCGAACCCCGCGACCAGAAGCGCATCACCGCCAACGCCCTCGACAGCCGCGCCGTCGAGTGGAAGCTCCAAGTCCGCTGGGCCAATCGCTGAGCCAACGGAACAACTATCTCGCACAACGAAAAGGACCCCGGCGAAATGCCGGGGTCCTTTGGTTTACTGGCTGGCCGACGCCGCTTACAGAGACGAGCCGAAGTTCGAGAGCAACACAGACAGGTCGGCGCCGTTGACCTCACCGTCGCCGTTGGCATCGCCCGAACTGGGACGCTCGCCCGAACCACCGAAGTTCGAGAGCAGCACGCTGAGGTCCGCACCGTTGCACTGTCCGTCGCCGTTGAAGTCGGCGGGGAGGTACGGCACGAGATTCAGCACCAGCTCATCCATCGGATACGGCGGGCTCTTGCCGGTGGCGACCCACGCGTCGTAGGCCCGCGTGCCGTCGTTCGGCGCGGTCTCGTCGTTCGCATCGCGGAGGAACTCGACGTACTCCTTCGAAGCGATCTGGTAGTAGAAGGTCACCTCCGCCGAAACGGCGCCCTGCGGGATGAAGTAACCCGTGTCGTCCCAGTACTGCCCGTCGGGGTAGCTGTACTCGACCGGCGAGCCGCCGAACGCCGCGAACGCCGCATTGCTGAAGCCGCGCGGCGGGATGCGGTTGTCCTTGAAGAACGCGTTGTTCAAGACGAGGTGGAAGCTCGGGCCGACCGGCAGGCCGGTGATCGCGCTCATGGCCGCGTCGATGCCGAACTTGCACTCGTAGACCTTCGTGTCACTCTCGGTCAGATCGGCGGTCGTCGGGTTGTACGCCCCGCGCTCACCGATCACCGCGTCGTTCTTGTCCTTGTACACCACGTTCACCCACATCCGACGCCCCTCGGGCATGCCGGTCATGAGCTTGTGGGCGCACTGGTTGATGATGCGCACGTTCAGATCAGCGCCGGTCTGCGAGAGCTGCATGTCAGTCGCGTTCTCGAGCATGTACTCAACATCGCCCTTCGCCACGTTGAGCGCATCAATCGTCGGCTGATCCAGCAGCGGAGTGCCCTCGTACTGGTGAATGATCACGTCGATCATCCAGCGATTGGCGCCGGCGAAGCTGTGGTACGGCAGGTCGGTGCGCTGCGTCGGGCCGAGGCCGGGAATGCACGCCCCGCCGTTGATGTCCGGCTGGTGGCAGTCCTGGCACTGGCTGACAACCGCGAGGTTGCCGCCGAAGCGGCCGCCCATGTCAACGCCGGTCGCCGCGAACGTGCTCGCCGCCCACTCGCTGTAGGTGCGCTGCTCGGGGAACATGTCGTTCGTGTCGCCCGTCGAGTGCGGCGTGTTGAAGATCGAGTTCGGATCGCCCGGCGTTCCCTCGTCCGGCACATAGATGCCGTTGTTCGGGCCAGGGAGCCGTTTGAGCACCGGGTTGCTCACGTTGTGGCACGTGCCGCACATCTCGCCACGCTTATGGAAGGGCGAGTGCAGGAAGGCGTGATAGAAGAAGTTCGGACCCAGATCAAAGGGCCCGCGGCGGTAGTCAAACGGATCGATCACATACTGCCCGTTGCCCGCGGAGAACGGCACGAGCGAGCCGAGGTCGCTCAAAATCTGCGCGTCGAAACCGGCCGTCGTCGGCGGATTCCCCGGATCCGGAGACGGGTCCACCATGCGGTGGCACAAATGGCAACTCACACCCTCGCGGAAGTCGGATTCCAGAAGGTTCGCGCCGTCCGGAGCGCCGGTCACGCGGCCCTCCACCCAGCCGCTCGGTGCATGGCACTTCCAGCACAGCTCGCCCGAACCCGGCGCATCCTGATTCGCGATCGCCACGGCGGCAAGGAAGATCGGATCCTTCGACGAATGGGCGTGCATCGAGCCACGCCACCGGCCCGGTTCTTCCTGAATTGCCGGGTCGTACTCGGCGTGGCAGAACTTGCACAGCTCGTCGTAGGACATCATGGGGTCGAGCAGCGTCCCCGGCTGAGTGCCGTACTCAAAGAAATCGTTGGGACCCGTCGGGAGCGGATTGGGGATCCCGCCAAAGGCGGTCCCAGCCATCACCACGACTCCCATCAACCCCGCACGCAAAAACGAGTGCTTCGCCATGAAACATCTCCTCCGAGACCACACCACGACCTGAGTCTAGTAGGGCTCAGATCAGCCGCAACGCAAATGATCGGCTGAATTCGGGGATATCTGCGTCTCAGTCCCCCAATGCGACCCACTCTCCTATTGCCGCCGAATTCCCGACGACTTCGCCGTGATTTCGCCTTCGTAGGGCCACGGATTTCGTTCTGTTCCCGAATCCCTCGCACCGTACGCCAGTCCGCGCCCACCTCTCACCGGACAACACTGCCTCAAAACGTCAGTCGATCACAGACCCACGGCCGATATTTGCTCCATGTCTTCACGCAGTACCGCTACCAAGTCGTCTCCCCGTCGTTCGGCCAAAACGTCCGATAACAACGGGTCCCCCAGCCCTCATATCCGCCTGTTGTGGCTCATCGCCGCGACCGTCTGGGCAATCGTTGCCGCGGCCATGGTCAGCTTCGAGCCCAGCGACTCCATCTCCCATGGTGTTGCCTCGGCCACCCCGCACATCTCCAACTGGATCGGACCGGTCGGAGCCGCCACCGCCCTGGTCGTTTTCCAGGTCTTCGGCTCCGGCGCCTGGCTGATTCTCCTCTCGATCGGCCTCTACCTCGGGCTCCTCGCCTTCAACGGCCCGGTCTCGCACACGCCGCTTCGCGCCTTCGGCATCCTGATGGTCGCCGTCGGCATCTCCGCGATGCACGCCCTGCTGCTCCCCGATGTCAGCTCCATGCCCGAAGGCGCCGGCGGCCTCATCGCCATCTCCGGTGTCGAAGCCCTCAAGGCCCGTTTCGGCACCCTCGGCACCGCGATGTGGGTGGCGCTCTTCCTCATGATCGGCCTCACCGTCGCCTTCGACCGCTGGCTCGTCTTCGTGCCGCGGGT
>JBGSZV010000282.1:0-5324 GCA_041750235.1 Phycisphaerales bacterium
CGCGACGGAGTCCTCCGCCCTTGCCGCCGACGGCGGGCAACAGGCGGGGTATGCCGAGCTGGGCGGGGCGTATCGCGCGAGCGTGTGGAGCGGCACGGCGGCCTCGTGGGTCGATCTCAGCCCGGCGGGATCGTCGGAGTCCATTGCCTGGGCCGCCAGCGGCGGGCAGCAGGCGGGGTATGCCATTGTGGGCGGATTTCAACGCGCCTCGCTGTGGACTGGGACGGCCGCCTCGTGGGTCGATCTCGACCCGACGGGCTCGACGGGTTCCATTACCTATGCCGCCAGCGGCGGGCAGCAGGCGGGGTATGCCTTTGTGGGCGGGGTGTTCCGCGCGAGCCTGTGGAGCGGCACTGCCGCCTCGTGGGTCGATCTCTCGGCTTTCTTGCCGTCCGGATTCTCTGAGAGCGTTGCCCGGGGCATCTCCAGCGACGGCGTGAACACGTATGTCTCGGGCCACGGCTTCAACACTCTAACCAGTCGCACCGAAGCCCTGCTCTGGACGCGACCCGTCCCCGCACCCGGCGCGGCGGCGCTGTTGGGCCTGGGCGGGCTGATGGCGGTGCGGCGGCGGCGTCACGTCTAAAGGTTAAGAACTGCGCCGCATTGCAGCGCCGAGGTGCTAGCCGGATGAATCCACGCCGATCCTCCCATCAGCGTCACAGTCACCCTTTGGAAGCGGCGACCCCCACCCTGACCGAATACTGTGATCCCGCAGCCACGGTAACTCCCGCGTGAAATAGGAAGGCATGGCAAGACTTCTCAACCTCTGGCAGGAATTGCGAGCGAGCCTCTGGTTCGTCCCGGGCGCGATCGTCGTGATGGCCGTCGGGCTTGCCATCGCCCTGATCGAGATTGATGCCAGAATCGACCGCGGGTTTTTCGAATCGTGGCCAAGACTGTTTGGAGCCGGAGCGGCCGGTTCCCGGGGCATGCTCGCGACGGTCGCCGGGTCGATGATCACCGTGGCGGGCGTCGTATTCTCGATCACGCTCGTGGCGCTTTCGCTGGCCTCCAGCCAGTACACCTCGCGGGTGCTCCGCAACTTCATGACCGACCGCACGAACCAGACAGTGCTGGGCGTGTTCGTCGGCATCTTCGCGTACTGCCTGGTCGTGCTTCGGACAATCCGTGAGGGAGAGACGACCGAGTTTGTCCCGTCGCTCGCGGTCATGGGTGGCGTTGTGCTCGCGTTCGTCGGCATCGGGTTCTTCATCTACTTCATCCACCACATCGCGACGCTGATCCAGGCGTCTCAAATCCTGGCGCGGCTCGCAGCGGAGACGATCAGTCGCGTGGATCACCTCTTTCCCCAGGGCTTAGGAGACGAAGGCGAGCGCAAGGCGGGCATGGACGCCGCAAACGCCGGCCCGGTGGGTACGTGGAAACCGGTGCCCGCGGCTCGAACGGGCTACATCCAGCACGTCGATAACGAAGCGCTCTTGGCTCTTGCACGCGACTGCAAGGCCGTCATTCGCATGGAGCACCCGATCGGCGACTTTGTGATCGAGGGGATGCCGATCGCAAGCGTGCTCAGGGGCGGGGGGGTGGTGGCGACTTCGGATGCTGAGATCGTCAATCGTCTGGGAACGGCCTACGCGATCAACCAGCAGCGCACTACGGGCCAGGACGCGGCTTACGGAATCCGGCAGCTTGTCGATGTTGCCCTCAAGGCGCTCTCGCCAGGGATCAACGACACCACCACCGCCGTCATGTCGCTGGACTACCTCACGGCGATCCTGGCCCGACTCAGCAGCCGGAGGGTCGAATCGCCGTGGCGTTACGACGGAGGGGAACTCCGCGTCATTACGCGCGGGGCCACGTTTGCCGGTCTGGTGGAGCTCTCGCTCGATCAGATCCGACAGAACGCGGCGGGCAACGTGGCTGTGCTGACTCGATTGCTCGGCACGCTCGAACTACTTGAGGGACTTACCCAGAATCCGGCTCGGCGCCAAGTTCTCTGGCGACAGGCTCGGGCACTGGAGGAGGTCGTGCAGCGAACCGTTCCCGGGCCGCACGACCGTGAGCCGCAGAAGGCCAGGGCGGAGCGCCTGATGGGCTCGCTCTCTCCGGTCGAGTCGCGGAAGTAGTCGAGACGGGTTCGGCTGCGAAAAGAACACCCCAGCATCCCGCTTCAGGAAGCGGCCGATGCGCTCTTCTCCCCGCGAAGGAGGTTTTCCTTCTGATCCGGAGGCTGGGCTCGGCGGGCCTGCTCGTCGAGGGTGTCCGCCTCGCTGGAGAGTCCTCCCTCGGCCCGCGTGGCAACGACCTCCGGGCCGTGTTCTCCCTGGGAAAGCGGCGGCGTGACCGCACGCGGCTTGATCTCGTTCGCAGAGTCGGCGAGCATCGTGACCGGGACTCCGCGGGGAAAGATGACTTCGCGGGCTTCGTCCGGCATTGAAATGCCATGATCCTGAAACGCTCGCTTCACCAGCCGGATGACCGATGAGCGCACCTTGAGCCAACTGTGTTCCTGACCATTGAGCCAGAAGTAGACCCGCAGGTTCACCGTGGCCTTGCCGAGATCTTCCGCGAGCACCCACGGCTCGGGGTCCTTCAGAACCGCGGGGTGTTCCGCGAGGACGCGGCGTGCGACCTCCTGCGCCTCGTCGATGCGGTCGTCGTAGCCGATGCCAACGATGAAGTCCTCCCGCCTGTTGGGGTTCGTCGTGAAGTTGCGGATCGCGCTCTTGTACACGGTCGCGTTGGGCAACTGCGACAGCGTGCCGTCGAGCGTCATGAGGACCGTCGTGCGGACGTTGAGCTGACGCACGTAGCCGGTGACCCCGGCGATCTCAACGAGGTCGCCGGTCTGGAACGGCCGCTGGGTGCTCAGGAAGATGCTGGCCAGGTAGTTCTCGGTGATATCTCGGAAAGCGATGCCCACCGCGAGTCCGATCAGGCCGGTGCCGCCGACGATGGTGAGCGCCAGTTGCGTGAGGCCAGAGATACGGAGAACGATGTAGAGGCCGAACAGCAACACCAGCACCCCTGCGCCCCGGGCGAACAAGCCCCGCAGCAAGCGAGAACTGATTCGGCGAGCGAGAAGGCCGCGGACGCCGCGCGTGGTCGCCCATGCGACCAAGGTCGTTAGCACAAGAATCACAACACCGAGCATCAATAGGGGCAAGGCATGCAGGACATCTCGCCAGAGTTCGGACAGCCCGGCTCGCGCGCTGCTGAAGTCCCAGGCTGAGGACTCCTTCACGTCCATTTGATTGGCGACGGCGGCGACGCCCTGCGTGTTCCGCGCGAGATCCCCCGCCCACTTCTTGAGTTCCACTGACTCCGCGCGGCCGCGAAGGAACACCACACCCTCTTCAACACGGATGTTGGGCTCGATGAACCACCCCGTCGCCACGAGGATGCGCTCAAGCCGCTCCCGGATCTGCTCGTCGCGAGCCACCGGCTCAACATCCACGTGGGCCGCGACGGGAGACAGCTCATTCGCAACCGGGGCTGGCTGCGCGGCGGGGTGACCATTGGACTCGGTCTGGACCTGCGCCATCGCCGACGGAACACAGTTTAACAGCACGATGCATAGAATCGAAGCGAACCAGAGACTCGCGTTCTGTCCGTTCGCCGATTGCCGCACCCGAGCCTCCCATTCTGCAACGCACCGAAGACGCGGCGTCACTTCTTCGATGTCCTTGTTTTCCCCGCCGATCGGACGGCACGCTTGGCACGCGCGACATTCTTCTTCGCGGGACGCTGACCAGTGGTACCTGCCGAGGCCTTCGACCGACCCGCTGCGCGTTTGGCTGCGGCGGGGCCCGACCGGCCGTTGCTCGACCCCGCCCGAAACTCCGCCTTCTTCTTGCCGGACTTTGCTTTGGCCTTCGTGCTGGCCGGAGGCGGAGTGCCCGTCTTGTCAGCTAATGACGAGCGCAGGGCGCGTCCCAGCCGACCGCCACCGCCGCGTGGTCTCGTGGGCGTCGCCCGGGACCGATACCCGGAGCCGTGCCCGGCGCTCCCGCCGGAAGCCCACCCAATCCGAGCAATCCGGTCCCCAAGCGTCGGCGTTTGCGTATCCGGCTCATCGAAGGCTCCTTTCGGGCGATCTTTGCGAAGCGTTGCCCACTTGAACTTGTCGACCGCGCCCTGAACGGCGGTGCTGACCGACGACCACGCGTCCTCGGCGCCCTGCTTGAGCGTTTCCCAGGCGTCGCCGCTCGCGAGCTTGATCTCGCTGAGCTTGTCCATGGCCCCGTCGCGCTTCCCGCGCAGGCCCGCGAGCTCCTGGTCGAAATGAATCTTCATGTCGGCCTTGGCGATGCGCGCCTTGGCTTCGATCCGGTCGATCTCGGCATCCACGAGGTCGAGCTGGGCCTTGTACTTGTCCACGTAGGCGTCACGGGTGCTCATGGGTTGCTCCTTGCGGCTCATGGTTGCCGCGCCGGGGATGGAACGGCGCTGCCAACGTGCAGCGACCGGGCCTCGCGGCCCACGAACACCTCGTTCCGGGAGACCGGAACAACGGCGCTGCGTATGCGGTCTGAGCCGAGATTCGTACGCCGCAGGGTCGGTCTTTGATTTGTCCTATTGTGAATCATGAAGAAGCTCGCCCTGCTGGCCGTGCTGGTCCTGTCGCTCGCGGCCGTGGTGCTGGCGATCGTGAACAGCCAAGAAGCGACCATCAAACTGCTGGTGGCGACCGTGACGATGCCGCTGTCGTTCCTGGTGCTGCTGGTCTTCGTCATCGGCGCGATGGCGGGCGCGGGGGCGGCGCTCCTGGTGCTGGTCAAGGGCAAGTCGCCCGCGACCCCGTCATGAGCACGACTTGCGGAATCAATGTGTCGGCGCGTGCATCGGCATCCCGCACGCTACCGTTGCGGCATGATGAACCTCGATGGGCGTACCCGGCCGGCTCGGGCGAATCACCGGCTACGCGGCGTCGTGTGCGGGGTCTGCGCGGCGGCGGCTTTGCTGCTGAGCGCGTGCGCTTCGGATGCGCCCCGACCTTCCGACCAGCCCCGCGCCGCCACTGCGGGAGTACCGCCGGCGTCGGGATTCCTGAAGGACACCTCCACTCTCCGCCCCAGTCCGGAGCATGAGGATCGCTGGTATTCCCTCAGCCGCCGCATCACCGGGTACACGACGTTCATCGTGGACAAGCCGGTGATGCTGACGGGCACAACCACGCGCGGCGTGGCGATCGACGCGGCCAAGGCCGATGAACTCTGCCTCGCACTCCAGCACGAACTGACGCAATCGCTGTCCTGGCAGTATCAACTGACCGACACGCCCGGCCCGGGAGTCGCACGCATCCGCACGGCGATCACGCAGATCGCCCGCACGCTGCGACGCGGCGGCGGTGCCGTGCA
>JBGSZV010000283.1:0-18693 GCA_041750235.1 Phycisphaerales bacterium
GATGGCCAACGCGCAGCCCGCGACTCCGGTCGCTTCCAGGACCACGTTCAACCTCGCGGCCATGCAGGCGGGCGACGGGGCACCGAGGGAGAGAACGCCTGCGCCAGTGAACTTGGCCGCGATGCAGGCAGGCGACCCCGACGCCGCCCCCGCGACCTACTCCATCGCCAGTCTGCTGGCAGGGGGTGACCGTTGAGACCAGAGGACATGCCGCCGACCCCGCCCGAGGACATCCGCCTCGTGCCGGAACCGGAGGATCACCAGATCGAGAGAGACATCGCCGCGCGTGATGCCAAGGCATCGCAGACGGCCGAGCAGGCGGCACAAGGAAGTGTCGTGCGCCAGCTCGTCAACGACAACCAAACAATCGCGGAGGCAAGGATGCCGACCACCGAGACGCTCAGCCCTGAACAGATCAATGTGTACGTGGTGCAGGTCCGTGACTACATGCTGCGCACCAACGTCTCGGCGGCGAAGGTGGCGCGCGAGATCGATCGATCATCGTCGACCGTCACTGAGATATTGAACGGCAAGGGCAAGGGCGATGTCAGCCGCACCGTGCGCCTCCTCGTCGGCTGGATGGAGCTGCACGCCAAGAGCGCCCAGAGCGGCATGCCCAACGGCTTCGTCACCACCAGCGTGACGGAGAAGATCTTGGCCGTTCTCCGCGCTGCCCAGAACTCTCGCACGATCGCCCTGGTGCTCGGTCCGTGCGGCGTCAGCAAGTCGATGGTGTGCAAGGCCGCGGCCGAGGGGCTCATCGCGGGCAGCGTCCACGTGGAAGTCACGCGCGGTGCTTCACGGCCGGGTCAGTTCGTGAAGCTGTGGGCGCGTCGCCTGGAGATCAACGACAAGGGCTCGATCGGCGCGGTCGAGGATCGGATCATCGACCTGCTCAAGAAGGCCAACGGCCGTCTCCAGATGTTGGACGAGGGGCACTACCTCCAAGGCTCCAGCCTCGACATCGTCCGCGACGTTCACAAGCAGGCCGGTTGCGGCATTGCCCTGGTCGGCACGATCGACGTCGAGAAGCACACCGACGATGCCGACTTCTTCCACGGCCAGTTCGCGCGGCTGATCTCCTACCGCTACGACATCACCGAAGAGCAGATGCACGACGGCACGCCGCTCTACACGGTGGACGAGATCGAGCGGTTCGCGGCGAGCATGGGGCTGCGGCTGACGCGGGATGGAGCGAAGCGTCTCACCGGCCTCGCGTGTCTCCCAGGCTGGGGCGGACTCGGCGCGGCGAGCATGCTGCTCATCAAGGCCAAGCTCATCGCCAAGGCCGACGGCGCAGAGTCGATCTCCGCGGCTCACCTGCTCGCGGCCGACCAGAGCTCGCACACGCGGCGCTACGTCGATCGACTCAACCACCGCAGCGAGGAGCTGCTCCGGAAGGTCAAGGTGGCGTGATGGGCTGGACCCCCAAACAGTGCAAGCTCATCCACATCGCCGCGAACCTCGCGGGCTGGAATCCGCAGCAGCGCTACATGGTGATGGCGCACCACGGCTGCCCGCTGATGCACTCGACCAACGTGCCCAGCGTCACGCACAAGGGCAACACCCAGCGCAGCTACGAGCTCGTGATGGCGGCGGCCGAGGCGAGCGCCATGACGAGGGGCGCGGACATGTCGCGGTTCCCTCGCCCCGCCAAGGGCACGTGGCGCGAGTTGTCCGAGCAGGAGTTCCTCCGCACGCGTCACCTCATCCAGGCGATCGCGCACGAAGCCGTGGTGGAGCTGCCCGAGAAGTTCATCCCGAACTTCCTCAGCGGCTTCATCATCCACCAGACGAAGGGCGACAAGGAATCCGCTGCCGCGATCACGCACCGCCCGACGTGCCTGGAGGACTGCGACGAGGGCCAGCTCTACCGCATCGTCGAAGGGCTCAAGGCGTGGGTCGGTCGCGCGTTCATCGCCGCGAGCATCAAGCCCAAGTCGTTCAAGGTGTACGCAGCGACTGACTGGAGGAAGGCAGGATGAGCAGTGCTTCTCTGGTGACAGCAGACGGCGTGACCGTCAAGCCCGGAGATCGCGTTTATACGTCGAGCGCGGGCGACTTTGGATTCGTTCGAGAAGACGGCATGGTGGGGAAGAAGATCAGCAAGCGCCGGTGGGGAGTGATGTGCCGCGTGGGATGGGGGTACTCCACTGTTGAAGCCCTGATCGCTGCGCATCCGCAGGGAAGGAAGCGCTCCTGATGTACCACAACTGCGCTATCCCCGACTGCGGCGCTCGCATCCCCACGTCGATGCTGATGTGCCGCCGCCATTGGTTCATGGTGCCGCGTCCGTTGCGCGACCGCGTCAACGACGCCTGGTCGATCGCTCCGGACATGCGAGCCCTGGAGAGCCCCGAGTACATGGCCGCGCGTCAGGAAGCCATCGACGCCGTCGCGGCGCTGCTACGTCCCTCAACAGGGACCGCAGCGGAATCTTCCGCAGCATCCGACCCCTCCCGTCGTGACGCGTCACAGGAGAACGCGTGAAAAACACTGTGAAGATTTCCGCACGATTCTCCACTTGGATACGAAACCCATTTGCGTGGGTCTTCGTAGACCTTGAGAAGCTCAACGCGGTCCAAGGCCGACCCGCAGCTCCACGCGCAACCAGGGAGGTTGACGATGGACACGTCGTAGGTCGGCAGGTCGCTTCGTTCCTGAGCCCAGCAGCGCCGGCGGTGCCGTCATGAACGACGTCATCCGTCACGCCCGTCTCTTCGCCGTGCTCGACCACATCGGGTGCGCCAAGAAACACCTCGCCCTCTTCCCCAACACCGCGCAGGCGATCGAGCAGTTGACCGTCATCGAGCAGCGGCTCGGTCACATGCTGGTCGATCACCGCGCGATCGCCCCCCCACCAACAGAGCCCCCCGGCCATCGACCGCCCTGAGCGGCCGTCGATGCCGCTTTGAACGCCCCTCAATGACCCGTCGAACGGACCTCGACGCCTCACCCTCGGAGCCACGGAATGGCCAAGCAGCTCACCTTCAACCATCTAGCGGCACAACGCCGTCGCCCTCGCCCAGTGAGTCGCGGCGCTTGTGCCGTGGCCAGAGCCGAGCGGCAGAGGATCATCAACGCCGCCGCCACCGGCCACAACGCGCCCCGTGCGCGGGAGATCGCGCGGATCAAGCGTGAGCTGCACGCTTACCTCCGCGCTCGCGGAGTCCGCGCGAGGTTCCAGGCAAGCGAGTTCATCGAGTATCTGCACGAAGTGGGCTGCCCTCCCGATCGGAAGCTTGTCGATCCGCGCTGCACGGGCGGCATGTTCATCCGGCTCGTCAACCAGAAGCACCTCCGGATCGTCGGACACCGCTGCAACAAAGGCAACAAGCACACCGGCTACGGCTCGACCGATCGGCCGGTGTACGTCATCGCCAGGCTCCCGAAGGAGAACGATTCGTGAATCTCGAAGTCACTGTCCCGCAAAAGGTCTGGGTAAACGCCGACGGCGGCGCCGACGCGGTCTTCATTCCTCGTATCGATCGCATCGGTGACAGGCCCGCGTGTCTCAAGATATTCAAGACTCGTGCGCACGCCCTTCGATCACATCGCCGACAGACCCGTGCGTGGAGGTTCGACCTCGCGCCGATGCCAGGACCGCTCGTCCGCGTAACGGTTCAAGGGCAATCCACAGTGCGCTTCGGGTACGTGTCGGAACAAATCATCGCCTACAGCCTCGGCGATGAGGGCAAAGCTGGATTCCCCACAAGCCGCGAACGCACGGAACTCGAAACGAAGCTCCGCCGCCGAAAGTTCGCCGTCACAGATGTCACCTGCTGGAACGTCGGCCGTCGCGCCCCTGGCGGCGCGCTGCTCATGCTCGATTTTGGAGACGCAAGCTCATGAACCAACCCCTCCACTTCGCCACCTGGCTGACCGTTCCCGGCTCCGATGAGGAGAACATCCAGCTCTACGCCGCTGGTGAATCTCCCGTCGTCGCGTACGAGGTCCAGGCAGGAAGGCTTCCCTTCAAGCCCAAGCCTCGTCAGTGGAATCACAAACTCCCGCCGATCTGCCTCTGGCCCAACAAGCGGGAGATCTACACCGCCAAGGTGCGGTTCCAGGATGGCAGCGTCGTCACGCTGCCGACGCTCGACATGCGCAAGGTCGAGTTCACCGGCGGCGCAACGCCGACGACCGATCACCGCGCCCACGTGAAGTACTGCGGGCTGACGATCAAGCAGCCCATCGCCGCCGTCACGCCCTACGGCAACGCGCTCTACGACCTCTGGGTTGATAGCTGCGTCTTCGTGGGCGGAGGGCTCGACAAGATCGACAACTGGTTCCCGGGCTGGCGTCGGGTGTACGTGACCAACTGCACGTTCGACTCGTGCATGTCCGGACCGCAGGGCGCAAACGTTGAGCTGGTGCGGAACGCGTACCTGTACAGCATCGGCGGCGATGCGCTCTCCGACGCCCGCGTGGTGTGGGGCGCGGACATCGACGGCCACATCAAAGGCCGCGCAGATCTGCACCCCGACACCTACCAGTTCCGCTCGCGCGGTCCCACGATCGACTTCAAGCTGCTCGCGGGCATCCGCGATCACTCGAACGGCAGTCAGGGAATCTTCGCCGACCGATCGACGGCCGTCCGCAACGCCGTCATCGTCAACTGCGACATCAGCACCGACGGCGTCGGCGCGGCCCTCTCGCTTGAACACAGCGCGGAGAACGTTCTGATCGACGGCTGCACGTTCCGTGGACCGACGCGGATCGCCAACCGCAAGAACGTCGTCATCCGCAACACACCGGGAGTGAGCTGATGCGCACTGCCGTCACCAACCGTCAAGTGGGAGCGGGTGCTGAAACACCCGCCCCCGCGTCAGAGGCCCGGCCATCTAGAAACCCGGACCCCCAACGTTGCTCTCGGAGCAAAGCACAAGGGAGTTCAGGCCATGACCGGACAGAAGGGGTCGCAGGGACGCGGCCCGAAGATCAGAGTTATACGGGGAGACAGCATGCGGGTTCTGCCCCGCCTGCCGGAAGGGATCGCCGACCTGGTGCTGACCGATCCGCCCTACGGGATCGGGTACGAGAGCACCCTCGGCGTCAGGGTGGCCAACGACGACGCACCGTTTGTGTGGTGGCTACGCGAGGCGTGGCGGATCACCAAACCCAGCGGGGCGCTGATGTGCTTCTGCCGGTGGGATGTGCAGGAAGCCTTCCGCTGGGCGGCGACGCTGGCGGGGTGGCGCGTGCGCAGCCAGGTGATCTGGCACAAGCCGCAGGGCGGGATGGGCGATCTCAAGCGTCAGTTCTCACCGAACCACGAAGTGATCTGGTTCGCCACGAAAAGCTCTGCGTTCTCTTTTCTACACGGCCGACCCGGCTCCGTCATCACCGTGAATCCGCCGCACTGGAAGCATCGCACGCATCCAACGGAGAAGCCGGTCGATCTGTTGCGCCAGCTCATCGTGGCGACGACTACATCGTCGGCGTTGATCTTGGATCCCTTCGCGGGGACCGGAGCCACGGCTGTTGCGTGCAAGGTCGAAGGCCGATCCTGTGTGACGATCGAGCTGGAAGCGAAGTACTGCCATATTTCTCGACGCCGCATCCGCTTGGCGCCTCGGTCACCTACCACTCCATCGTGACCGATCGCCACTTCGCCGAAGGGCTGGTGAAGTCGTGACGCTCGATCGAGTCACCAAAGCCGTGATCCAGGCGGAGGGATTGCAGCTCTCCAACGGCGGCGTGCTGCGCGACTACATCCCCGCGCTCTCTCTGCACCAGCCCTATGCGTCGTGGATGGACAATGGGACCAAGACCATCGAGACGCGCGGCCGCGCCACGAAGTTCCGAGGTGACCTGCTCATTTGTTCAACACACAAACGTCGAGATGCAGCTGCGATGTACCACCCACTCGGCGTCGCGCTGTGCATCGTCGAGGTCTACGACTGCCGACCGATGACGGCCGCAGACGAGCCACTCGCACGCTGCCCGCTCTATCCCAACGCTCACTGCTGGATGACCCGCAATCTTCGCCGGCTCGCGTATCGAGCGAACGTCGTCGGCAAGCAGGGCATCTTCTACGTCCGCTCCGCTTGCATCGTTCTAGGAGCCGCAGCATGAGCGACACCCTCGGCAAGTGGTCCATCCGCTTCTACAAACCCCGCACCGCGCTGCCGTGCGAGACGCACGACGGCGGCAACAAGTGGGAGTCCGCAGGCGACCTCGCGCTCATGCTCGCTCGCGAGCCCGCGCGTGAGGGCCTGATCTGCGAGGTGCTAACCACGCTCCCCACGCGCAAGGAGCGTGATGACTATCAGCGCGGCCATGTGTACCTCCGCTGGCGCCTGAACCTGAAAGGCCCCCCCCCCGACTTCATCCCTGAGTTCGTCGGCGTTGACGCCTCATTCCCCAAGTGTTGAGAAAGGACTCTCATGAACCCCCGATCGATTCTTCGAGCGAGCCTGTTGCTGCTCTGTCTCATCGCCATCGGCTACCGCGCCTTCGCCACCGAGCCCATGCTCCCGCCGCGCGAGGCATCCATCGCCGATCTCAACGGCGACGGCCTGGTCAACGGCTCAGACCTCACCATCGTGATGGCGCAGTGGTCCAAACCCGGCGCTGTTCCCATCAAGCGCGTCACCCCGACACCGCTCACCGTGCACCCGTCGCAGAAGATCATCGACGGCCGCGGCTGGTTCGTCGAGATCTCCCAGCGCCGCTTCGTGTCGGCAACCAACCCGCGCGGCTGGGCGTGGTCCGAAGGGCAGAAGGTCGCTGCCCGCGGCTGGATGGCCCTGCTGCCCGCCGTGGTGGCCGCAAGAAACGCGGGCTACACGAGCGCCTGGTTGTGGGAGCCGACCGGGCAATCGCCCCCAGGGGCCGAGGTGGGCGGCTGCATGGCCTACGCGGGGAAGGCGACGGCCGGTGACGGGTGGACCGCCGCCATGCTCGACGACTTCGACGACTTCTGCACCATCGCCGAGGAGCTCGGCATGAAGATCGTGGTGTACTCGGGCTGCGCCCAGCACATCAACGTCGGCACCACGCTCAGCCCCAAGCTCCGCGACACCACGCGGGCGGACATCCCCCGCATGGTCGATGACGCGGCGTGGTTCGCCAGCCAGGGCGTGGACGGCATCGGGTTCGATGCGCTTTCGATCTGGCAGCACCGCGACCCGCAGGCCGTCGTCGATCTGGCCCTCGCGATCCGTGCCAACCCCGTCACCGCCAAGCTCGCCCTCGGCTGTGAGGGCTGGCCTTTCAAGGGCGACAACCGATTGCAGGCGCAGATGCAGCAGCAGTACGTGAGCATCGACCTGCTCAGCAACGGATCGAGCGTTGACCAGGTCAACTTCGACAAGTTCGTGGAGCGCGTGGACCTCGCCGCCGAGCACGCCCGCGTGCCGGGCAGGCGTGGCGCGTGGCTCATCCACAGCAGCAACTGGACGGATGACCAGGTGAAACGCGCGTACGAGCTGTGCGCCGCGTACGACGTGACACCGATCGATTGGCGGCTGGCTCCGATCGCTCCCTCGAACTGACGGCAGGCGCGGAGAGGGGGTGTGGTCCCGAGCCCTCGATACGCGTCTTCATCGGGACGGCCATTTGGACGACGCATCAGGAGTAAGCCATGCTCACCGGATCATCACTTCATCTCCGCGATCCAGAGGACGACAGAACGACTGTGCTTGAAGTTGATGTCGTATCGATCGCATTCCCGAGGTTCTACGCGCGAACCGTCCGCGAGCCGGGCGTGACCTACGAGATTCAAGTCTTGCGGATCGATCGAGGACCAACTGGTGTGTTCTGGAGTTCGAAGGCTGGACGCTCTGATCTTGGTGAAGGAACGGTGCGAAACCACGAGATGCTTCTCGTCGATGGGTGGGTTCACATCAGCGAAGCAACTGCCAAAAGCTTCGTCACGGAGTTCTGATCATGCAGACCTTCACGCGCATGCCGACGACGATCGAGGCCACGCAGTACTTCGGCAACCATCCCGATGTGGAGTTCAACGCGGAGCGGGATCAGTACCTGTACGACGGCAAAGTTGTGGAACTTGGCGACTGGCTCGCCAAGACGCCGCACGGCTGCAAGTTCCCCGTGCGCGAGGATTCGTTCGCCACGCTCTTCACTCCCCTGTACACCGGCGCGGACGGGATGCGTCTGCTGAAGGCGACGATCACCGCGCTGCTCGACGCTGGCCTGCACGTCACCGGCATCGACCCCGCCCAGGTGCGCATCCTCACCCGCGAGGAATACCTGGAACAGGCGAAGCCGCGACCGATCGCCGAGCTGACGCCCAGCGGACCACCGCCCAACGCACCGGCCGGTTTCGACGGTTCGCTCTCGTCCTGCTGCGGCGCACCGACCGAGCAGAAGGGCACCTGCCACTACTGCACGAGCTGCGGAGAAAGCGACGGCTGCTCATGAAAGCATGGATGGTCACCTGCGACTTCAGCAACGTCGCGGAGATTGTGTTCGCCGAGACCGCCAACAAAGCCCGTCATCGTTGCGCCCATCGCGACCAGTTCAGCGACATCGATTACCAGGATCTCCGAGCCCACCGGGCAAAGCAGTTCGACGGGCGGGAGACGAATCCTCCGACCAATGAGGAGCTGGTGGTGGCTCACGAATGGCACTTCGAGTGCGTCTGCGGTCGAGCGATCTACCGCGAGGACAGCCCTCGCTGGAAGGATGACCAGGTCGTTGACTGCGACAAGTGTCGTGAAGGGGAAGCATGAAGACCATGCCCGCCAACTCGATCGAGTTGATCACGACCGAAGATCTGGTGCAGGAACTCCTTCGCCGGTCGGCGACATGTCTCGTCGCAATCTCCGAACGGCGAGCACCGCACAAGCACACGGTGCGCGTGTACGTTCAGCCAGAACTCCTGAGCCAGTTCGAGTTCACGACGCACCCGAAAGGTGCTCGACGGATCAGTGCATTCCTGGCGGAGTTGAAGGACGGGGTTGACGAAGGCATTCAGAGAGGTGCCGCATGACCAAGCGCCAACGCGAGAACGCCCGCCGTCGCCTGGACGAGGACATCCTCGCCGCCATCGAGAGCGGCATCATGTGCGTGTCCACCGACATTCTCGTCCACCAGGACGAATCCATCCGCGCCCGCAATATCGCGAAGGTCCGCGGCGATCTCTCTCGGCGCATCGTCACCGAGTTGAAGCGGCACTTCTCCATCACCAGGAGGAAGGCATGACCACCGTCTACCAGGAGTGCAACAAAGACGCGTTCATCCCGCCGCTCTCCGAGAAGATGCGCGATGCGATGGTGGCGCTGTACACGTGGTCCGGTCCGTCGTGGTCTGGCTGGTGCAACAACGCCGGCGAGTACGCCACGTGCCGCGCCCTCTGCAATCGCGGCCTCCTCGATCCCGGCTTCATCGCGAAGTTCACGCCACTCGGCCGCTGCGTTGCCCGCGAGCTCGCCGCCGATCGTCGCCCACCGAAGGGGAAGGTGCTTTGACCCACTGCCAACGCCATCCCCGCCCGCGCGTCCGCGTGAAGTGGTGCCAGCTCACTGCCACATGGGAGGCTGACATCCTCGGCGTGACACGTCCGCCAGGCTGGGCGTCGGCCAATCGCGTGTGCCCGATTGAAGCCGTCCACGCCGCGCTCTGCAACGCCCTGGTGTGGCTCGACATCGACCGCTCGAAGGCGGTGCCGCATGGATAAGTTCCTGTCGTCCGCCATCCGAGAGCACCTCCGGGCGATGCAGCGAGAGCTCGATCGACTCCTGACGATGCTGGACGCCGACACCAACGGCGAGCTTGTGAGGGCAGAACGCCGAGCGGACGAGACGCAGTGCGACTTCGTCCACCGCATGCTCCTCACGCAGACGGAACCGCTGACCGTCCGCGGCCTCGCGGCCCTGACGGGCATCGCGCCCGAACAGGTGCGCGGCGTTCTCTACGGCCATCGCGATCTCTTCCTTTGCACAAAGGTCAGCCCACGCCGATGCGTGTGGTCCGCGCGGAAGTTCGAGGTGCCCGCATGACCGCACTCTCACGCGACCAGCTCCAGCACTTCGCGCACTCGCTCGAAACCGGGAGCATCATCAATCGTCGATTCCTTCCCCGAGCGCACCAGCACGTGCCGCACCCGCAGCTCGCCGCTACAATCCGCCGCATGCGAACCACGTCAGGCGAGCCATCCCCTTCGACCGCCGCGGTGCTGCTGGCAGTGTGCGGCCTGCACGGTCTTCCGGTCGATGCTTACCAGATGCCCCAGCGACTGCCCGCCTTGATCGCTCTCCGGTATGACGCAGCCCTCGCGCTGAGCGCGGTCCGCGGCTTCATGAGCCAGCGCGACATCGCCCAGGCAGTCGGCTACACCGGCCACAACCGCATCGGCATCATCCTCCGCCAGTTCCGTAACGCCGTCCTGGGCAGAGAGGATCTGCCAACCTGATGGTCGTTGAGCTCACCCAATTTGATGATCAGCAACGGCGCAAGTTCCCTGAGTTCATTCGGGCTTGGCATGCCGTCGAGCGATATCAATGGCTGGCGCAACGCGCGGAGAGTCTCAATGGCGCAGGCCTGAAGCTCGTTCTCGTGCAAGACCGCCCCACCTCAATCATCAGTGCGCTGACGCAGGAAGTACTCGCCCCGTCAGAGGTGGAGGCAATCGTCGAACAGCGGACCACTCACTGGCTACGTCAGCGCTGCGACATCTATCTGGACCGCAGATCGGTCGCCGCGATTGACAGAGCCAAGAACGTTCTCACGCGGAAAATCACCCCGCCTGAAACGTCCTGTACCGCAACGCTGCTGCTGGCGATCGATCTTCTCCAGCGAGAACTTGTTCCTCAGAGACCCGCCCCGGCCGATGGCGACTATCCGAAGATGCTCATCGGCGGACTCCACGAGGGAGATCTTGCGTCCGTCAACCGGCGTAAATGGTTCGCTTCGGCATCGACTGAGGACGACGGCGAGCCGTTGGGTCCATGCGGCCCGGGCACTCTCAAGCAGATCGTGATCCGGAAGATTGGGTCCGCCAAGATACACCTCTATGTGAGGCAAACTCTCTACGACACAAACACCCACGAAGCATTCTGCCATGCCACCATCGCTGCGGGAGCGGTTGTGATCGAGGACCCAGACGGGCGGCTTGCGAGGGCGCGTGCGGAGGGTGGTCTCTGATGCTGCCCCGCCTGCGCCATCTCCCGAAGGATCAATGGGGTGGAATGATCGCCGCCTCGCTGATCGCCCATGTCGCCGCCCACGGATTCGTTGAGAGCTGGGGCAGCCGCACCGCCCCGTGGTTCACGAACGCCCCTCAGCCCAACGTCGCCCCAGCGTCGAGCCATCCTCAGCGGGTCATCGACGGCCCATCGACGGCCGATCAAACCCCGCCCAAAATCGCGCGCGGCAGAAATCTTTTGGCGCGCGGCGCGCGGCACGGCGCGCACGAGACCGCCGTTTTTGGGGTCGAGAATGCGGTTGGGTGCAGAGATTCACTGGCCACCCGCCCCTCACAGGGTCGCCGGGTGCAATCTTTCAAACCGGCCTCCGCCGCATTGTAAGTCTCGCACCAACAAGGGTTTACCTCGCTTAACCGCGCTTGGCCACCGGGTGCAGGGTATCGCTGCCCATCACGCTTGCCCTCCGCCGTTGCTCCGTACGTGGCAACACACACCCACAAAAGCAGTTGTTCGCGCCGCATCGTTGCCTCCCTGGGTCAGATGACGCCAAACAGCAGGCTGTCGGTGTCTTTACGCCATCACTTTGGCTTCTGGTCGTTCTTTCCGTACTCCTGAATCACCTTCACGCTGAACCCACCGATTTGTGTTTCCGGGGGGATGAAGATGAGCCAGTCCTCGACGTCCGGCTTCTGGATGGTGATCGCGTCGTTCAGACGGTACCCGATGTCGTGCGCCGGGTCGTTCGCGATCTTGCCGCCGATGGTCTCCCCATCGATGGAAGTCACCCACACCCAAATATGTTCGGTGCCGATTTCCCCGCCGTCCTTGGTGGGCAGGGCGACTTTCACGCTGTGCTGGGAGAACCGCGCCGGGTTGCGGAAGCTCTTCTCGAACGTGTCCCACTGGTCCATCGCGTCGGCCTGGGCTTTTGCCAGGAGCGCATCGAGTTCCCGCGGCACCTGAACCACGGGATCGGCCACGCCCGGGTCGCGGACCGGCAGCGGCTCGGCAGCGGTTGGAATCTCTGTTTTCGTCGGGATTGCGGCAGGCGATGACTCCTTGGGCCTATCGCACCCCGCAAGCGCGAGCGACAATCCCGTTGCCCACAGGCCTGTAGTGATTCCCCGCCTCACGCCCCACTCCCCTCGCCCAGTACTTTGGGCACTCGCACGAATGGCTCAGCCTTCTCCGGCGACATCCGCATCAGGATCGCATTCTCAAGCCCGGGGCGCGGTTCATCCTCATCCCACCGGTTTGTGGCATCCATGGGATGGGCCATCGGTTCGACGCCAGCCAGATCCAGCTCCCCCAACATCTTGATGTGTCGCAGCACAGACCCCAACTGCTGCTGGTACTCGGTCAGTTTTGAATCGCCAATCGCTAGGCGACTGAGGGCCGCGATGCGTCGCACCGCCTCAATCGTCAGCCCGGAAGGTGTTGCGCCGATGCCGCTCATGAGGCAAGAGAATACGTCGCAGTTGCCGGTTTCGCGCCGTTCGGTACCATCCGCCCCGTCGTGATTCAGGAGTCTGGACTGTTCAGTCCTCTGGCCGGGCGAAAGCCCCGACCCAGGAGGTTTCGCAGATGATCCCCAAGCCTCCCCCGAAGGAAGGCGGCCTCGGTTTTCTCTACGTCCCGCCGTACCGCGTGCAGGGAACGTCAATCGCGGGCGAGACGACCTGCATCCAGGTGCCGGAACTCGATGTCTGCTTCGACATGGGGCTGTGCCCGCGCGCTGCCCTGTCGAGCAAGTTCGTCGCGATCTCCCACGGCCACATGGATCACATCGGCGGGCTCGCGTACTACTGCTCGCAACGCAAGTTCCAAGGGATGGGGACCGGCACCATCATCTGCCACAAGAAGTTGGGCCCGGCCATCCGCCGCATGATGCAGGGCTTCGTCGACCTCGAAGAGCAGGTGACGCCCTTCGAGCTCATCGAACTCGAGCCCGAGCAGGAATATCAGATCAAAAACAACATCATTATCCGGATGTTCGAGGTGGAGCACACCTCGGTCACCTCGGGCTACGTGATCGTTGAGAAGCGGAGCAAGCTCAAACCCGAGTATGTTGACATGCCGCAGGAGAAGCTGCGGGAGCTCAAGGACCGCGGCATCGACATCACGCGAATGCTGGAAGTGCCGCTGGTCGCGTATCTTGGAGACACGGCGCCCGGCCCGCCCCTCATCCGAGCCGATGTGCGCACCGCACAGATCGTGATCTGCGAGTGCACGTTCATCGAGCCCGACCACCGCGAGCGCGCACAAGTCGGCAAGCACATGCACCTCGACAACATCATCGAGTGGTTGCCCGTGCTCGAATGCCAGAAGCTCGTTCTTGTTCATCTTTCGCGACGATCAAACATCCTGCAGGCGCGAAAAGCCCTTCAGAAACGCCTTCGTCCGGAACAGTTCAGAAAAATTGAGTTCCTCATGGATCACAAGGCAAACCGCGATCGCTACGAACGACAGGCGTTCGAAGCGCAACGGCTTGAGGATTCGCGCACGCCGACGAAGCCGCCAAGCCCCGCATAAGGAAACTGTTCGTCGCGGCGCGAACTGTTTTTGCGCCGCGCGTGTTGACAGCTTTGTGGATCAGTCGTAGTTTCTCCACACTCTTGTCGTGTCGCTCGATGGGTGGAGTTCGGTCCGGTTTGCATCCTGTTGTTCAGACCGGCGGCGTAGAACTCGAGCGTACGATTCACGCAGCGCTTTCACCGGCATGAGCCGGAGGAATCAAGATCGAATGGCCAACCCCGATCGGGCGGTCTGGTTGGATGTGCTGTCGTACCTGCGCCGCGCACATCCGCACGCGTGTCGTCAATGGTTCGACGACCTTGAAGCTGTCGGCATTGCCGGCGGCGTCTTCAAGCTCCGCGTCTCCCAGCACGTCCACCTCCGCTATCTCAAGAAAGCGTGCACCGAGCTCTTCCGCGACGCCATCCAGAGCGTCACCGGACAGCTCCTCAGCGTGAGCTTCGTCGGCCCCGACGAAGAGGTCGCCGCGCCCACCCCCGTCAACGGCCACTCCAACGGCGTCGCCGCGCACACGCGCTCCGCCAACCACATCTCCCCCGGCGACTACCACCACGACTCGCTCGTCATCAGCCCGGACTACACCTTCGACACCTTCGTCGTCGGCCAGGAAAACCGTGTCGCCCACGCCGGCGCACTGGCGGTTGCGAACTCCCCCGGTCAGTTCTACAACCCGTTGTTCATCCACGGCGGCGTCGGACTCGGCAAGACCCACCTCCTCCAGGCAATCTGCCTCCACATCCTCAAGCACCGCCCCAGCGCTCGCATCCTCTACGTCTCGTGCGAGGGGTTCATCACCCAGTTCACCGATGCCGTCCAGGCCGGGCAGATGAACGACTTCCGTCACCGCTTCCGCGATGTCGATGTCCTCGTGGTCGACGACATCCACTTCCTCGCGAAGATGGATAAAACGCAGGAAGAGTTCTTCCACACGTTCAACAGCCTCCAGCAGGCCGGCAAGCAGATCATCCTGTCGTCCGATGCCGCTCCCAGCGATATCCCGGCCCTCGAGCAGCGCCTCGTGTCCCGCTTCAAGAGCGGCATGGTCGGCGAGGTGCAGATGCCCGGGTACGAGACCCGCATCCAGATCCTGAAGCAAAAGGCCCGCATCCGGGGCCTCGAAATGCCGGAAGAGGTCGTCGCCTTCATCGCCAACCGCATCAGCGCCAACATCCGCGAACTCGAAGGCGCGATCGTCCGCATCCAGATGCAGAGCATCGCCGACACCCGTCCCATCTCCCTTGACCTCGCCCGCCTTGCGCTCGACGGCATGGCGACGCCCTCCGCAAAGGCCGAGATCACGATCCACGCCATCATCAACTCGGTGGTGGACTACTACGGCGTCAAGACCACCGACCTGCAGTCCAAGCGCCGCCAGAAGTCCATCGCCCACCCCCGCCAGGTGTGCATGTACCTCGCTCGCAAGTACACCCGCTTCTCCCTGGAGGAAATCGGTGGATTCTTCGGCGGTCGCGACCACACCACGGTCATGCACGCGGTCAAGGCAGTGGACGAGCGCCGCCAAGGCGACGACAGCCTCAACACCGCCCTTTCAGTGATTGAACAGCAGATCCGACCCGGTTCGTCCGCCACGTCTGCGGGCAGCCCCATTGTGATCAGCCACTCAATCAGCGTCGGTCACCCGCCGACGATGCTCCCCAACTGATCCCGCACCCACACCCCAGTGCTTATCCCCATCGCGCCGCAACGATGTGTGCTGCGCGTGGAAAAGTGTTGGCTCAGGATGCCGCTGCTTGTCGCTGGCGTTGTGCATAACCCGTGGCTGACATGACGCTTGCGCCCTGCTGCGCCGGCAGCCTGGGAGCCGGCCTTCGGCGCGGGGATGTTCTGGTTCAACCCGCGCTGCAACGTGACGAGACCACCATGCGCTCGACGACAGGATATCCCGGCACCCCTGCCGGCCCGGATGCCCGGCAACGAGCGTGATCCACACCATCTTTCACGCATTCATCCACAAACCGACAGCCGTTACTACGACGATGAAGAGATATCTCTCTACTTCTTCAAGAAGTAAGAGGGAAGCCAACGGCGAATCGTTCGCTGGAACAGGCGGACGATTGGCATTCCCGCGCCTTGTGCACGGCCGGTGCACGATCGAGCCATCCCTCATCGCTGGCACTTGTTGCACCAGACGCTTGCCCGCTGTCCGATGGGCCTTGAACGGAGCGTGTGTCCACAACGCACGCACGATTGCCCGCCTCGGCCGTAGACCAAGTGGCATCCTTGGAATTCTCCCTGTTCCCCACGGGCATTGACGTAATCACGCAGCGTCGATCCCCCGGCGGCCACCGCCGCCTCAAGGACACGGCGGATTCCTTCGGCCAGGCGGAGCACCTCAGCAGGCCGGAGCCGTTCGGCGGGCCGTAGAGGGCTGATACCCGCGTCGAAGAGTGCCTCGGCGACGTAGATGTTCCCAAGGCCGGCGATGACCCCCTGGTCCATCAGCGCGACCTTGATGGGCCTGCGGGTGTGTGAAAGACGCTCTCTCAGGACCTCCGCCCGGATCTCCAGCGCATCGGGGCCCAACCCCGCCCAGCGCACTTTCTGAAGGTCTTCGAACGTGGCGGCGGGCCATAGCCCTCCAAACCGCCGTGGGTCACGGAACCCGAACGATCCTCCGTCGTCCAACGACCAGACGACATGCAGATGCGTGAGCGGGCCAATCTGTTGTCCGGGTGGTGCGATCAGCACCTGTCCGGACATGCCAAGCTGGACATCGACGGCACGTCCATCCGTCGCCTCGATGGCCATGTGCTTGCCGTGCCGCACCAGCCGAGACACGACTCCGCCCGCCAGCAATCGATCGGGCGTCGCCACCGCTGCGCGGGCGCGTGGCGAGCGCGCCCGAGTTGTAGGTTCGATGACATCCGAACGATCGATCCGAACGTCGACAATCCTGCGACCCACAAGTGGGAGCAGGGATCGACGAACGTTTTCGACTTCCGGAAGTTCGGGCATGACGCCCGAACGCTACGCGAATCCGCCGGCGGCGGCGCTCACAGGCAGGGGGTACCGCCGATCGGGGTGCGACCCGGTGAACGCCGCCGTCAGTTCCGGCGGGTGGTGAGTGTGGGAAGCAATCCATGTTGCGGCAAGAAGATCGCTTGTCCGCAACAATGGAAGTTTCGACACGCCCGAACTTAGATATGATGTAAAAGTAACACTTAAATCACAACATCCCTGTTTGGGGATGGAGGGCGGATGTGTGGGTCGATCAGAGATGGTCCGTGCTTCTGAGGTCCTCGCCGCATCGGCGCTCGCTGCTGAAGCTCGAGAAATCGCGCGGGACCGGGGCACATGGCAACGTCATATCGCGAACGGGCTTACCGAGCTCTTTGATGCCCAGGTGAGCTGGGTCCCCGAAGTGGAAGTCTTGTCGAAGAAGTCGGTGGCCGTCCGGCGATTCGTCGAAGGCGGAGCCATCAGCGAGTCCGACCGCGCGACGTTCCTGTCGCACCTCGAAGACCCCGACGCGATGGATCCCACGGTCCTTCGCATGCTCCCGCTCAACAGCAAAATCGCCTGCGCGCGTCGTGACGACCTCGTGCCCGATCGCGAGTGGTACGAATCCGCGCACTACAACGACTACCGACGCAAGGCGGGGCTGGACCCTGTCATGTTTGGCTTCATACCTTCGATGAGCCCTCAGTGGTTCGTTGGAATCGGCGTCCACCGGAATGTCAGTGATCGCCCGTTCGACCGCGCGGCGCCGGTGATCTTCCAAGTGCTGTGCAACGGCATCGCCGAACTCTGCCGCAGCATCGGCCCCGCGGCAAGCCCGCTCGCGAGCGTCCCCCCTCGTCGGCGCGCGGTGCTGGAACGCCTGCTCGCGGGCGACAGCGAGCGCCAGACCGCCCTCGTTCTGGCGATGTCCGAACACGCCGTCCACGCACACGTGAAGGCGCTCCACAAGCAGTTCGGGGTGCGGAGCCGAGGTGAGCTGCTGGCTCGATTCATCGAAGGCGGCTCCGGCCCCGAGAAATAGGCATGCCGGGCGGGAATCCACTGGGACCCCTGCAGCCGGGCATCGCTCCTCGACGATGACTGATCGGTACGAAAGGGGCAACCGATCTCCCCGCCGCTCCTATCATCCGTGCCCGAGCCCCGGAGAAGCCCAATGCCCGATCCCCTTGCGTCCAAGCCCTCACTCAAGTCCACCGATCCCCAGCAGGCGGTCGCCGAGGTCCGGCAGGCCCACGATCGCCTCCGCGCCGAAGTTGCCAAGGTGATCGTCGGGCAGGACGACGTGGTCGAGCAGCTCCTGATGGCCATGTTCTGCCGTGGTCACGCCCTGGTCGTCGGCGTGCCCGGCCTCGCCAAGACGCTCCTGATCTCGACCCTCGCCCGCTCGGTCAGCCTCTCCTTCAGCCGCATCCAGTTCACCCCCGACCTGATGCCCAGCGACATCACCGGCACCGAGGTGATCGAAGAGGACAAGTCCACCGGCACACGCGAGCTTCGATTCGTGAAGGGTCCGGTGTTCGCGAACGTGATCCTCGCCGACGAAATCAACCGCACCCCGCCCAAGACGCAGGCCGCGCTCCTGGAAGCCATGCAGGAGCACCAGGTGACCGCCAGCGGCGTGCAGCACCGATTGCCCGAACCCTTCTTCGTGCTCGCGACACAGAACCCCATCGAACAAGAGGGCACGTACCCGCTGCCCGAGGCGCAGCTCGACCGCTTCCTCTTCGACATCACCATCAGCTATCCGAACGAGGATGAAGAAGTCGAGATCATCCGTCGCACCACCAGCACACAGGACGTCAAGCCCTCGCCCGTCCTGACGGCCCAGGACGTCGTCCGCGTGCAGGAACTCGTCCGCGAGTGCCCCGTCGCTGATCACGTCATCCGCTACGCGCTCCGCCTCGTGCGCTCGACACGCATCGACCCCGCCGCCGCCAAGCGCGCCGGCAAATCAACCGAAGCGCCGCTGCCCAAGATCGTGCGCGACTACCTCTCGTGGGGCGCCGGCCCCGAGAAATAGGCATGCCGGGCGGGAATCCACTGGGACCCCTGCAGCCGGGCA
>JBGSZV010000284.1:0-8472 GCA_041750235.1 Phycisphaerales bacterium
ACCCCCCCACCGCCGCCGCCGGTGCCGCGCTAGCGCGGGTGAAGTTCCCGCCACTTGGTGACTGCCTCGGGCTCGCGGGGATAGAGCGGAGCGAGGAGCAGCGGATCGGTTGGCGCGAGCGCGGCGGACGCGGCCAAAACACCGCGGGGATCGAAGACGGGTTCGAGGATCGTTGCCGTCAGGGGCGCCGGGAGCAAGGCCCGCAGAGCGGCCTCGCAAATAACGGCATCGAAGCTCCCCGTGCACACATGTGGAAGGGTAACGATGCCTCCCGATGAAACGGGATGCCACTCGCTTCCCTTCTTGTGGAAGTCCTGGCACCAGACACTGTCGCGCTTCCACGCCAGGCAGACGCGGCAGGTGCGCAAGGGGCGGAGTGCATCGGCGAGGTTCGCCAGGATCGCGCTGGCGGTCGGAACCCCGATGCATGTGGCACCGGTCGCCTCGGCGATCAGCTTGGCGATGGTGACGCCGATGCGGAGGGAGGTGTAGCCGCCCGGCCCGATCGAAACAGCCACGCGATTGATGCCCTTAGGGGCGACATTGGCGGCACGGCAGAGCGCATCGATGGCGGGCATGAGGGCATCGTCGTGGCGCGAGCGCGGGTGGAGCCACTCGACGTTGATGCACTCGATCGGACCGGCGGGATCGTCACGGCGTCCGAGAGCAACCCCGGAGCGGGGTACGGCTGGACCGGCGGGCGAAGCAGGAGCGTCGGCGCCGGGGTTGCTGACCTCGATGGCGAGGGTGATCTCTGACAGGGGTGCATCCTTGGCGGGAAACGAGCCGAAAGTGTTGGGGCTGATCTGCCGTCAGGGTATCCGGCGGGCGTGGAAAAGGCGGGTACACTTCCTGCCCTTGGATGGCCGAACGAGGATCGCCGGCATGATGGACGCTCTCAAGGATCGCGGGATGACATGGATGAGCCGTTTGCGGCTCCGCGCGATCGTGTTTGTGATCGGCATCCCGCTGGCGGCGTTCGGGGCGATCTCTTTCGGGCCGGGCTGGCTGGCGCTGCCGCTGGTGGGCGTCGCGGTCGCGGTGGTGACGGTCACGCTCAACAAGCTTGGGCATCGCGCGGACCAGCGGATCTGCTGGACGTGCGGAACGGATCTTTCGGGCGAGCCGGAAGCGGAGCAGGGCGTCGCTTGCCCGTCGTGCGGGTCATTGCAGCAACACAACCCGGCGCTCGCGAGCGCCGAAGTCGTCGATGACGACTCGATCAGCCTGGACGACTCAAAGCTGGGGTAAGACGCATCGGCTGGAGCCGTGCGTAGGTCAGCGAGCGCCAGAGCCATTCGAGCGGGCCGTAGCGGAAGCGTGACAGCCACAGTGTGCTGAATGCGAGATTGACCGCCCAGACGCCGAGCACCACCAGTGCGAGTTGCCAGCGTTCCAGCGAGCCGAAGAGGCCGACGCCGTAGCCGTAGAACAGGGTGGTGCAAATCAGCGACTGCAGGATGTAGTTGCTGAAGGCGGTGCGACCGACGTTGGCGAGGGCACGCTGTGCCATCCCTAACGCGCCGGAACGGAGCCACAGCATCACCAGACTGATATGGCCGAGTGCGACCAGGACGCTGCCGACGTAGTTGAAGTGCCAGTTGAATGCATAGGTCTGGATGATGTCGAAGTTGGACGACTCCATGCGACGCCAGCCAGCGAAGACGAGCAGGAAGCCGATGGAGTAGCCGATCGCCGCCATGGTGGCGTATCGACGCGCGGCCCACGCGGCGTTGAACGCGCCGGTCTTCATCAGCGCCATGCCGATCAGCATCAGGCCCGAGACACGCCAGACACCCCACGTGAGCAGGAGGAACGTCTGCATGAAGATCGACTGCGGAGCGCGGGTGCGAAAGACAGCCGCGTAGCTGCCGAGGTATCCGCCGGTTTCCTCGATCAGGTCCTCTTCGGTGGGCTCAAGTCCCTTGCGGGCGTTGTTCCAGCCGTCAAGCAAGCCCTTCTGCTCGGACGTGAGCGTCTGGCCCGCATCGATGGCGGCCTGGGCCTCGATCGCGCCGTCGCGCATGTACCCCATTCCCAGACCGACGCCGGTATTGATGGGGAGGGCGATGAGCATGACCACGATGCCGATGACCGCGAGCCACTTGGGCGGCAGCTTTCGCAGCGGGTACACGAGCATGCCGCACACCGCGTAGATGAACAGGATGTCGCCGTGCCAGATGAAGTAGGCGTGGATGAGGCCGAAGAGGAGGAGCCACGCCATGCGGCGGTAATGGAACCCGCCGGGCGAACGGCCGCGCTCCTGGGCTCGGCCGGTCATCAGGATGATGCCGGCGCCAAAGAGCATGGAGAAGATCGACATCATCTTCATGTCGAAGAGGAAGTGATTGACGAGCCAGACGGTGCGGTTGGCGCCCTCGTACTGCCCCTCGATGGTGGGGTTGAAGAAGTCCGCCCCCACGTAGGCGAAGATCCCGATGTTCATCGTCAGGATGCCCAGCAGCGCAATGCCGCGCAGGACATCGATCGATGCCACGCGCTCGGCAAGAGAAACCGGCGCGGCGGGGTTCAGCGATTCTCCAGGAGCCATGTCATCACCGCCTTCGTGTCGGAAAGGTCGCGGACGGCATGGTCGGCGCGGGCTTCGTTGAGCTGTTCGACGCTGAACTGACCGGTGGCGACGCCGAGCGCCCGGCAGCCGTGGGCGTGAGCGCAGCGGATGTCGTGCGGGGTGTCGCCGATGATGGTGACCTTGCGGGGATCGATTTCACGCTGGAACTTCTCCCGGTAGCGCTGCATAGCGACGGGGGGCAGGTGGTCACGCGCGGGCGGGGTGTGCGGCGAATCGCAGCCCCACGCGGCGAGGGCGAACCGTTCGGGATTCACACCGCTTGCTCGGAGTTTCACGGCCCCTGTTTCAGGGTAGTTGCCGGTGAGGAGGCCCAGGGTCGCGCGAGCGTCGCGCTCCAGAGCATCGAGCAGCTCGTTGATGCCGGGACACATCTGGGCGAGGCCGGGCTGGTGGATCTTGGTTTCGAGGTGGTGCTTGTAAGCGGCGCGGAAGCGGGCGACCGAGTCGGCGGTGATCGGTTGATCGTGGTGCGCGAGCAGCTCTCCGATGATCAGGGGATCCAGTCGGCCGGCGTAGTCGACGACGTGCTCATCAAAGTGGGGTCCAAAGAGCGCGCGCCCTGCCTCGCCCATGGCCCAGATGCCAGTGCGGGAGGTGGTGATGAGGGTGGCGTCGATGTCGAACAGAATGAGCATGGATTCGAACTTTCAGAATGTGGACAACCTGTCATTTGCCGCGAGCTTTTAGCGTCGGATCTCGAACTCGGTGAACTCCTGGGTGGCGGGGGCGGTGTTCCGGTCCTCACGCGCAATATGGCTGCCGAGTTGGGATCGGACCGCGGCGAGAAACTGATCGATGTCGTCAGAGGAGCCCTCGGCGAGGAGCATGACGCTCGCGTCGGCCTCGTTGCGGACCCATCCGGTGACGGGGAATCGACGGGCGATCGACTGGGCCGTGGCGCGGAAGCCGACCCCCTGGACGCGTCCCTGATAGTTGACGATGACTCGGATCACGGGGCGGATGGTAGTGAGGGAGGGGCAGGAAAGGTGGGCGCGATTTTGGGCGGTTGGCCCGAGAGTTGCTGGCGGCTTGTCAAGAGGGTTTTTCGTCGGAATTCCTGCCCGAACTTCGCAACCTGTTTGACCGGAACCACTCCTGTGCTAGCGTTCAGTTGAGCTTGGCTGGCTCGATTGTGTTTTGGCTGACACGGAACAGGGCAATACCGGGCAAAACCCGGACAACCGCGATTCTTATCGAGTCAGTGCAAGCCAGGCAGCGCCCGGGATGGTGTGGTGTGTGTGTGGGCGTAGGCATTTCGGTTCGACAGTTCCCGCGGGTGACGCAAAGGCGTCGCAGCGCGGGTGATGTCGGCACGCGTGCCTGCAATCACTGACGGACCCCTCAACCATCTCGTTCGCATGTCTGCGCGTGGAGAACACGCGCCGGCGCGGTTGTGAACGGGAAATGGCTGACGATGGGTTCACCCGGCTCCAATCCTCGACCACTGACGGACGACAGGGAGCGGGTCCTCGGCGAAACCGACATCGTCGCGCTCATCGGCGACCACGTCACCTTGCGGCCCAAAGGGCGCGAGTATGTCGGCCTGTGTCCGTTTCATAACGATCACAAGCCCTCGATGGGCGTGGTGCCGCACAAGCAGATCTTCCACTGTTTCTCGTGCGGCTCGGGCGGCAATGCCCTCGACTTCGTCATCAAGTATCACGGGATGTCGTTCATCGAGGCGCTGAAGTATCTGGCGGAGCGGGCGGGCATCGAACTCACGCCCCGCACGCGAACGCAGCGGAACGACAACGACTTCGAGGACGCCGGCGCCGATCGCGAACAGATTGCCGCGGCCAACGCCTTCGCCCTCGATTTCTTCCGCACCATCCTCAATCATCAGCAGCACGGCACGACGGCCCGCGAGATCGTGGCGCGTCGCGGCATTGCCGTGGAGATGGTGGAGTCCTTCAAGGTGGGCGCCGCCCCCGACCGGTGGGACGGGCTGCTCAAGACGATCGAAGCGAAAGGGCTGCCGCTCGATGGGTTCGTCGCCGCGGGGCTGCTCAAGCGGCGCGACAATGGCGATGGCTTCTACGATGCGCTCCGCAATCGATTGATCTTTCCCATCCTTGATCAGGCGGGTCGCCCGATCGGATTCGGCGGGCGCAAGATCAACGAAGCCGATGAGCCCAAGTACCTCAACTCCCCTGAAACGGCGTTGTTCCACAAGGGATCGACGCTGTTTGCGCTGCCGCAGGCCTGGCGGGCCATCCAGGCGTCGCGCGTGGCCGTGATCACCGAGGGGTATACGGATGCGATCGCCTGCCATCAGGCGGGGGTTGCCAACGTGGTCGCCACGCTCGGGACCGCGCTCACCAACAAGCACGCGACGCTGCTCAAGAGAATCTGTGACAGTGTCGCGTTGTTGTTTGACGGCGACGAAGCCGGCGTGCGGGCGGCGGACCGCGCTTTCGATGTTCTGTTCCCGGTCGGGATCGACGCGAAGGTGGTCGTACTGCCGGACGAGCTGGACCCTGACGAACTCCTGAAAGAAGAGAACGGCGCTGAGCGCTTCCGCGACGCACTTGCACGTGGCGTGGACCTGCTGGAATTCCGGTTCCTGCGCTTGAAGGAACGCCTTGAAAAGGCAGGCCACGATGTGGGGAGCCAGGCGCGGGCCAAGGCAATTGAAGAAGAGCTCCGGCACTTGGTGGACCTGGGTCTCAACGCGATGAGCCCGATCCGGCGTCAGACGGTGATCCGCAAACTGGCACGCATCGCCGACCTGGATGAAGTCACTATTGCAAAGAGCGTGCCGAGCGGCGGGCCGCGTCCGACCGCGGAATCGCGTGAGGCGAGCGCAGAAACCGCCGTGCAGCGCGGGCCAAGCGGCGCGCTGGAGCACGCGATGGCGTGCGTCCTGGCAGCGCCGGTTTTGCTCGAAAATTTCCCTCAGGAATCGCAGGACATCCTTCAAGCCGCGGCCTACTCTTCGGCCCCGATCGGGCAACTCGCCAGCGCACTGGCAACGCTCGACGGCAGCGCGGGAACCGGGATGCTCATCAATCAGCTTGAAAACAGCGAATCGCGCCGGCTTGCGGCATCGTTTGTTGCGGAGATTGATCGAGTGACCGAGGGGAACGACGAGCGCATCTCGAACTACTTCATTGATTGTGTGAACAGGGTCCGGATGGAGCGTCACAGGGGCGACGAGGTCGAGATGAAACTCGATCCTGTCGCGACGCTCTCCCGGAAGATTGAAGCGACGAGGGAGAAGCACGCGAAGTTGGGCGGCAACCCACTGGCGTTGCCGCGTCCCTCGTGAGTTCATGTGGTTGGGCTGACCGGCTTCCGCGCGACGATGCACGGATGTCCGGACCATGTGGAGATTGGAACTGTGAGTAACGACCTTCATCCGGCGGTGTCCGAACTGATCGAGCTGGGTCGCAAGCGCGGCTGGCTCGCCTACGAGGAACTCAACAGCACGCTCCCCGACGAGCTGGTCGATCCCGACCGCGTCGATGACGTGCTGGTCCTGATCGACCGCCACGGGATCCTGATGCTCGACGAGCGCGACTGGAAGGCCCGTCGCTGGCGCGAAGAGAAGGCCGGGCGTCCGGTGAAGGAAGTGGTGATCGTGAGCGCCCCCAAGACCGAGAGCGCGCTGGCGGCGCTCGACGAGCCGGAGGCGCGTGACCCGCTGGATGACGATGATGAAGAAGTGAAGGCGCCCGCGGCGCCCGTGGATGCCGGCTCCAAGCGCATCGACGACCCCGTGCGCATGTACCTGACGCAGATGGGCACGATCCCGCTGCTGACGCGCGACGAGGAGATCCGCCTCGCCAAGAAGATCGAGACGACGCGCATGATCTTCCGGCGCCGCACGTTGGAATCCGATTACGCCATCTCGCAGGCGTGCGACATCCTCGAGCAGGTCCACAGCGGCGAGCTGCCCTTTGACCGCACCATGCGGGTTTCGACCGCCGAAGAGAACGCCAAGGAAAAGATCACCAAGCGCATCCCCTACAACCTCAAGACCGTCCGCCTGCTCCTGGAGCAGAACCGCAAGGACTGGGACCTGATCGAAGAGGCGATGAAGGAGCGCGACAGCGAGAAGCTGGCGGAGATCAAGGACCGCATCTTCACCCGCCGCCGCAAGATGGCGACGCTCTGCGAGGAGATGAGCCTCCGCACCAGCCGCATCATCCCGCTGCATCGCAAGATGCGGGCGATCAGCAAGAAGATGTGCGACCTGCAGGTCGATCTCCTCAAGGCCGAGAAGTTCCCGCAGAAGTACGAAGCCGAAGACGTGATCGTGATGAAGGAGGAGCTCTCGGGCCTCCGCGCCCTCACGCTCGAAGAGCCCGACGCGCTTGCCGCCCGCGTGAAGAGCCTCGACACGGTCTTCTGGGAGTACGAGCAGGCCAAGCGCGACCTCTCGGCGGGCAACCTCCGACTGGTCGTCTCGATCGCCAAGAAGTACCGCAACCGCGGCCTGTCGTTCCTGGACATCATCCAGGAGGGCAACACCGGCCTGATGCGCGCTGTCGACAAGTACGAGTACAAGCGCGGCTACAAGTTCAGCACCTATGCCACCTGGTGGATCCGCCAGGCCATCACCCGCGCCATCGCCGATCACGCCCGCACCATCCGCATCCCGGTGCACATGATCGAGACGATGAGCAAGCTGCGTAACTTCCAGAAGCAGCTCCTCCAGGAACTCGGCCATGAGCCGACCATCGAGGAACTCGCCAAGCGCGCCAACATGACCGTCGCCGAAACGCGCCGCGTCATGAAGATCAGCCGTCACCCGATCTCCCTCGACCGCCCGGTCGGCGAGAGCGAGGACAGCTACTTCGGCGACTTCATCGAGGACGAGCGCCAGGAGGCCCCGAGCATCGTCGCGGCCAACGACATGCTCAAGCAGCGCATTGAGGCGGTCCTCAAGACCCTCACCTACCGTGAGCGCGAGATCATCAAGCTCCGCTACGGCATCGGCGACGGCTACACCTACACCCTCGAAGAAGTCGGCCGCATCTTCAAGGTCACTCGCGAACGCGTCCGCCAGGTCGAGGCCAAGGCCATCCGCAAGCTTCAGCACCCGGTCCGCTCGCGCAAGCTCGCGCCGTTCATCGATGGCAGCGCCGATGAACTCGTCCCGCTTCCCATGCCCGCGCAGAACGCCAACGGCAACGCGGCCGCGGTCCCGGTGGCGCCGGTGATCGTCGCGACGCCGGTCATGGTTGACCCGCTCGACTGATCGATCATTCCAAGTCTGAAACCAAGGCCCTGCCGATTGCGGCGGGGCCTTTTTCATTACCCCGCCTGACCGCCGCGTGGCTCGACGCGCATCATCGTGCCCGTCATCGTTGCCACATGCTTCTCTTCGCCGCCGCCCCCGGAAGCGACGGTTGCAAAGACATCGCCGCTGACCACATAGATCGTCTTCCCGCCACGGATGAGCCTGCCGCGAGCGACGAACTTCTCCCCCACCGCCGGCGAGAGCAGATTCACCTTGAACTCGATGCTCACGATCGCGGAGCCCTCGGGCATCATGGTGAGCGCGGCGTAGCCGCAGGCGCTGTCGGCGAGCGTTGCGACGGCACCGGCGTGGAGGAAGCCGTGCTGCTGGGTGAGGTGTTCTGCAAAGGGCATCTCGATGCTGACGGCGCCGGGGGCGACGTGCGTCAGCCGCGCGCCGAGTGTGGCCATGATCGTCTGGCGGGCAAAGCTCTCGGCGATGCGGACGGCAAGTGGATCAGCGCTCATGCCGTGAGGGTAGCCGGAGTCGTCCGCAGGAGGCTCGAGCCGGTCATCGAGCGCTCGTGGTCAAGGAGCCATTCCTTGCGCCGGAGGCCCCCGGCGTAGCCCGTCAGCGTGCCGTCGGACCCGATGACGCGATGGCAGGGGATGATGATGGCGAGGCGGTTGTCGCC
>JBGSZV010000285.1:0-11363 GCA_041750235.1 Phycisphaerales bacterium
CCCGATGGCGATCAGCGGCGGGCTGGTGGAGCGGTCGCCGGGGATGCGAACGCCCGACGATCTGCTGCGTGCGGCCGACCGGGCGTTGTATCAGGCGAAGCAGTCGGGACGGAACCGGATCGTGCTGTCGGTTGCTGCGTGAAGATCACTGTTGGGACGTTGGGCGCTCCCAGGAACGCGGCGTTTCGCGCTGAGCGGCCGTGGCGCCTTCGTTCACGAAATCGGTGACGCCCGCGGCGTGGGCGCGGAGGAGGGCGACGACGTTGGGATCGTCGCTGGTCTCGCGGATGCGCACACCCTTGGCGGTGGTGGTGACTTCAAGGTTGATCTTCTCGTAGTTGTCGAAGAGCTCGGCGAAGACCGGGTCCCAGACGCGGACCTGGGCGCCGTGCTTGACGCGGAGCTGCATGGCTTGGGCGTGGTCGATGATGCGGGCGGCGACGGCCGGGTCGTCGGATTCGGTGATGGCCTCGAGTCCGTTGTCGATGTGGCGGACTTCGCGGCGGATTCTGGTGTGATCGGCCAGGAGCGAGAGCCAGACGGACTTGTCGTATGCGAGTGTGCCGCGTTCGGGGGTGACTTCAGGCGCGGCGGTTTGCGGCGCGGGGGTGGTCCTCTGGCAGGCCGCAGGCGCGAGGAGAAGCGTGGAGGCGGCGAGGGGGATGAAGGCGCGTTTCATGTGGCGGCTCCGACTGTCTCAAAGTGCGTGAGTGCGGCGTCAACGATGGGGGCGTAGGTATACGCGGGGCCGCCGCCCATCATCACGGCGACACCGGCTGCTTCCATGATTTCAGCGGGCGTGCCGCCGTGCTTCAGGGCTTTTTCGACGTGGGCGTAGATGCAGGACTCGCATCGGGTGGCCACGGCGATCCCGACGGCGATGAGTTCCTTGTGCTTGGCGGTGAGTGCTCCATCTTTCATGAGGCCTTGGAAGAAGGGGCCGAAGGCTTTGCCGAGATCTGGGGCGCGGGACTTCATGGCGTTCATCTTCTGCGGCCATGTGGCGTAGAAGTCGGTGGCGTTGCTGGACATGATTGCGGTCCTTTGTTGGGGAATTGACGGTTGGATCAGTTGCACTCGCCGGCGGCGCATCCGTCGGATGTGTTCAAGCGGTTCCACGGGAGTCTGGCGACTGCGGCGGCGAGCGGGCAGGCACCGGTGAGGCCGGCCATGACGAGGCCGCACGCCATGAAGGCCGAGAGCAAGTAGCCGAGCGGGTGTGCGAAGTAGCCGATGGCGAGGCCGGTCAGGATGCCGAGGCCGATGGTGAACTGGACTTGGCGCATGATGGACATGCGCGGTGCGTTGGCGTTGACCTCGACGGGGAGGTTGGCGCCCTTCCACGCTTCGATGCCGCCTTTCATGCTGTGGACTTCGACGCCGGCGGGGATGAAAGCGGAGGCTTGCTGCGCGGCATCGGCGGAGCGTCGGCCGCTCTTGCAGTGGAAGACGATGCGCTTGGCGGCGGTGGTTGCGACGGTCGCGGGCGCGAATGATGACAGGGGTGAGAGGCGTGCGCCGTTGATTCGTTCGCGGGCGTGCTCGTCGGGCTCGCGGACATCAATGAGGGTGCACTCGCCGGACTTCAGCCAGCGGGCGACGGTGGCGGGGTCGGTTTCAGTGAAGGGGACGGTCTGGGTGGCGGTCGCCATGGTGATCCTCCGGAAATGGTTCACCAGTTGAGAGGCGACTGGGGGCGGGGAGGTTCCCGAGATTGTTCAGTGAGTCGTGGGGGCCGGTTCGGTGGTGACGGCGGGGGCGGTTGCTGCCTGATTGTGGGCCATGATGCGGGGGATCTGGCGGTAGACGATGTAGGCGGCCATGATGACGAGGAAGACGGCGAAGATGCGCTTGAGGGTGTTCTTGTTGATTCGGTTGGTGAGATGGTTGCCCACGAGCGAGCCGGCGACGCCGAGGGCGGCGAAGATTGCGATGATGGACCAGTCGACGTTGACGCCGTGGTCGCCGAGCAGGGTGATGTACTTGATGAAGCCGGCGGATGAGTTGACGGCGATGATGGCGAGGCTGGTGCCGACGGCGAGTGGCATGGAGAGCCGCCGGAGCAGCACGAGCACGGGGACGATGAGAAAGCCGCCGCCGACGCCGACGAGGCCGGTGGCGAGACCGAGTCCGAGACCTTGTGCGGCGATGATGGCGATGGTGCGTTTGTGGTCGGGGGGGCGGTGGCTGGGGAGGATGGAGGCGTTGAGTTCGGTGCGGGGGATGTTGCTGCTGCGGAACATGAGGACCGCCGCGGTCAGCATGAGCGCGGCGAGCAGGACGAGTTGGACGGCGCCGGGGATCCATTCGGCGGCGAGGGCGCCGAGGTATGTGCCGACGATGCCGGGCAAGGCGAGGAGCAGGGCGCTGCGGAAATCCACACGTTGCTGCGTGGCGGCGCGGATCGCGCCGACGAGGGCGATGATGCCGACGATGGCGAGGGATTCGGCGATCGCGGTCTTCTCGTTGTGATGAACGAGGTAGACGAGGATTGGGACGGTGAGGATGGCGCCGCCCGAGCCGAGGAGGCCGAGACTGACGCCAACCATGGCTGCACCGATCCATGCCCAGATCACTGAGGATTCCTTGCGTGGTTCAACGGGTCACGGTCGGGTGGGATTGTTCCCACGCCAGCATTCCGCCGCCGAGGTTGGTGACTTCGTAGCCGTGCTTCTCGAGGAGTGCGCAGGCGCGGGCGGATCGTCCGCCGGAGCGGCAGTTGACGAGGATGTGCTTGCCCTTGGGGACTTCGTTCACGTGGGCGAGCAGGCGGGTGTGGGCGATGTTGGCGGCGTTGGCGATGTGGCCCTCGGCGAACTCGGTGGCGCGGCGGACATCGAGGAGGTAGGTATTGGGAGAGTCGATCAAGGACATGGCGTCCTTGGCGGGAATCTCGGGGGTCGTGGCGAGCGAGCCGCCGGACTTGGCGAACTGCTCGATGGTCGCGGGTTCAAAGTATCCGCGGATGTCGTCGAGACCGATTCGGACGAGCGCGCGGACGGCTTCGTCCACCTTGGCAGCGTCGATGATGAGGTAGATGGGTTCGTCTTCCTTGACCATCGAGCCGGCGTCGGTGGGGAAGGCGTTGTTGAGGGGGTGGAAGAGTGCGCCCTTGATGTGCCCCTTGCGGTACACGTCCCATGAGCGGGTGTCGATGAGGGCGACCTTGCGGGGGTCGATGGACTTGAGGTCGTCGGCGGTCAACGGCTTGGGTTTGGGGAGTTCGCCGAGGATGCGCGGGCCGAGTTTGTTGTCGCGCTTCATGCGCGCGAAGTAGAGGGGCGGCTCGGGCTGGCCTTCGAGGATGTATTTGACGAAGTTATCCTCGCTGGTGGCGGCGCGGATGGCGGGGTTGAAGCGCTTCTCGTAGCCGATGGTGCTCTGCGGGACCGCGCCGAGGGCCTTGCCGCAGGCGGAGCCGCTGCCGTGGGCTGGCCAGACCTGGAGCCAGTCGGGGAGCGTGTTGATGGATTGAACGGTGTGATAGAGGCGCTTGGCGGAGGGGTCGGCCTTGCCGACGAATCCGGCGGCGGTTTCGAGGAGGTCGGGTCGCCCGAGGTCGCCAACGAAGATGAAATCGCCGGTGGCGATGCCCATGGGTTCGTTGGCACCGCCGCCCTTATCGGTGACGAGGAAGCAGATGTGCTCGGGGGTGTGGCCGGGGGTGTGGAGGACTTTGAACTCGATGTTGCCGACCTTGAAGGTGTCGTTGTGCTTGAGGAGCTGGTGGTTGTAAGCGCCGCCCGATGACTTTTTGGAGAGCCACTGGTACTTCCAGTCGGCGTCGCCTTCATCGGAGACGTAGACCTTGGCGCCGGTCTTCTCGGCGAGCTCGCGTGAGCCGGAGAGGAAGTCGGCGTGGATGTGGGTCTCCGCGACGGCAACGATCTTGACGCCCTCTTTCGCCGCGGCGGCGAGGTAGCGGTCGATGTCGCGCTCGGGGTCGATGATGATGGCTTCGCCGGTCTTCTGGCAGCCGATGAGGTAGGCGGCCTCGGCGAGTTTGTCGTCGTAGATCATGCGGAAGAGCATCGGTGGTCTCCTGGACGGGTGTGGCGATGTCCACACTGAGAGGCTCCGGGGTCAGGGCGGGTTCCCGGGATTGGCATCGGACACGCAGTTTAGCGGGTGGGGTCCAGGGAGCCGCCGGCGAATTGTGTGATTGGCGTGCGCGAAGGTATCGTGAGGCTTCCGGGCCGGGAAACTGAAGACCATTCGAGGAACTGCGCTATGGCTCATGCTCAACCGGTCGGAACTGCCCCCGCACATTCGAAGTTTCTGATCGTTGGCGGCGGCGCGGCTGGGATTTCGCTGGCAGCGCGGTTGTGCGCGGCGGGGCATGCGGGGCAGGTGACGATTATCGAGCCATCGGACGTGCATTACTACCAGCCGCTGTGGACACTGGTGGGAGCGGGCGATGCGGATCGCGAATCGACGAAGCGGTCGGAGGCGAGCGTGATCCCGGCTGGGGCGGCGTGGGTGAAGGATGCGGCGGCGGGGTTTGAGCCGTCGGAGAACGCGGTGGTGCTCAAGAGCGGCGCACGGATTCGCTACGACTGGCTGGTGGTCGCGCTGGGACTTCAGCTCAACTGGGGCGGGGTGAAGGGGCTCAAGGAGAACATGGGGAAACTGGGCATCTGCTCGAACTATTCGTTTGAGACGGTGCCGCTCACGTGGGGAGCGATCCGGAACTTCAAGGGCGGCGATGCGGTGTTCACGCATCCGGCGACGCCGATCAAGTGCGGCGGCGCGCCGCAGAAGATCATGTATCTCGCGGATGATGCGTTCCGACGCCAGGGCGTGCGGGAGAAGGCGAAGGTCCACTTCTATTCGGGCGAGGCGGCGATCTTCAAGGCCGAGCACTACGCCAAGGCGCTCACGAAGGTGATCGAGCGGAAGGGGCTGCTGACGCACTTCAAGCACAACCTGGTGGAGATCCGTGCTGAATCGCGCGAAGCGGTGTTCCAGGATATGGATGCGAACAAGGAAGTGGTGCAGCACTTTGATCTGCTGCACGTGACGCCGCCGCAGGGTCCGCTGGATGTGATCAAGGGGTCGGCGCTGGTGAATCAGGCGGGATGGGTGGATGTGGACAAGGAAACCTGCCGTCATGTGACGCACGCGAACGTGTTTGCGCTGGGGGATTGCTCGAGCCTGCCGACAAGCAAAACGGGGGCGGCGATCCGCAAGCAGGTGATGGTGGTGGTGAAGAATCTGCTGGCGAGCGTGGCGGGGCAGGGGATGACGGAGAAGTACGACGGGTACACCTCCTGTCCGCTGACAACCGGGTACGGGAAGCTGATTCTCGCAGAGTTCGGGTACGACCTGAAGCCGCACGAGACGTTCCCGTTTGATCAGAGCAAGGAACGGTGGAGCATGTACATGCTGAAGAAGCACCTGCTTCCGAAGCTGTACTGGAGCGGGATGCTCAAGGGCAAGGCATGAGTGCGGGCGCCGGGGAGGGTGGCATGTCGAGGCTGCAGGAGTTTCGTGAGTTCCGCGAGAGGATGAATGCGCGGATCTTCGAGCAGAACAATCTGGTGACGAACCGGTTCTTTGCGCTTGATGGCAAGACGTACGAGCCGGGCGCATTGGATGAGAAGACCAAGGAACTGGCGGGGCTGTCGGCGTCGATGGTGCTGCGGTGCGATGACTGCATCGCGTACCACGTGATCCGGGCAAGGGAAGTGGGATGCACCAATGCGGAGATCTGGGAGATCTTCAATGTGGGGCTGATCGTGGGGGGTTCGATCGTGATCCCGCATCTGCGGCGGGCGGTGGCGCTGCTGGATGAGATTGATGCGGCGGAACAGGCCGGCGGCTGATTCACTTTGCGGTTGCGATGGCGCTCAGGATGGATCGGCGCAGCGAGGCGGGGATGTCGCCTTGGGCGAGGCGGGCGCAGGTGTCCTGCACGAGGTCGAGTTCGCGGAAGACGGCCCGGCAGCGTTCGCAGATGACCTTCTGGCCGATGGGGAAGCCGCGGCCGTGATCCATCGCGTCGAGCTTGGCCTTGAGGAGGTCCATGCAGACCTGCTTCTCGTAGACGGGGTCGGGGGCCTGCGTCTGGGGCAGTTCGGCCATGAGCGCTTTGCGCAGGAGCAAGCGGGCACGGTGGACGCGGGTCTTGACGGTTTCGGGCTTGATGTCCAAGGCCTGTGCGACTTCATCAATGGAGAGTTCGAGCATCTCCTTCATGATGAGGGGGACGCGGAAGTGCTCGGGGATGGTGAGGATGGCGGAGTGGACGGCCTGCGCGGCTTCTTTCTCTTCGAGTTTCTTGAAAGGCGAGTCGAGGCGGAGTCCGGCGGCGGAGACGGTGGATTCGGTCCAAGGGGCCACCTGCGAGAAGGCGGGCATGCGCCTGTCGCTGGCGTACTTGCGGCGGAGGCGTGACTTGCACATGCGCGCGGCGATGGCGTAGAGCCATGTCGATGGGCTGGAGTCGCCGCGGAAGGTGTGCCACTTGCGGTGGGCCCGCAGGAAAGTTTCCTGCAGCATGTCCTGGGCGTCGGCGTCGTTGCCGCAGAGCCGGAGCGCGAGGGCGTAGAGCTTGGGTGCGTCGTGCTTGAGCAGGTCGGGGAGGATCTGCGCGAAGTCGGCGGGGGGCTTGCGGTTGGCTGGGCGTTTGACGGTTGCGGTGGGCATGCGGGGGGTCATGATCGCGTGGTCAGGGGGTGGGCGCGCGGCGGAGGATGGCGTAGGTGAACTTCTGGATCGCGCCCGATGGGGTGGTGTGATCTTCGCGCGCTTCGGTGAGGAGCGTCAGCGGGATGGTGGGGGCGAGGGCGGCCTGGATGCTGGGGGCATCATGACGGCGGACTTCGAGGCCCGAGCATTTGGCGGGGCCGTCGGGTGCGAAGGTGGCGATGATCGCGACGCCGCCGGGTTTGAGGGTGCGGGCGAGATTGCGTGCGTAGGCCTTGATGGCCTTGTCGGTGGTGAGGAAGTGGAAGACAGCGCGGTCGTGCCAGAGGTCGGCCCAGTGCGCGGGAGGATCGGTGAGGGGCTGGGTGATGTCGGCGGTGGTGAAGTGGGTCCGTGCGGCGCGATCGGCGAGGCGGGCGCGGGTGATGTCGAGGGCGCAGGTGGAGATGTCGATGAGCCAAGGCTCGAAGGCGGGGGAGTCGAGGAGGTGATCGACGAGGTTGGAGGCGCCGGCGCCGATGTCGACAACATGGCACGGGGCGGCGGACTTGTGCGCGTGGATCAGCGAGAGGGAGCGGATCGGCGAACGCTGGTACCAACTGACGCTGTCGGGCGCCTTCTCGGCGTAGATGCGTTGCCAGTGATCGGTTGGGTCGAAGGTCATCGAACCGCTAGCGTACCTTGGCTTCGAGTTCTTCCCATCGGGCATAGAGCGCGGCCACGTTTGCCTGGGCTTTGCTGAGTTCCTCGCAGGCGTCGTGCATGCGCTCGTGGTTGGCGATGACCTTGGGGTCGTTGAGGGCGGCTTCGGCCTTCACCACGCGGGCTTCGGCGTCATGGATGCGCTGCTCGATGGTTTCGAGGTCGCGCTGCTCGTTGAAACTGAGCTTCTTTGCCTTGACGGGCGGCGGAGGGGCGACGCCGGTGGGGCTGGATTTGCTCGGCTTGGCGGGCTTGATCGGTTTGGTGGCGGCGAGGGCTTGTTCGATGGTGGCGTAGATGGTGGCGTTGCCGCGGGCGTCGAGCGCGAGGATGTCGGAGGCGAGGCGGTCGAGCATGGCGCGGTCGTGGGTGACGAGGATCAGTGCGCCGGGGAAGCTTTCGAGCGCTTCTTCAAGGGTTTCAAGGGTGGGGATGTCGAGGTCGTTGGTCGGTTCGTCAAGGACGAGGACATCGGCGGGCTCGAGCATGATGCGGGCGATGTGGATGCGCGCCAGTTCGCCGCCGCTGAGCGAGCTGACGGGTTGCTCGAGCTGTTCGTCGCGGAAGAGGAAGCGGCGGGACCAGGCGGTGATGTGCATGGCTTGATCGCGGAAGCGCACGACGTCGCTGACTGGCCAGAGGGCTTCGCGCAGGAGCATGGTGGGCGGGAAGTCCTGGCGGTGCTGGCTGAAGATCGCGACGCGCGGGGGTGGGTCGGAGAGGACGACGCTGCCAGTGTCGGGTTTGAGTTCGCCGGTGAGGATGCGGATGAGGGTGGTTTTCCCGCTGCCGTTGGGCCCGAGGAGTCCCAGGCAATCGCCGGCGCCGAGGGCGATGTCGAGGTCGCGGAAGAGGACTTTGTCGCCGTAAGCCTTGGAGATCTTCTTGGCGGCGATGAACTTCTTGGTGCGGCGGTCGGTGGCGTTGAACTCGACGCGGGTGCTGGTGGTGGTGGCGGCGGTGTTGCGGGTCTTGAGGTCGGCCAGTTCGTCCATGCGGTCGTAGCTGGCGAAGATGCGGCTCTTGCTCTTGGTACGACGGGCCTGGGGTCCGCGGGCGAGCCATGCGATGTCCTTGCGGACCTGATTGGCGAGGGCCTGTTCCTGTCGGGCCTGACCGATGAGGAACTCTTCTTTGCGGCGGAGGAACTCGGTGTAGTTGCCGTCGACGCTGAAGGTGCCTTCGGGGTAGGCGGGGCTGAGTTCGACGATGCGGGTGGCGACGTTCTCGAGGAACGCGCGGTCGTGGGTGACGAAGACGCAAGAGGCGGAAGCGTTGGCGCTGAGGGGTTCCTTGAGGAGTGATTCGAGCCAGCGGATGGCCTCGACGTCGAGGTGGTTGGTTGGTTCGTCGAGGAGGAGGAGATCGGGCTCGGCGTGCGCGGTGGCGAGGGCGCAGGCGATGGAGAGTCGTTTGCGCCAGCCGCCGGAGAGTGAGCCCGCGAGGGCGCTGGCGTGGACCTCATCGAAGCCGACGCGGGACATCACCATGTCGGCGAGGAGTTCTGCTTCGTGGTCATCGTGGGTTCCGCCGGCGTGTGCGGCGGCGACGACGATGTGCGTGGCGGATTGATCGGCGGGGAAGAGGTCCTGCTGGGGGACGTAGACGGCGCGGAGGCCTTTTGCGGCGGTGATGGTTCCTTCGTCGGGTGTGTCCTGGCCGGCGAGGAGTTTGAGGAGCGTGCTTTTGCCGACGCCGTTGGCTCCGATGAGCGCGAGGCGTTCTCCTTCGGCGATGCTGAGTGAGACATCGTGGAAGAGGGTGCGGAGGGTGTGCGTTTTGGCGATGTTTCGAGCGGTGAGGAGCACGTTGGGTTTCGCAGGGGCTGAATGGGGAGGCAGAGGATAGTGGGGCGGGTGGGTGTGAATGCGATTCGGTGGTGGTCGGTGATCGGGGAAGAAATCCGAAGAATCTTCAGAAAGCGGGGTTTGCGACTTGCGCGTGCATAATCCGCAAAAATGCGCCAGCAACCCATTATGCCGACATGTTTACGCATGTTGAAGGTCGATTGTCCAAGAAAAAGTGCGTTCTGTGGCGCATAGTCATGCTTTATGCGCCAGAACCTTGGTAGGTTGTTCGTCGCTTTGGCCGCGTTCCATGATGCACGCGAGGCTGACCACTCACAGGAGGTTCACCATGCGTGTCGAGATTGCGGCGATCACTTTGGCGGGGCTATTGGGGCTGACCGGGGCGGCGGCGGGGCAGTCGTTCAACGTGGACTTTGGCGCGGCGGGCTCGGCGCCCTCGGCCTCTCACGCAGCGGCCGGGCTGCCGGGCGTTTGGAACAACTACACGATGCTGCCGAACGGGAGCGTGTTGCCCTTGGTGGGGCTCGATGGCGCATCAACGGGCTGCACGATCAGGAACATCGGCGGGACGCAGTTGCTTGCGTTTGATAACGCGGGCACGAGCGGCGATGACCAGGCGCTCCTGGACGACATGTTGATCGGGTTCAACAACCCGGTGGATGTGTGCATCTTCATCGACGGGCTCGTGCCCGGCGACTACGAAGTGCTGATGTACGCGATCACGCCGGACAATGGTTCATTGATCAGCCAGACACGGGTGGACTTTGCAAACGAGCCGCCGGCGTTCATCGGTGGAAACTGGAGCGGTACGCATCAGGAGGGGCAGACGTTCTCGCGCCACACCGTGACAGTGGGGGGGACGGGGCGGATCGGGCTGCACTCGGGGGTGCCGAGCGGGTTCATTCAGTCGGGGATCAACGGACTGCAGATCCGGTTGATGGTTCCGCCGCCGGCGTGCCCGGGGGATGCGAACGGCGACTTGGTCGTTGATGCAGCGGACCTGAGCGTGCTGCTTTCGCAGTTCGGATCGAGTGTCGCGGCGGGGAGCGGCGCAGACTTCAACGGCGATGGGATCGTGAATGGCGCTGATCTGAGCGTACTGCTGGGAGGTTTTGGCAGCGTCTGCTGAGCGAAATCAAAAGTACACACCGGCAGGGCGGCCGTTCGGGTGTCCGACGGCCGTCCTGCTTTTTGAGCGTTGCGTTTCTGAGTGCTCGGCGAAGTGGTCAGGCACTGCAGGCCAAGACGAAAGGAACCGGCAGGGGTTTCGTGTCAGTGACTCAGCTTTGGAACGAGCTGGGTGTCGGAGCGGTTTGGGTTGGCGGATTCAATATTGAAAATGGACCCCTGACTCACGCTGTCCGACAGGTCCAAAAAACGACGCCCGAGCCCCGCCTTGCGGCGGGGGGTACGAACGTATCTATCTCGAGTATCAATGACCCCAAGGGGATTCGAACCCCTGTCTTCACCGTGAAAGGGTGACGTCCTAGACCAGGCTAGACGATGGGGCCACGGTTTTGGCCGCAGAGCTTAGCCACCTTTCCAGCGTTTGTGCGGCCGGACGTCATGGGGATCACAAACTTCCCATGTTCACGCTCTGTTTGGGTGTGGATTCAAGACTCCCGGGCGGAAATTGCCGATGATGAGGGCATGCGCCCTGTCTCGCACAACCCGACTCGCTCCCGCAGGCAACTGCTGCGCGTTCTGGCGGTGGTCGGCGGCGTGGTCGCGTTTGTCGGGATCGCGACGCTGGTCAACCCGACATCGAGCCTCGCGAAGGCCGTGCGGAATGCGGGCGGATTCGCCCTGGCCAACGGGAAGTCCGGTTCGACGGTGACGACGGCGGAGGGCGCGGAGACGCGGGCTTCGCTGGGGTCGCTGGTGGGGCCGGAGTTCCGGGTGTCGATCTTCGCGGCGAGCGACCATGCCACGTACAGCGTGACGAACGCGGCGGGGCAGGCGGTTGCCGTCGATGTGAGCGGCGAAGAGGTGTACAAGAGTGTTCCGGAACTCGATGTCCGCTCGCTGATGGCGGATGTTGAGGTCGACTCCGCCTATTGATTCATTGGATTCCACGTGCTGCGCGGGGATCCAGATCCCCGTGCGGTTGTCGTTTTGGCGTCGCACCATGAACGAACTGATTGTCATCTGCCCGTTGGAGATCGAACGTCGCGCTGCGGAGCGCGCGGTGGGGGGGCGTGCGCG
>JBGSZV010000286.1:0-4890 GCA_041750235.1 Phycisphaerales bacterium
TGGCTGGCCGGCATCGCGGCGCCCGCAACCGGGGCCGCGGCAACGACCGCGATGATCCAGCCGGGCACCGAGTCAGGCACCTGGCAGGTCTATCTCCAGTGCGCAGCAACGCCGGAGGAACTCCAGGAAGATCGTGTGAACGTGTGGTTCGGCACCTACACCGATCCTTCCGTCCTCATTACCGTGAATCGCATGGGCCCCTCGACGCTGCACGTGCAGGGTCAACCGGCGCGCGAGCTGGCGGTGCAGATCGGCTCCATGGATCGGGGCTGGAGCGCCCTCGTCACGATCCCCGCGGACGCGATCGAGGGTGATGCGACACTTCGCGTTGGATTCGAGCGCGTTGTAGGTGCCGAGCGATCGTCCTGGCCGCGACCCATGCTGCCGGGGCAAGCGGAGCCGGGACGCATCGCGGTCGATCTCTCAACGTGGGGCTCGCTGGCGGGCGATTAAGCGGCCGTTTCGCCGTTGTGCGACTGGCCGTTCTGACCGCTGAGTCCGTTGGCGACTTCCTCGCTGACACCGGGCGCGTAGACCGCGTGACCTTCGGAATCAACGTGCAGAAGGCCGAGTTCCTCGAGCGCGATCCGCGCCGCCATCTGCTCGGCCTGTTTCTTCGAGCGAGCCCAGCACGATGTGAACCGGCGGACACCGATCTGCACGCTGATCTGGAAGCACTTCTCGTGGTCCGGTCCCTGCTCATCGTTGAGGAGGTACTCGGGTTGCGCATTGAGTTGCCGCTGCGCGTACTGCTGCAGCACGCTCTTGAAGTTCTGCTGATGGCCGCTAAGGGCGGCGCGTTCGATGTGCGGCACGAGGTGCGGCATGAGGAACTGCCGCGCCCGGTCAAGCCCCGCCTCGATGTAGATCGCGCCGGTCATAGACTCCAGCACCGCCGCCGAAAGCGACATTGGGCGGCTCTTCATCCCCTTGCCCAGGGCGAGCAGCTTGTCGAGCCCCATTTCCGACGCCACCTTCGCGCACGTGCCGCGGGAGACGACGAGCGACTTGATCTTGGTCAGTTCGCCTTCAAGCAGCGACGGGAACTTGTCGTAGAGGTAGTCGCAGGTGATGAGGCCGAGGACCGCGTCGCCGAGGAACTCCAGCCGCTCGTTGGAAACCAGGCGACTGTCGGCCACGGAGGCATGGGTCAGCGCGGTCATCAGGAGCTGACGATCGCGGAACGAATAGCCCACGATGCGTTCGGCTTCGAGAAGGGTGTTGTCGTCAAGAACCAGCACGACGCATCCTCAGTTTGGCGAGCCACACGGGCACTCGCCGATCGACCGGACGACAGGGTCACGGCATTCCTCTCGATTTGCTCCTCCTCGTGTCGTTGGCGAACACGCGAAGGCGAGCGTTGCGAGAGTCCATGACCGACCAGTGGATCAGGACGCATCGAACAAGCCGCCGTGCGAACTCACCCGCCGGGAGTGGCGGGGCGAACGGGGGCTTGGCCTACGCGGCCCGATGTGTGGAGCAACAAACTCCACACCCAAAGAGTATCGACGCTCATTCCCGAGGCCATCACGAACCCGGCGGATTTCCGACCCCGGAGGGGGAATAACCGATTCTGGACGCCATTCCGCGACCCAGAACGCTCTTGGAAAGCCCACGCTGGCGAATTGAGTGTGGTTGAGCTACCATCCCGACCCGTTTTCAGCGTCCCCACGATCCAAGCCTGAGAGCCTCTCCATGCATTACCCCCACAAGGTCAGCCGCATCAAGCGCAAGCGGAGCATTGGCTTCCGCGCCCGCATGAAGACCAAGGCCGGCCGCAAGATGTTGAACAACAAGCGTCGAGCCGGTCGGTTCCTGAACACCGCGGATAAGTAGTCCTCCGTTCGTCTCGATTGGCGGACGCTGCTTCCGAGCGTTCGCCCCACCTCCTATGAAGGTCCACGAGCATCAAGCGCGCGAGCTGCTTGCAGCCGCCGGGGTTCCCGTTCCTTCCGGCGGCGTGGTGACACGCGCCGAAGATGCGGGGTCGACGTACACCAAGGTCGTGCAGGACGCTGGACTTGGCGATGGCGGCCTCGCGGTGGTCAAAGCGCAGGTGCACGCGGGCGGTCGCGGCAAGGCCGGCTTCGTGAAGCTCGTCCGCTCCGCGAAGGAAGCGACGGACTCCGCCAAGTTCATGCTTTCCAACCGCATGGTCTCGCCGCAGACCGGCACCGAGGGCATCGCGGTCCGCAAGCTGCTGATCGCCGCCGGCGTGGACATCGAGCACGAGTACTACCTCGCGGTGACCACCGACCGCACGACACGGCGCAACGTCATGATTGCCTCCGCTCAGGGCGGTGTTGACATCGAGCAGGTCGCCCACGACCACCCCGACGCGATCATCAAAGAGCCGATCCATCCGCTGCTGGGCCTGCAGACCGGCCAGGCGCGGAATCTCGCCTTCAAGCTCGGCTTCAAGGGCAAGCAGGTCAATCAGGCGGTCGCCATCATGATCGCATTGGCGAAGATCTATGTTGAGAAGGACTGCTCGCTCGCAGAGATCAACCCGCTGATCGTCACGCCGCCGACGTCGAAGGACCCCGACGGGCGCGTGCTCGCGATCGACGCGAAGTTCAGCTTTGACGATAACGCGATGTTCCGCCACCCCGATCTTCAGGCGATGTTCGACCCCTCTGAAGAGAACGCGTCCGAGTTGCGGGCCGGCAAGAGCGGGCTCAACTATGTCCAGCTCGAAGGTGAGATCGGCTGCCTGGTCAACGGCGCCGGCCTCGCCATGGCAACGATGGACATCGTGAAGCACCACGGCGGCAGCCCGGCGAACTTCCTGGACGTCGGCGGCGGCGCGACGGTTGAGTCGGTCACCGAGGGGTTCCGGATCATCCTGTCGGATCATGCCGTCAAGGGCGTGCTGGTGAACATCTTCGGCGGCATCATGCGGTGCGATGTGATCGCTCAGGCGATCGTTTCCGCGGCCAAGGAAGTGGGTTTCAAGGTCCCGTTGGTCGTGCGTCTGGAAGGCACCAACGTCGAAGCGGGACGCAAGATCCTGGAAAATGCAAGGTCCGAGATCCCGACGATGCAGCCGGCCCTCGATCTGGCCGATGCAGCACGTCGGGTCGTCGCGGCAGTCCGCGGCGCCCGGGCCGGCTGACGCACGCATCCCCTTCAGCGGTCCGCGGTAGCACCCGGTGCCCGGCGCACTTTGTGCGCGTCGGCGGATGCCCGGAGTGAGTCCCCATGTCGTGTGTCCGGAACTGGCTGCTGGGCGGAGTGGCGGCGTTGATGGTCTGCGGTTCCGGCGCTCGCGCCCAGGAAACGCAGGTTCAGGAAGTCGATCTCTCCCCGAAGTTCACGCAGGGGGATGAGAAGCAGTACATCGCCAGCGTCCAGTTCACACGGACCGACGAGATCATGAACGCCGACGGGCCCGATGAGCAGAAGCGCGCGGAGCAGGTGTCCACGCTGGAGATGACGGTCACACGCCGTATCGCCAATGTGACCGAGCACGAAGCCGCGGTGGAACTCGTCTTCACTCGCATCAAGATCGTGTCCCGCGATCCGATGAAGGCGCTCGAGTTCGACAGCGACCAGCCAGTTGATCAGGACGCAACCAATCCACTCGCCGCGGCGGTGCGCCCGATGGTGAACACCACCGTGACGCTTCTGGTCGGGAACGACGGCATCGTGAAGTCAGTGCAGCGCCCGGCCGCGCTCGAAGGCACCGCCGGCTCCGGCGCCATGGTGGCGCAGATCATGGGCGACGAGCCCGTGCGCGAACTCTTCGGGCCGCTCTTTGCACCCAAGCCACCGCCGCTCAAGATCGAAGCGGGTTCGACGTGGACTCGAGTCGAGTTCGTGCCCATCGGTTCGAACCGAAAGGCCGGGATCAACGTTCGGCGCACCGACACGCTCAGCTCCTGGGCCCAGGGCCAGGCGGTGATCGACATCAAGGGCGTACTGTCGATGAAGAATGATCCCGACGCAACTGAGAAGCTGCCCGAGCTGAAGGACTCCAGTCTTGAGGGCACGATCATCTGGGACCGGGAGGCCGGCATGCTCCGCGCCTACGACATCTCGCAGATGATCCGTGTCGAGGGTGTCCGTGACGGCACGACCATCAGCACCCGCAACCGCTCGCAATCGAGCGTGCGCTTGGTGGACTGATCAACTCACACGCGCATCCGCCACGCAAAGAGCAGCCACTCGACCATCAGCAGCGCGAGCCCCGCGGCAACGCACCAGCCCCAGATCTCACGCGGGCCGGTGGCGCCGGTGGTTCCGGCAATAGACTTGCCGGCGATCACGACATCCGCGCGGGTGGCGATCGCGGACTCCTCTTCGCTCAGTAGGTTGACGCCGACGTTCCGCGTTCGCGGGGGTGACGCCAACGACCATGTGTAAACGCCCACGCGTGGAATCACGCCGAAAACAGCAACACCTTCCGCGTCCGCTACCGCGGAGCGGCGGAATCCTTCTGGACCGGTGAGTTCAACGGATGCCGCGGCGGGCGCCGCGACGCGGACGGGCTGGCTGGTGCTGAAGAGTTCCCCGCCGCCCTCGTCGCCTCTACGCGCCAAGTAGTCCACTGCGTTGGCAACAAAGATCGGGAAGCTGTCGGAACGCCACCAGTTCGTATCGCCGAGAGAGAAACCGACAATGATTCGGCGCGTCAGTCCCTGCTCGATGAGGGTGATGAGTGGACCCTGCAGCCCGGACGCGAGAGTTGTCCCCCGCACGCCTGCGCCGGCGAGTGATGTCTCGCTGAAACGCACCCGCGCGCCGGGCGAGAGGCGGACGCTTGCCAGTGAGAGGTAGCGCATCACCGGATGCGTGCGCTCCCAGAAGGCGATGCTGTCGTCCCCGGCGGTGCTTGCCGCAGCGCTGATGCCGGCGAGCAGCAGTGGCGCGCCGAAGCTGAGCGTCGCC